>NZ_JAZDCU010000006.1:0-308318 GCF_036324085.1 Pseudomonas auratipiscis
CCCATGTGAGAGTAGGTCATCGTCAAGATTAAATTCCGAAACCCCTATCTGCACATGCAGGTAGGGGTTTTGTCTTTTCCGGCATCGCACACCTCGCCGCTGTGGTAGCGAGCGTGCCCGGCGATACCATCCCTTCCAGCAAATCGATGGCAAAAAAAACCACCCCGTAGGGTGGTCTTGGACATCTGTATGCTTACACAAAAGCCTGTGGCGCTACGCCGCGAGGCAGGCGGCAGCGATCGGGCTGTGCGGCCAGGCGTACACGCCAGTTGGCCTTGAAGCAGAACGCGCTCGCTGCAGCCTTTTGCACTTGGCTGGCTTGGCGCTGTTTGCGCAGCTCGGCCAATGAGGGGGTTGCTGTCTTGGCCGGCGCCTCTTGCGCTTTGACCAGAGAACGTTGGCACGACTTGCAATCGACTTTGTCGGTTTCAGAAGTGCTGCTGAGGTTATTGCCGTTGCGACCGCAAGCGACCGAGTCGTTGCTGGTTGAATAGTGCATTACCAAAACTGTACATCTCCACACATATGAACATAAGCCCCGGTATTTTCGCATAGATGGCAGCGGATGCGACGTTGTCGTCACTACGCTGCAGTTCGGCGTTTCAATCCTTGTAAATAATGATTATCATTAGCGATTATTCCTTATGTCTAATTGATCATGCATACCAAGGATGTTGTCGTCAGCCTCTATCAGGATCACTGCGGCTGGCTCAAGGGATGGTTGCAGCAGCGTCTGGGGTGTTCGAGCGACGCCGCCGACCTGGCGCATGACATCTTCGTCAAGGTGTTGCACAAGAACCTTGAGGAGGTGCGAGAGCCTCGGGCGTTTCTCAGGACCATTGCCCACGGCCTGATGGTCGACAAGGTGCGCCGCAAGGAACTTGAGCGTGCGTACTTGATCACCATGCAGCAGATGCCCGAGGCACTGGCGGCTTCGCCTGAGCTGACCTGCTCGATTCTGCAGTCGCTGTATGAACTGGATCGCATGTTGAACAGTTTGCCGACCAAGGTGCGCCAGGCCTTCCTGCTCTGTCAGGTCGACGGTCTCAAATACGCTGAAGCCGCTGAACGTCTCGGCGTTACGGTCAGCTCTATCAAAAAGTACATGCACACCGCGCTGCTGCGCTGCCTGGAACTGGAATTGGAGCTGGAGGCATGAGTGCGCTGCGCGACGATCCGCAAAGCCTGAGCGAGGCGCTGAACTGGCTCATTGAATTGCGTGAAGCTCAACAGGGCGACCCTCGCTATCGCTCCTGGCAGGAATGGCTTGCGGCCAGCGGCCAGAATCGTCAGGCCTGGCAACGCGTCGAGACGCTAGGCCAGCGACTGTCAGGTACCCAGGGTCGTTTACTGCTGCATTCCTTGCGAGCAACCCCTGCGCATACTTCACGGCGCGCCTTCGTCGGTAAGCTTTGCCTGTTGCTCGGCGGAGCGGGGGCACTTGCCTACAGTGGACAGCGCCAGGCATGGCCGGAGCTGAGTGCGGGCTATCGCACCACTACCGGTGAGTTGCGCAATCTGGAGTTGGGCAATCATCTGCAATTGACCCTGAACACCGCTACAGCGCTGGATGTAGACAGTGGCGGGAAGGGCACACGGATTGCCTTGCTCAAAGGCGAGATCATGGTCGACTCGCGCCAGGTGGTGGCCGGTCCTACACAGGTGCAATTGCCAGAGGCGCGAGTGTGGGCTGAGCAGGCACGTTTCTCGGTTCGTGCGCTGGAGGGTGAGTCGCCACGTGTGTGTGTCTACCAGGGTCAGTTACGCATCAACGTCGGCAACAAGGAGCAACAGCTTGTCGGCGGCCAGCAATTAGTGATTTCAACGCAGGAGACGCGCCGCGAAGATTTGCCGGTTGCCTCCGACGCCTGGACCCGTGGCTTGTTGATCAGTGACGGCATGTCCTTGGCATCCTTTACTCGTGAGCTGGACCGTTACCGTAGCGGGCGGCTGCACTGCGACCCGCAAGTCGCAGCGTTGCGTGTTTCCGGTGCCTTCGATCTGCGCCATCCCGAGCAGATCCTGGCCACGCTCGGCCAGGTTTTGCCGGTAAAAGTGCAATACCGCACCCGTTACTGGGCGACGGTGGTTCCCGCAGCCTGAAGGGTGGCGCTGGCTGGGGCCAGCACGAACAACTTGGGATTGCGCCCCAGCAGCGCCCGACAAAGTGCATTGACGTGGGAAAGCTCCAGCTCGCGCAGACGTTGCGGCGCATCGGCCAGGCTGTTGAAGTCGTCATCTACCATGGCCACCTGGACCAGGGCTTCGGTCCAGTAGGCGGCGCTACGACGTTGCTGCGTCATCTCGTTGAGCTGGGCCTGCCGGGCCTGGTCCAGTTCGTTCTGACTGATGCCGTGCTCGGCCAGTTGGCTCACTACCTTCTGTGCTTGTGCGGTCAACGATTCGGCGCGTTCGGGGGCGGCAGTGAAGTTCAGCCGGGCCAGGTAGTAGGACGATGGCAAGCGCGTAAGCAGTTGGCTGAAACCGATGGCATAAACCCCGGATGCTTCTTCACGAATGGCCTGACGCAATCGCTGGTTGGCCACTTTGTCGACCACAGCCAATGCCTGGACATCCAGGTCGCTCCACTGCGCAGAATTGCTATAGAGCAGATTGACCATCGTTTTCGGGCTGCTGGACCACGGGTATGTGTGGTGCATGCTCTGCTGCAATGGCTGCACCCCCCTGTCGCGCCAAAGTACAGCCGGGCCGGCGACTGCAGGCAAGCTGGCCAGCCAGGTTCGAGAAAGCTGCTGGACGCGCTCCCTGTCCACCGGACCGCTGATCACCAAGGTCATTCCTTGACGCACGGCGAACAGCTCGCTGTATGCCTCGCGCAGTTGCTCGGCCTGGAAGGTGCGCCACGGTCCCTGGGCATCGTTGACCAAGCGCTCGCCGTTGCTGTACGCGGTGCGATTGATGGCATCCATAAAGCGTCGTTCCGCCGGCAAGCTGTCGAGGCTGGTGATGTAACGTTGGCGCATTTCTTCCAGACGTTCACTGTCGAAACGTGGCGCCGAGAGTTTCAGGCGCAGGAGTTTGAACAGGGTTTCCAACTGATCCGCAGGTGCCGTGCCGCGCATACCGTGAAACAGGCTTTCGCTGAACGGCTTCAGTTGCACCTGGCTGGCCTGGCCCAGTCGCGCCAGTTGCAATGCCGAGTACTCACCGTAACCACTGCGCTCCGCCAGGCTGGTGGACCAGTTGGAGAGACCAGCCTGATCGGCCGGCTCAACAGATGTCCCCCCGTACTGGCGCAACTCCAGGCGTACATTGTCTTGCAGGGATGGATCAGCCTTGACGATCACCCGCAGCCCGTTGCTCAGGCGCCACTGCAGTGCATCGACTGCTTTCAATGGCGACAGGTCGGTCAAGCTTCCTGGCGCCGGCGTGGCAAGTTGCAGTTGTTGCATCCGCGCAGCGTAAGGAAAGGCCCCAGGCTGGCTAGCCAGAGCTTTCTGCCATAATGTCGCCCAGTGCTGGTCGTTGTGCTGCTTGGCGTCGCTCTTGGGGCCTACCAGCGCCAGACGCGGGGATGCCTCAGCCAATAGCTCGCTGACCGCTGCCTGTAGGTGCAAGGCGGTGATCTTCGGTAGCCAGGCCTGGGTAATTTGCAGTTGCTGACGCTTGTCATACAGCGGCATCTGGAATTCCACGGCCTGGGCCATGGTGTCGGCCAGCACCTGATTGGTATAACGCTGTTGGCCGCTAGCCTGGTTATCCAGTTTTTCCGCCAGGCGCTGCTTGGCGGCGTCCAACTCCTGCGCAGTGACCGGTTGAGTGGCCATGCGTTGCAGTTCGGTGAACAGCTGCTCGCTGGCTTGAGCGTAGTTATTGTCACGCGGGTGTAGCACGATCCGGTATTGACCACGGCGGGCGTCCAGCAATATGGCTCGCTCGGCAACCCCTGCCTGGCTGAACGACCCTTGCTCGACCAAAAGGTCCAGGCGTTCGTCGAGTACGCTCAACCACAGGGCGTCGATCAGATCACGCCATTGCCCATTCTGGCTGTCCAGCGCGGCCGGCAGGTTTCGCTGCAATATCAATTGCACCAGACGCTGTCCCTGTTCGGCATCGAACACCGACGCCACGCGCAACGCCTTCCCGCCACGAAACTGTGCGGTACTGGACGGTGCTGCAGTTCCGCGCGGTTGGAGGCCGAACAATGCTTCGATGCGGCCACGTAGTTGTGCATCGTCAAAGCGCCCGACCAGCAGCAAGGTCATGCGCTGGGGTTGGTACCAGTCGCGGTAGTACGCCTGCGCCTGCGCAAGGGGCGCATGACGAATGACGTCCAGATCGCCGATGGGGTTGCGGCCCTGGTAATCGCTATCCTGGTAGAGCAAGTCATCGAGACGCTGATTGATGCGTTGCCCCACGCCTTGGCGCAGCCGCCACTCTTCGACGATTACTTCTCGCTCGGCTTCGAACGCTGCCGGGTCGAAACTCAGGTTCGCCGCCCAATCAGCCATCAGGCGCAGCGCCAAGTCTGCGTGCTCAGGAGCATCCTCGGCCAGGGAGATTTTGTACAAGGTGCTGTTGAAGCTGGTGGCGGCGTTGATGTCCGGTCCCAGGCTGATGCCCAAGCGTTCCAGTGCGGCCAGGCCGGCTTTGCCCGGAAAGTGTTGGCTACCTTTGAATGCCATGTGCTCGACAAAGTGCGCCAACCCGCGCTGTTGCGGGCTTTCCTGCAGTGAACCGCTGCCTACCAACAGGCGCAGCTCCATGCCATCGGACTCGCGCGGTACTAACATCACTCGCATGCCGTTGGCCAGGTGGTAGTCGCGTAGTTCAGGCCGCGTGGGTAGCTCAGCGCGTGGCTCGTTCGGCACAGGCGTCGCGGGCTGCGGCGCAACCGCTGCGCCACAGGCTGTCAGCAACAGCAGTGTACACAGCGTCAGAAGGGGTCTAGCGTTCATGAGCAAAGCGTTCCTCGCAGGGGTAAGTCGGGGTGTTCAAGTCGATGACGTGGTCGGCTTGAAGCGCCAGATGAGGCTGATGGCTGACCAGTAGGATGGCGCTGCTGTGCAGGTGCCGGCGCAGCACTTCCAGCAGTGCGCTGGCGGCAGGTGGATCGAGCGCCGAGAGGGTTTCGTCGAGCAGCAACAAAGCAGGGCGGTTAAGTAGCAGGCGGGCGATCAACAGGCGCTGGCGTTCACCACCGGACAAGCGCTGATACCAGTCAGCTCGGTGCGCCAACTGATCACCCCAGTGGCCCATGCCCACCTCATTCAGCGCCCAGTGCAATTGGCTGTCGCAGAACGACCCCGTCAGGCGCGGATACGTCAGCAACTCGGCCAGTGTTCCGTCTCCCAGGTACGGGTCCTGAGGCATCCAGAACACCGCAGCCTGCGTAAGCCATCGGCCTTGAACGTGTGGCCAGAACCCGGCCAAGGTTCGCAGCAAGGTTGATTTCCCCATCCCCGATGGTCCGCTCAGCAAGGTCAGGGTGCCGGGCTGCAGACGCAGGGTCAGTGCGGGCAGCAACGGGGAGCCATCGCTGTGCTGGACCGACAGCTCGGCTTCCAGCAGTGCATTGCCTGAAGGTTTGCAGGCGGCCAACGGCGCGTGCAACGGTGCATCCAGGATTACCACAAAGCCATGCAAGCGCTCGACACACGCCGCCCACGCGGCAATGTCGCGATAGGCGTAGATAAACCAGCTCAACGCGCCAGCAACTTGACCGAAGGCCGACTGAATACGCATTAACCCGCCCAGCTGTAGTTCGCCTGATAAAAATTTGGGCAAGGCAAAGAAGAACGGCGCCAGCAGGGTGGCTTGTTGATAGCCGACGGTAAAAAACGCCAGGTTTCGTTCTGCGCGCATCAGGCGGTACCAGTTACCGATCACTTCAGCGAAGCGCGAACGCAAGGCTTCGCGATCCTGTTCCTGGCCGTGATGCCCTGCGATCGCATCGGCGTGGCGACGGCGAAAGATCAGGGCGCTGCGATAGTCCGCCTCACGGTGTTGCTGGCCGACGTTCAGACCTTGCAGCGCGCCGCCGATCCAATGGGTCACGGCAATCCCGGCCAGGGTATAGGCCAAGCAGGTCCAGACCATATAGCCCGGCAGGCGGTACGTCTCTCCTGCAAGGCTGAATGTGAAAGCACCCGACAAGGTCCAGAGAATGCTGACGAACGAAACCAGCGTAACCAGCGAACGGATGAACGACAGCAGCAACTTGAGCGAATGCTCGACCATCAGCCGCACATCATCGGCGATGCGCTGGTCGGGGTTGTCCGGCTCGCGGTCTTGTAGCTGCAGGCGATAGTGTTGGCCGTCTGCAGAAAGCCAGCGGTTGCACAAATGTTCTGTCAGCCAGGTTCGCCAGCGAATATGCAGGTGCTTGCGCAGGTAGTCGGCATACACCACGACCAGAATCATTGCTGCAACCAGCCCCACAAAGCTGTACAGCAAGGGATAAAGCGCCTCGCCGTTGAGTGCTTGCAAGGCGTTGTAGAAGTCGCCATTCCACTGGTTCATGCGCACGCTGAACCACACGCCAAGCAGCGTCAGCGCGATCACTGTGGCCAGTAAAAACCAGGCGGGCAATGCTGAACGCGAGCGCCAGAAAGGGCCGGTGATGGCCCAGAATTGTCGAAGTCTTGTCATCAAGATCCACGGCCCGGTCTGGGCCGCTCCTCAGAAGAAGGAGGCGGCCCCGTAAGGCCGCGACGGCTCAGAAGTCGTAAGTCATGCCCAACCACACCTGACGGCCAGGCTGATAGATCTTGTAGGTGCCGCCGTTCCACGACATGGTGTCGCTCTGGTTTTTGTTGTTGAGCACGTTGTTGACCTGGGCGTTGAAGCCCAGACCGTGGGCAAAGGCCGGCTTCCATTGCACGTTGGTGTCCCAACGCCACAGCGAACCGATTCGCGCCGAGCTGTATTTACGTACGCGCAGATCACTGTCAGGCAGCGGGTAATAGCCGTCTACGCCGGTGTCGTGCTTGTACACCTGATCGCGGCTGCTTTCCCAGGTCACCCGGTTGAACAGGGTGATGCCGTAAGCCTGCCAATCGGCCTGCCAATCTACGTTGAGCTTCCAGGGGGCGTTGAAGTCGCTGGCTGGCAGGTCCTTGGCATTGATCACTTTGCCTTCGTACCAAACCTGGCTTGGGTCCAGCTTCATGGTCATATCAATGTCGCTATAGCCCAGCTCCAGAGCGGTGTCACTGCGGGTGCGCTGCCAGGCCAATGCGGCGCTGAAACGGTGTTCTGCATGCAGGGCACGCCAAGGCTCGAGCATGCTGACGCTGAGGTAGACGTTGTCGCTGTCGGTCTTGCTGTCGTTGACGAATTCCTTGACGCTGCGCTCGTTGCTGGCGCGGCTGTCCGGGTACTTGGGGCGACTGCGCACTTCATCGCGGTGCTTGCGATTGACGTACTGCACGGCCCACAAACTGTTGCCCCAGCGCTGATCCAGGCCGAGCATCAGCTCATCGCTGTAAGGCGTCTTCAGGTTGTCCAGGCCTTCATAGTCTGGCGTTGCGTCCCAGGTGCCGTCGCCGTTGTCGATCAGCGGGAAGCAATCGAAGTAACAGTGTTTGAGGCCACCGTTCTGTGCACCGTACAGGGCGTAGGTGAGCATGGAACTGCCGTAGTAACGGTTGGCGCCAGCCTTGAGTACCGTAGCGCCGTTGCCAAACGCGTCCAGGGACACCGACAAACGCGGCGCCAGATTGTTGCTGCCGATGAAGTCGTCGCGATCCATGCGCAGGCCTGGTCGAACGGTCAGGCGTCCCCAATCCATCTCGTCCTCGGCGAACAGGTGGTAGCTGGTGTAGCGGGTGCTTGCTGAGCCGGCAAAGAAGGCATCGATCTGACGCAGGTTGATGTATTCGCCGTACGCGTCGAAATTGGCCGCGTAGTAGGTTTCCTCACGCTCGAACTCGGCATCCACTTGGTTGACGCCAGCACCGAGGGTGAAACGATGTCCCAGGCCAGCAGCGAAGATGCGGTCGAAGGCAAACTGCCCGGACAGCTCCACAGTGTCCTGGTAACTATTCAGGCTGCCGGGGCCACCGTAGTTGTACGTAACGGGATTACGCCAATCGCTGGAATCGATCAGGGATACTCGATAGTCAGTGTCGCTGTCGCGAATATCGGTCAAGTGCCGGTAGCTGGCATTGAGCTCCATCTGCCCTAGCGAGGTCATGTGTTCGAGCTTGAGGATACTGGCCAGGCCGTCATGGCTGTTCTGGTAGCCGGAGTTGGCCACCGTGTTCTGGAACATCTGTTCCTCGTAACCGGAGTACAGCACCGTCCAATGCACGGTGGTTTCCGGGGTCGCGTACCAACTGAATTTGCTCGACAGGTTGTCGGACTGGCGCCGTTGCAGGCGGTTGCTTGCCGGGTGATTGAAGCCAACGAGTGTATCGCCATCGATATCGAATCCCGGCCCGCCCAGGTCGCGCATAGGGATCTTCGAGTCCCGGCGCGAAGCGCTGACCACTACGCCGAGGTTCTCCGCCAGTTGGGTTTCGCCCCAGAAGCCGTAATCACTTTTCTGGTAGCTGGGCTGGAAGCGCGAGGGGTGCGACATGCTGTTGTTGGAACTGTCGAAATCCAGGCTGTCGTCGGTGAAGGTTTTGTTCCAGTCGGCGTCGGTGTGGCGGTAGTACAATTGGCCCGCCTGACCGCCGCGCCAACTGCGCGATGTCGCCTCTACCACACCGCCGGTAAAGCCGCTGTAGCGAGCGGAAATGTTCGAGTCGTGAACTTCCAGGCTATCGATCAGGCGGCTGTCCAGGTAGAACCCCTGTTCGCTCGACGTGCCTGAGGCCATGGTAACGCCGTTGCCAGCATCGACCGGATCCAGGTCGTTGTTCATGCGCATGCCATCGAGGCTGAACAAGCCCTGATAGGGACGTGAACCGTGGATAGAGATCGAGTCGGGCTTGATTTCCCCTTGGCTCAAACCGTTCTGGCTACTGTTGGAGAACTGCACCACTGGGTGACTGCGCAGCAGATCAGTAAGGTTGCTATTGGCCTGGGGCCGGTGTTCGATTTGCTCCGAAGTGAGCCGGAAGGGATGAGCAAAGCGGTTTTCCTCCGCCATTTGCGGGCCGGTCACGGCAGTGCTGGGCAGACGCACGCTGTCTTGCGACAATCCTTTTTGGGCCTTGATCAGGTAACCCCCATCGACCGCTTCGTAGGTCAAGCCAGTGCCCGCCAGCAGCAACTGCAAGCCGGACATCGGGCTGAAGTTGCCCTCCAATGGCTGCGCCTGCAGCTTGTCGACCAGACGCGCGTCGAACGCCAGGCGTATGCCTGCGTGCTCGGCAAAACGAGCAAGGCTTAGCCCCAATGGCGCGGCCGGCAGCGAAAAATAGCGTTTTTCAGCGGATTGTTCGGCGCTGCGCCCAGGTTCTTCGGCCTGCACCGCAGGCACTACAGCGAGCAACAATGAAGCACACAGCAAAGACGGGAGGGGGAGGTGATGACGGAACATCAATCGGGGATCCTATGCAGTCTCGATGCAATTCCACCGAAGTGGAAATCATTATCGATTGCTATGCCGATCCAGATTGAAAAAGGGACAATGCCCTGGGCAAAATTTTATGGCGTCCAGTCCACCCCATGCTCTTCGAGGTAAGTATCCACGGCCGCCCCGACCGTTGGCTGAAAGATGTCGGTGCCAATATGCTCCAGCACCTCCAGACGCAGGAGTTTGTCTTTGACCGGGTCTTTCATTTCGGCAAAGCGCAACTCGATGTTTGCCGCGCGCAACGCCTGCTCCAATTCCACCAGCATATCCGCCGAGGTGACATCCACGCTGGTCACCGGCTCTGCGGCCACCACTACCCGACGAACCTCGGTAGGGGATTTGTCGATGGCTTCCAGCACGCACTTTTGAAACAGTTCGGCGTTGGCAAAAAACAGCGGCGCATCCCAGCGAAACAACACCAAACCGGGCACCAGGCGGGCTCTGGGGTAGCGCGAAATATCGTGAAAGCCGCGAATCCCATCCACCCGGCCGAGCACGGTGTAGTGCGGGCGCCAGCCGTCCCAGAGAAACTCGATAACCGCGACGACCACCGCCAGCCCGATGCCCGGAACCGCCCCTAACACCACGACGCCGACAAAGCAGGTGATCGAAAGCCAGAACTCCCAGCGCTGAATCCGATAGATCCGCTTCAAATCCTTGAACTCGAAAAGGCCGATGGCGGCGGCGATCACCACGGCTGCGAGGGCGCTGTTGGGCAGGTGTTGCAACAGGTTGGGCGCAAACAGCAGCAACAGCGCCACGCCAATGGCGCCGAATACGCCGGTAAGCTGGGTGCGTGAGCCGGCCGCCTCGGCAACCGGTGTGCGCGAAGAACTGCTGCTGATGGGAAAACCCTGGAACAGCCCGGTTGCGAGGTTAGCGATACCCAGGCCGACCATTTCCTGATTCGGATCGACAGGTGTGCGGGTCTTGGCAGCGTATGTACGTGACAACACACTGGTGTCGGCAAAAGACACCAGGGCAACGGCGAAACCGCCGATCAGCACGGTGGTGAGGTCCGAGGCCTGAAGCCAGGGCACAGAAAAGCTGGGTAAACCTTGGGGCATGGAGCCCAACACCTTCACGCCATCGGTGGCATCGAGCCCAAGGCTGCCGACCACCAGGGTCGCGGCCACCACAGCAATGAGAATGCCGGGCAGGCGCTTGAAGCGGGCAAGCAGCAGAATCAACGCCAGCGTTGCGGCACCTATGGCAAAGCCGGCCCAATTGGCCTGACCTGCCAGCAGCGCCTCGCCGAGATCCAGCATGTCACGCAGCGGCCCGGTGCTCTCCACGGAGATGCCGAACAATTTTGGTGTCTGGCTGATCAGCACGGTGAAGGCGATGCCGTTCATGTAGCCGTAGCGAATGGGCTTGGACAACAGCTCAGTGATAAAGCCCAAACGCAGAAGACCGGCGCCGATACACACAAGCCCCGACACCAGTGCCATGGCGCTGGCAAGGGCGATGGCGCGCATGGGGTCACCACCGGAAAGCGGCAGCACCACGGCGAGGATAATCGCCGCCAATGCCGAGTCAGGTCCTATCACCAGAATGCGGCTTGGCCCGAACAGGGCGTAGGCCAGCAGTGGCACGATACTGGCGTACAGCCCGTAGATGCCCGGTACCCCGGAGGCTTCGGCATAGGCGATACCCACCGGAACCAACATGGTCGTCAGCACTAATCCGGCGAGCAGGTCCTTGGGCAAGTCCGCAAAATGATACGACCGTAGCACCTGTAGTCCGGGCAACCAGCGTCGCCAACCGCTTTCTTTCATGCACTGCTCCTTGCGTGGGATGGAAGCGTTCAAGGATGGTTTAGCATGTTTTATGCGGCGCAAACCTGCAGAGATCAATAGGTGCCGGTGGGCGTAACTACTTGTGCAGAAACAGCCAATGGGGGCACTTGGCTCAATCCCCAAACCTATGCAGCCGCAGCGCTCGTTGTGCACATTCGCGCCAACTTGGTTTACGTTTCACCGGTAGCACAATAGGCCCCTCTACTTTTAGCGGTAGGCCTATACAAAACCCCTGCGTGATTACAGCCTTGTAAAGGCTGGGTGTCGGGAGCTAAGAAACCCCACGCAGAAGGCCGGACGTATTTCCCTTACGGGTCTTGTATTAGTCCACTCCCGACATATCAGAGTGTTTTGCGCGCAGCAGTAGACCAGAGGCAAAAAATGCCGCATCTGTCGGGAGCGGGCTAGCAGCTACGTGAGGCGTTTCTTAGGCGCCAATCCTTACAGTAAAACGGCGATGCCCCCCGGTTAAATGCTCAACTGAAACTAAAAATTGACCCTGCAGACTCACCCGCGGGCATGCCCGGGGATGGCCTTATTCCGTCGCGGCCTGGCTGCTATCTATCATCAGCGCGGCCAGAAAGCCGGCCAAGCCCGTCTGGATCTGAAGGCCTTGGCGGGTAATGCAGTGGAAGGATGAGATATAGGAAAGCCGATCCGCAAGAATGGGCCGCAACCGTCCCTGCTCAACCCAGGTTTGCGCATAGTGGGTGGGCAGATAGCCAATGTAGCTACCCGAAAACAGCAGAAGGGCGATGGCCTCCATTGAAAAGGCGCTGATCATGTTGCGAAAGTGCAGCTCGTAGGGGCGGCGATTTTCGGCAACGTAGCCGCGATCCACGTAGTCCGAGGCGCTGATTTCGTCAATGGTCAACGACTCGTCAGGGCGATTGAAAAAGGGATGCTCGGCACTGCAGTAAAGGTTCTGTTCCTCATCGAACAGCGGCTTGTAGTCCAGTCCCGACAGGCGATGATGGAAGGCACCTATTGCCAGGTGCAAGCGTTCCTCCAGCACTGCTTGTTCCAGTTCATCCGGGCGCATTACATGCAACTGCAGGCGCACTCTGGGGTTACTTTTACGAAAACGCGCAATTGCACAGGGTAGAGGGCTGTTAGGCATCGTTGCCAGGCTGTCGACGGTGCCCAGTTGCAAATGCTCCTGGGAGCGCCCGTTGACCGCCACGGTTTTCTGCCGAAAGCGTTCGATGTCAGCGAACAGTTCCTGCGCTGCGGTGTAAGTCGCCATGCCCTCGTCGGTGAGCTGGAAACCTGACTTGCCGCGCTTGCACAGCGAGTAGCCGACGCGAATCTCGAGGTCGCGGATAACCACACTCAATCGCGGCAGACTCATGTTCAGACGAACTTGAGCAGCGGTAAAACCGCCGGCTTCGACAATGGTGCAGAAGGTGCGCAACATCCGCAGATCTACGTCGTTCAGATTTCCGAGCATGGCTTCCTCTTTTTTCAGGCATTTCTAGCGTGGTGGTATAGCGTCCCTTAAAGCGTTCGAGCGCTCAGCCATTCATCACCCCACCGCCATTCACACCCAACACCTGGCCTGTGGTGAAGCTTGCGTTGTTGGAGGCCAAGAATACAACGCTATTGGCAATCTCCTGTGCGCTGCCAAGCCGTTGCAAAGGATAGCGGGCGGCTTCCTCTTTGATATAGGCCGGCCCCAGGCGCTCGACCATCGGGGTGAGGGTTCCACCCGGGGCCACCGCATTTACGCGCACACCTTGCGGTGCCAACTCCCTCGCCAATGCCTTGGTAAAGGCGATGATTCCACCTTTGGCTGCGGAATAATGGCAAAGGTTGGCGCAGCCAAGCTGGCCAAGGTCGGAGGCGATGTTGACGATGGCACCGCTGCCTTGGCGGGTCATCAGGCGCGCAGCTTGCTGGGAGAACAGGAAGGTCCCGTACAAATGCACGCGCAGCATTTTGTCCCACTGCTCGAACGACATTTGCGTGATCGGCGCTTCATTGAGAATGCCGGCGTTGTTCACCAGCACGTCCAGACGCTGCACGCCGCTGAAGGCCTGCTGTACCGTCGCTTGGGCTGAAACATCGCCCAGGGCGATTTGCACGCTGACACCCTTTTGCTCCAGTTCCTGTACCAATGACTCAAGTTCGTGGCTGAACGTCAGGTCGTTCAGTATTGCGCTGTCCCCCGGTTCGGCCAGCGCCAGCGCGATAGCACGACCGATACCATTGGCAGCACCTGTCACAAGATACGATTTCATCGATCAGCTCCACTTCAGTAGGGGTGGTTTTCCAACCAGCGTGCGTAACTAGCCAGACCGTCACTCAGCAGAAATTCGGGGCGATACCCCAACTGCTCACAAGCGGCCGTGATGTCGAAACACGCGTTCTCATCCAGCACCTCGAGGGTGCCCGGGCCAATATGGATGGCTGCGTTGGGATAGAGCTGCCGCACACGGTTGGCCACGTCGGCATAACGCTCTTGCTCGCCTGCAGTAACGTTGAAAACCCGTTGCTTGAGTCGCTGCTCATCGACACAGGCTGCCAACAGGCAGGCTGCAGCCACATCGGCGACATGCACGTACTGCAGTCGATAATCACCGCCGCAGGGCTCCATGAGCGACTGCCCATCGATGGCTGCGCGCAGCAACTCCTTGAGATAGCACTGCATGAATTGTCCTGGTCCGTAGATCCAGCCGGGGCGAAGCGAAACGACACTGACCTGATAAAGGTCGGTGTAGACCTGGCCAAGTTTTTCGGTGAACACCTTGGTGCAGCCGTAAGGGGTCGTTGGATTCAGCGGCGCTGTTTCATCGATAACGCCAAGCGCCTGGTTGTGTCCGTAGGCGCATTCAGAGCTGAGGTTCACTACGCGGGGAATTTCGCACAGCCTGGCGGCCTCCAGCACATGGGTGGTACCCAGGGCGTTGGTCAGCACGGTTTGCAGTGGAATGCGCCGAGAATCTACCGGGTGCGAGATAGCGGCGGTATGAATAACCGCGTCAAAACGCTGCAATCTGCAGGTTTCGATCAGGCTGGCCAAGTCCAGCAGATCGCCTTGCCGATAGTGGAAGCCGGGCGCATCGATGGCGCATAGCAAACTACGGTCGTAGCCTGTGACGCTGTGCCCTTGCTTGAGCAATTGATGCACGACTTCTTGCCCAAGAAACCCGTTGGAGCCAGTTACCAGAACATTCATGGGTCAACCTTTCAGTAAGGGTGGACGGGGAGTTCGAGCGCGCCTCGGCGCACCTGCTCGTAGACGTCGTCGGGTGTGCACCACCAGACGTCGTCGTTCTGCTTGATGAGCTGGATCAGGCGTTCCAGCATCAGCAGTCGTGAAGGCCTACCAATCAGTTGCGGGTGCATGGTCAGAATGAAATGTCCGCCATAGGCGCGCATGCCTTCGAGCTCTGCGGTCCATAGGCTCAAGGCTTTGTCTGGTGCTTCGATTACTCCACCCACCGCAGGCTCGGCGGAGTAGGCGAACTGCTCCCAGTCATCGAGCGCCCAACTGACCGGAAGCTCGAGAAGTTGCCCGGGAGCACCCCCGACCAGATACGGACGGTCGTCACCCATCAGGCTGCTGTCACTTCTGAAACCAAGCTCGACCAGCGCCTCGATCACATCCGGCGTGATCTCCCAGACAGGAGCGCGGTAGTGATGCACTTCGCGCCCGATAGTGCGCTCCAGCACCGCTTTGCTGTCTTTGAGAATCTGCAGGTTCTGTTCCGGCGTTTGTTCGTCTACCCGCTCATGGAAATAGCCGTGGCAGCCAATGCTATGGCCGGCCTCGGCGATACCGCGAACCACGTTCGGGTCTCTTTCCGCTACCACTGCCGGCACATAGAACTGTGCGCGTATTTCATAGCGCTCCAGCAACTCGAGAATCCTCGGCACGCCAACCCGGCGCCCGTATGCGCCCATTGAAAGGAGTGTCAGGCGACGGCCCTCGAGGCTGGAGGAATCCCACGCGGTTTCTGCATCCAGGTCGAAACTCAAGGTGACGGCAAAGCGTTTGCGATCAGGCCACATGATCATGGGGAAACGATCCTCTGCGACAGCGCCTTGCGGCGCATGCGGTTGTAGACAAGCACGGCTGCGCCACTGGCGATGATCACCGCGCCGCAGTACCAGACGTGATAGAGATAGGCAGGGTCTGCAGGCTGGGCCCCTGCGGTGTAGGCGATGTAGGCCAGGGTCAGCAGGGCCAGGGCGGGCAGGCCCGACATGGCAAGTGCCTTGGTCCGTTGTTGCTCACGAAAGGTGGCGAAGATGAAGCACAGGAGCATGGTGCTGTAGGAGATCATCATGGTGATCGACACCACGTCGTAGTACCACTGCAGTTCGCGGATCGGTTTTGCCCAGATCATCGCCAGTGCGCACAAGGTGCCGATCAGGGTGAGGCGCGCCGGCACGCGTCGCGAGTTGAGTTTTTCCAGGGTCGAAGGCAACTCACCCTCGTGGCTCATGCGATAGCCGGCACGAACCCCGGCATTCAGCGAGATGTTCAAGCAATTGCATGCGGAGGTGATGATGACCAGGGTGGGCAACCACAGTAGCCACGAGGGCAAGTACAGCTGGGCAATACTGCCAATCGCCTGAGCGCTGTCGGCGAACATGCCTGCCAGCGTGCTTGCAGGCACGGCCATCTTCCAGCCAATGGCGGCGATCGAGTAGATCACCAGCATGGCTGTCAGGGTCAGCAGAAACGAGCGCTGGATGGTGCGCACGGGCGTCTTCGCTTCCTCGATGAAATTGATCGAGGAGTCGAATTGGGCAAGCATCCACATGCCAAACAACATGCCCGGTCCGATTGCGGTCCAGAAGCTGTCGAGCGATGACGGCATGTAGGAGTTCAACACGCCGGCGCCAGGCACCTGCGGGTCGATGATGCCAGCCAGCCCAAGGCCCAGGAGTACGGCCAGCTCCAGCGCCAGGAGGCAGATAGCGACTTTTGCGGTCGCTTCCACCCCGCGCAGGTTGAGGACCATGAACACCACGATCAGCACGCTGGCCACCAGTTGCCCGGTGTACGGCGAGCCGTTGAGCCCTAGCAGGCTTTGGGTGTACTGCGCGCCCACCAGTGCACACATCGCTGTGACACTGAAGCACATGATTACGTAGGCCCAGCCGAGGATGGTCGCGGCCCCGGGCGACAAGTAGCGCTTGCTGAAGACAAACACCCCGCCTGCCGCTGGCGCACGTCGCACCAGATAGATAAGACTGAAGGCAATCACCATCATCGGGAAGAAATAAGCCGCCAGAATCGACAATGGAGCCAGTTCTCCCGACAGGGTGTACAGCAGGGGCATCGACGATACCCCGACCCATGCCGGTCCGTTGAAAGCCAGGGTATTGGCGCAGACGTTGAGTGTGCTGAGCCGGCCTTTGGACAGGGTGGTGTCGATTTCCCGAACCTCACCCTTGCGGTCGTAGCCTATGAAGTCGCTGAAGCTCATGCTGGCTTCTCCTCGACTTAACTGCGTTCAGCCAAAGCATCGGCAAGGATGCAGAGGAGCTCGAACATCATGGTTGCGCCAACCAGTGCGGTGGCGCCACCCAGGTCGAAAGGCGGGGAGACTTCCACCACATCGGCGCCGACCAGGTTCAGTCCACGCAAACCACGAACCATTTGCTGCGCCTGCAGGGTGGTCATCCCGCCGATTTCAGGGGTACCGGTACCCGGTGCAAACGCCGGATCGAGCACGTCGACATCAAAGCTGATGTAGGTGGGGTCCTGGCCCACCACACGGCGTACTTCTGCCAGCGTGCCCTCGACGCCAAGGTCGCAGAACTCTTCCATGTGGATGACGCGAATGCCGCATTCTTCTGCGAAGGCTTCATCGTCTGCGGAGTAAATTGAACCGCGAATACCGATTTGTACCGTGCGCCGGGGGTCGAGCAGGCCTTCTTCGATGGCGCGACGAAAGGGCGTGCCGTGGGTGTAGGGGTTGTCGCCGAAGTAGCGGTCGTTGGTGTCGGAGTGCGCGTCGAAATGCACCATGCCGATGGGACGGTGGCGTGCCAGTGCGCGAAAGATCGGCAAAGTGACAAGGTGGTCGCCGCCCACCGACAGCGGAATCACCCCGGCCTGATGCAGTTTGCTGAAGAAACCTTCGATCTGCTTCAAGGAGTCGAGCAGGTCGATCGGGTTAACCGGCGCGTCGCCCAGGTCGCCGACGCGGGTCAGGTCGTAGGGCGCAATGCGGCTGACATGGTGAACCTTACGCATCAGGCTGGACATATTGCGCACTTCCCGCGGCCCGTGCCGAGCCCCGGCACGGTTAGTGGTGCCGCCGTCCCACGGTACACCGACAAGGCCAATCCGTACCTGCGCGGGGTCTTCGAACACGGGCAGGCGCATGAAGGTCGGAATGCCGGCGAAACGTGGCACCAGTGCAGCATCAACGGGTTGCGGGTTGTTATTGCTCATAGCAGCTCTCCTCGCCGAACCGGGGTGACGGTTGGCTCATTGTCTTTATCGTTCAGGAGTAAAAAAGGGCAGGTGCAGTTAGGGCGTGAAACCGCGGAGCAGTGAGGGCATGGATAAGAACCTTGTTATTGTTTTTGAATTTTCCAGGATCAGGGTACGAACAGCGGGCGAGTTGATAAATCGCCAACATCGAAAGTCAGCTTTTCAAAAACAATAAGTGATGGCTGGGTGAATGCTCACCCCGAGAGTGTATGCACGGGGTGAGCTGCGCGGGGTTTAAGTAAATGCTGTTTACAGACTTTGCTGTACGGAGGATGAAACGGGAGCAATGGATTTTTTAGCCAGGAAATAATACATAAGTCCGGGTATTATCAAGCCGATAATCCACGAGATATCGACACCGTTCATTTTTTCTACCAGTGCGCCGGTGTAGAGGCTGGTTGAAATAAAGGGCATTTGAATCAGGATGCCAATTATGTAAGTGCTGATCCCGACGGTATTCCACCGGCCATATTGGCCGTTGGGATCGAACAGGGCGTTCAAGTTATATTGCTCTTTGTTGACGAAGTAGAAATCGACAAGATTGATAGCGCTCCAGGGCGTGAAGAATGCCAGCAAGAACAATATGAATGATTTGAAAACCCCGATGAAAGAGTCCTCACCTAGCAGCGCCACAGCGGTCGATGCGCCGACAATGCACAATACGAAAACAATGCGCTGACGTTGGCTGACTGCAACGTGTCCACGAAAGCCACTAATTACCGTAGCGGCGCACATGAAGCTGCCGTAGGCGTTCAGGGTCGAGATCGTGAGTTTGCCGAAAGCGATGCTGAAATAGATCAGGGCGGCGGCCGCTCCGGTGCTTCCCAGCCCGACGATCACAGAGACTTCATGGCCGGCGAAGTTCGCGCCTGCCAGAGCCGCGGCGAACACCCCGAGTACCATCGAGATCTGCGCCCCGATAACCGAACCAAGCCCAACGGCGAGAATGGTCTTGATCGAGGAGGTCTTGCTTGGCAGGTAGCGCGAATAGTCCGCCACATAGGGGCCATAGGCAATCTGCCAGGACGCGGCGAGCGACACGGCGAGGAGAAAGCTACCCCAGTCGAAATGACGAATCGCTAGCAACTGGCCGATATCATTGGTGAGGGTCAGCCGGGCAAAGAGATAGCAGAACGCAATAACGCCAACGACACTCGCGGCACGGCCGGCGATGTGAATGAAGCGATAGCCCATGATGGTCATCAGCATTGTCAGCCCGGCAAAGATCAGAATACCGCTGCTGTTGCTGACCCCGGCCAATTGGGAAACAGCCTGCCCGGATAGAATCGCTCCAGTCGCGTTAAAGCCCAAATACATCAGGGCCACTAGAATAATAGGGATAGTTGCGCCGTATACACCAAACTGCACACGGCTGGAGATCATTTGCGGAAGCCCCAGTTTCGGTCCTTGTGCAGCATGCAGGGCCATCACCGCCCCACCAAATATTTGCCCGACCAATAAACCAATCAATGACCAAAATACATCACCGCCTAATACAACAGCGAGGGAACCGGTGAGCAAAGCAGTAATCTGTAAATTACAGCCTAACCACAAGGTGAACTGGCTGAAGAGGCTGCCGTGCCTTTCCGATTCGGGTATATGGTCGATAGTGCGTGTTTCGAGCAAGGACGGCGGCGTTGAATCAATACGGGCGTTGGGCATTTGCTATCTCCACGGGACATTGTTGTCCTCGTAATTGTTGTGGGTCGCAAGAGATGGGCAGGGATGTAGTGCGAGGGTGCTTTAATTGGGTTTTGTTGTTTTTTTGTGCGCGGCTAGAGTAGCGATAGTTTGAAGCGAATAGATACCCTGAACTGATTAATCCGGCTTTCGGTTTTGGTTAACTATGTTGTTGTCGTGCGGTAGGCAGGCTGACCGGGGGCAGGTCTATACTGGGTACTTACTTCTGCAAGTGAGCAATCATGAAAGACCATGACGCGCATGGGCCGGCTGGCTTCGGCTGTCGCTGTTGTGATGATGGGCTGCGCTGGCTATGAAAATCACAAGGCCGACTTGGTCCAGATCGATCTCGAGCCCGTAGATCATAACGCCGGCGAAATCGGCTACGTCACGATGGTGCCACGCGACAATGATTCTGGGCGGCTATAAACGGGCTGAGCCTGCTCGGCCGTCGGCCAGACGGTCATGGTGGGTTGTCTTGAGGGGGCTATCGTTTGTTGTCTGGGCAACAACTACCAAAGGAGGGCGGTACCATGAACACCAGTGATCTACTCGAACAATTACTCCGGTCCGGGCAGGGCTCGCAGGCGCAACAAGGGGGCGGCGGCATGTCGTCGCAAGACCCGTTGGGCGGCCTGGGCGGTTTGCTGGGTGGTTTGCTCGGCGGCGGCGGAGGCGCTGGCGGTGGTGGTCTCGGTGGTTTGCTCGGCGGTCTTTTGGGTGGCAGTAGCGCCAGTAACAATGCAGGCGGCTATAGTCAGGGGCGCTCCGGGGGTGGTACCAATTACGCGGCCCTGGCGTCGTTGGGCATGATGGCCTTCCAGGCCTATCAAAGCTGGCAGCGCAGCCAGGCGACAGCCCCGCAACAGATGGTGCGCACGGTCGATCAATTATCCGGCCCAGAAGCCGAAGACCACAGCCATGCGATCCTGCGCGCGCTGATTGCTGCGGCCAAGGCTGACGGTCGTATCGACAAACAGGAAGAACATTTGATCTACGCAGAAATCAAACGCCATACCAGCGACCCGCAATTGCAGCAATGGTTGGATGTTGAAGTCAGCAAGCCACTCGATGCTGCCGAGGTCGCCCAGTCGGCCCAGGACCCGGCCATGGCCGCGGAAATGTACCTGGCCAGCGTGATGCTGGTGGATGACCAGCAGGAAGCGGAGCGAGCCTACCTGGACGAACTGGCCGGCGCGCTACAGATCGACCCGCAATTGCAGCTGCACCTGGAGCAACAGGCCAAGGGCAGTGCCTGAAAGGCCGCGTTTCAAGGGCTAATTCGATCAAAAAAAGCCACCGCAGCATGCATTGCCGAGGTGGCTTTGGAAACGACATCTCTTGCTATGTTTCCCTGGTCAGGGACGCGCCAAGGCTAGAAGTCGACGGTTGCCGACAGCTCATAGGTACGCGGCGCCCCCAATCCCAGGGATTGGGTCAGCGGTACGCCCCAGTAATCCTTGTCGCCCAGGTTGGCGATGTTGGCGCGTAAGGTGACCGGTTTGCTGGCGACCTGAGTGGTGAAGCGCGCACCGACGTCGAACAGGGTGTAACCCGGAATCGACAGGCTGTTGTCGGCACTGATGTACTGCTTGGATTGCGAGGTGACATTGCCGGTCAAGGTCAGGCCGTGCAGGCGGGGGATATCCCATTCCATGCCCAGCTTGCCTTGCAGCTTAGGGTACGCCGTGGCGGTCTTGCCGTCGTTTTCGCCGCCCATGGTCTTGGTCAGCTCGGGATCGACGTAGGCCACACCCCCCATCAGGCGCACCTCGGCAAGCGGGGCACCGAAGAAGGTCCACTCCACCCCCCGGTTACGTTGCTCGCCACCGAATGAGAATACATCGGTTGCCGGGTCGGTGTAGCTGCTTGGGCGCTTGATTTCGTACAACGCGAGGGCGTGGCTGAAGGTGCCCAGGTCGAGCTTCAGGCCAATTTCCTTCTGCTTGGTTTTGTAGGGGGCAAACACCTCGCCGAAGTTGGCGGCAGTGATCGGCGCGGCGGTGCCTTTGCTCAAGCCTTCGATGTAGTTGGCATACAGCGACAGCTCGTCGGTCAGCTTGAACAGAATCGCGCCAGCGGGTGTGGTCGCGTGGGTGTCGTAGCCGGGCTTGTTGCGGGCGCCGGTCTTGACATTGAAGGTGTCGGTGACCACTTCCTGGCGGCGTACGCCGAGGGTCAGTTGCACCCGCTCGTCCAGCACCGACAGGGTATCGGCGATGCCGTAGCTTTTCAGGTCGTCTTCCGTGTGGGCGATCGGCGGAAAAGCTTCCGGTGCCTTCGGACCCCACACCGGATGGTAGATGTTGGTCGTCCACGGCGCGCCGGCCGAGCGGCGACCGAAGTCCTTTTTCGTCTCGGTGTACTGGGTAGCGTTCACCGACCATTGGTGATTGATGCCGAAGGTATCGAAGTACCCGCGCAGCCCGGCCTCGGCAGAAGTCTTGTGCAACTGCGTTTTCAGTTGGCCCATCGAGGTGGTGAAGTCGCCGGCGTCATTGATCACGGTGGCGATCATTGCTCCGCTGTACTGGTAGTCGGTCTTGCTGGTACCGATTGCGCCATAGGCCAGCAGCCGATCGTTCAGTTCATATTCGCCCCGCAGGATGACGCCCTTGTCCTTGGTTTGAACGTACGCCCAGTCGGGGTTGAGCAACGTTTCGTTCTTGGGTGGTTTGGGTACCGCTAGTCCGTCTTTCAGGCCCATGCCGCGGTTCTGGCCGCGGACATGGTCGTCGCTGTCGAACAGGTCGAGCGACAGCTTGCCGCGCTCGCCGCGCCAGTCGAGGGCCAGCGAGGACAGCACGTTACGCTGACCCTGACCATCGATGGCGGTGTCGCCGTCGCGGTACATGCCGTTGAAACGTACGCCGAATTGATTGCCTTCACCGAAGCGCCTGCCCACGTCGACATGACCACCGAACTGGGCGTCCGAGGCATAGGTGGCGGTGAGGCGCGTGAGCGGGGTGTCCGCAGCGCGCTTGGGAATGAGATTGACGATACCCCCCACCGAGCCTCCGGGCGGCATGCCGTTAAGTAGGGCAGACGGGCCTTTCAGCACTTCGATGTGCTCGTACATTTCCGGTGAGGCGCGGTTGTAGGGGGCCATGCCGAACAAGCCATCGACAGTCATGTCGCTGATGTTGGTCTGGAAGCCGCGGATCGAGTAGTTCTCGCTGAAGGTGCCGGTGAGGCCGTTGCTGAATACCGAAGGATCGGTGGCGGCGATGACGTCGGTGATGTCCCTGGCCTGCAGGTCCTGGATATAGGTATCGGTGTAGCTGATGGTGCTGAATGGCGTCTCCATGAAGTCTTTGTTGCCCAGCAGCCCGACGCGCCCGCCCGTGGCCACCTGGCCACCGGCATAGGCAGGGGGGAGCGGGTCGACAGCGGTAGCCTGGGCATCGATTAGCGTTGCGGGCAGTTCGGCTACCGGGGCTTCCTCGACAGTGGCCTGGCTGTCGGCACGGGCCGAAGTCGACAGTAACGCGCAACTGCCCAGGGCTAGCCCGACCAGTACGGCGTGGGCTAGCGGGGTGCGTTGTAGTGAAGGTAACGCGAGGGCAGGGGAAGGTTGAGCAAACAAGGGACGGTTGGACACGTTACAGCTCCATTAGCATCAAATTTAAATTAAAAACGAAGACGTAAGGCAAATGAGAATCATCAATAGACGCGACGATGCGGACACAACGCCGACAGTGCTTAGTCCCGATACCCCCTGATCACGTCATCGGCGATCAATGCCAGCGAGGTCGGGCTGGCGGCGGTGACATACCAGGCCTCGGGGTCGACGAACACCACGCGGCCGTGCTTCCAGGCATTGGTCTGGCGCAGCAGCGGGTTGCCAAGGGTGTCTGCCGTCATCAGCGGCCGGTGTTCCATCACTGCCGTGCGGTCCACCACGAACAGGATGTCGGGGTTGGCCTGCTGGATGAACTCGCTGGAAATCGGCTGGCCATGCAGGCCGGTATCGAGGGTGGTGGTGGCCGGCTTGACGCCCAGGTCGTTGAAGATAAAGCCGTAACGGGACTGCCTGCCGAACGCGCTGAACGCGCCGTTGTTGTGCAGCACCACCATGGCCCGCTCCGGGCGGTCGCGGGTAATGCTGCGCACCTGCGCCAGCTTCGCCTCCAGCTCGGCAGTCTTCTGCTGGGCCAGCGCCTGTTTGCCGAACACCTGCCCGAGACTGGCCAGGTGCTGCTTGACCACCTCGACGTGCCCGGTTTCGCTGTCGCGGTAATCCACATCGAAGTGCAGCGTCGGCGCCATTTCGCTCAGTTCGGCATAGTGGTTGGCTTGCAGCGAGGTGATCAGGATCAGGTCCGGGCGAGCGGCATGGACCCGCTCCAGGTTGGGTTGCACGATCGAGCCGACATCCGCGACTTGTGCAGCCGTCCGGTAGCGCGCCAGAAAGTGCGGAACAAAATCCTTGGGCATGCCCGCCACCGCCACGCCCAGTTGGTCGAGGAAGTCGACTTCGTTCATGTCCAGGGCAATAGCGCGCTGTGGCAGCTGGTTGATCACAGTGGTGCCCAGCTTGTGTTGTAGGGTGACCGGTCGATAGTCGCCTTGGCTGGCGGCTTTTTCCGCTGCCGGGGTGGCGGCCGAAGGCTCGTTGCAGCCGTGCAGGGCCAGGCAGGCGCCCAGTAGCAACGCCAGCGACCAGTTGCCGGACGGGGGATTACGCTTCATCGCTGTTCTCCAGGTGGGTTGAAATAGTTGCATAAGCGGCCGCGCGCGCTCTGGGTGATTTCGAACTCCAGCCCGTACAGCGTGTGCAGTTGTTGTTCAGTGACCACCGCCTCCACGCTGCCGGTGCAATGCACCTGGCCGTCTTTCATGGCGACGATGCAGTCGGAATAGCTGGCGGCGAAGTTGATGTCGTGCACCACCAGAATCACCGTGCGCCCGAACTCGTCGCAGAGCCGGCGCAGGGCGCGCATGATCTGCACCGCATGGCCCATGTCCAGGTTGTTCAGCGGCTCATCCAGCAGCAGGTAGTCGGTCTGCTGGGCGACGGTCATGGCCAGAAACGCCATCTGCCGCTGGCCGCCGCTGAGCTCATCGAGGTAGCGATGGCGCAGGGGCTCCAGCGCCAGGAAACCGATGGCTTCGTCTATCGCCTGGCGGTCCTCACGGGTGAGCGCGCCACGGCTGTAAGGGAAGCGCCCGAACGCCACCAGCTCGTCGACGGTCAGGCGCAGGTTGAACTCGACCGACTGGCGCAGGGTGGCCACGCGCCGGGCGTAGTCGCCGATGGCCATGCTGGCGATGCTGCGCCCGTCCAGGCGGATGTCGCCGCTGTCGGGCTCCAGTAGACGCGCCAGCAGCATCAGCAAGGTGGTTTTTCCGGCGCCGTTGGGGCCGATCAGCGAGGTCAGCCGCTGGCGCGGGAAACTCACGGTCACCCGGCTCAGTACCGCCTTGCTGCCGTAGGTTTTATGCAGGTTGTGGACGCTAATCATGCGGCTCCCCGGTTACGTACCATCAAGGTGAGGAAATAGGTGCCACACACCAGGTTCACGAGAATGCCGACGGTGGTTCTGTAGTTGAAGACATGCTCGACCAGCAGTTGCGCGGCAATGAACACGGCAATGGCCACGGCGCTACCCAGCATCAACGTGACCCGGTGGCGGAAGGTGCCGGCCACGGCATAGGTGATGTTGGCGACGAACACGCCCATGAACGCGGTCGGTCCGAGCAGGGCGGTCGATACCGCCACCAGGGCCGCGATCACCGCCAGTTGCAGGCGCACGGTGCGTCGGTAGTCCACGCCCAGCGACACCGCCTGGTCACGCCCCAGTGCCAGCACATCCAGCTCCGGCACCGCCTTGGCCAGCACCGCGCACAACGCGGTCACCAGCACCGCTGCATACACCAGCAACTGTGGCGAAGTGCGGTTGAACGAGGTCTGGGTGTAGCCCAGCAGCATCGAGAATTCGCCAGGGTTCACCTTGAGCTGGACAAACTGGGTGAGGGTGGCCATGACCAGGCTCAGCACCAGTCCGACCAGTAGCAGGAAGAACACGTTGCTTTTGCCGTCGTGGAACAGCCAACGGTGCAGGGCCCATGAGTAGCCCAGCATCAGCAGCACCGAGAGCAGGAAATTACCGTCATTGCCGAACATCAGCAGCCCCTGCACGCCCATGGCTAGCACCAGCAATGCCTGCAGCAGCAGGTAAACGGCCTCGTAACCCATGATCGCCG
This sequence comes from Pseudomonas auratipiscis, assembly GCF_036324085.1. Taxonomy (NCBI): domain Bacteria; kingdom Pseudomonadati; phylum Pseudomonadota; class Gammaproteobacteria; order Pseudomonadales; family Pseudomonadaceae; genus Pseudomonas; species Pseudomonas auratipiscis. Next base: position 25,634 of record NZ_JAZDCU010000006.1, read on the forward strand.
GGGTGAGGATGCGGTTGCCGGTGAGGGTCTGGAAAGCGATGGCCGAGCAAGCTACGCACACGCCGCCGATCACCATGGCCGCGAGCCGCGCCAGGCGCTTGGGGATCACATAGTCGAAGTCCAGCCCCGCGTTGGCGAACAGGAACAGCAGGGCCAGGGCAACGACCGCTGCCCACACCAGGCGATGGCTTCTCATCGTTGCCTCCAGACGATCAGCCCGAGGAAAATCATGCCGCCCAGGCCGCCTGCGGTCAGGCCGATGGGCACTTCGAACGGGTAGATCAGCAGCCGCCCGATCAGGTCGCAGGCCAGCAGCAACGTCGCACCACCCAGTGCCACCAGCGGCAGGGTGCGGCGCAGGTTGTCGCCATGGCGCAGTGCGATCAGGTTGGGCACCACCAGGCCGACAAAGGGGATCGCGCCAACGGCGATCACACTTGCCGCCACCGTCACGGCCACCAGCATCAGGCCCAGCGCCACGTTGGCGGTGTAGTTCAGGCCGAGGCTGGTGGCCATGCCTTCGCCCATGGCCAGTACAGTGAAGCGCTGCGCATAGAGGTAGGTGAGCAACACGATCGGCAGGATCAGGTAGAGGATCTCGTAACGGCCCTGCACCACCTTGGAAAAATCGCCCAGCAACCAGCCCTGCATGCTTTGCAGCAGATTGAAGCGGTAGGCATAGAACTCGGCCAGCGCGCTGAGCACGCCGCCGTACATCAGGCCGATCACCGGCACCAGCACCGCATTGCGGGCGCGAATCCGGCGGATGATCGCGACGAATACCAGGCTGGCGGCAAAACAGAACGCCAGGGCAAACAGCATCCGCGGTAGCGCGCCGGCCGCAGGGGCCACGCCCAGCGACACCAGGATGCCCAGGCGGGCGGCATCCAACCCGCCGGTGGTACCGGGTTCGACGAAGCGGTTGCGCACGATCTGCTGCAGGATCACCCCGCACACCGTCAGGCCAATGCCGACTAGAATCAGCGCGGCCAGCCGTGGCAGGCGGCTGGCAGTCAGGGTCAGCCAGGTGTCGCCGTGCCAGGTCCAGAGCTGGGACCATGCCAGCTCACGGGCGCCCACTGCCAGGGAAGCCGTGCACAACAGAAAGAACAGGATGAACCAGGGCCAGCGCATCAGTCGTGGTCCACTCGCGCTGACGCAATGCGCCAGCCATCGGCGGCACGACGCTCGTCGAGGAAGTGCGCGTAGCGCCCGTCGCGGGTGCGCAGCTCGGCCGGGGAGCCCTGCTCGACGACCCGTCCGGCTTCGAGCACCACGATGTGGTCGGCCATGGCTACCGTGCTGAGCTGGTGAGCGATGACCACCTGGGTGCAGCGCCCACGCAGGCTGTGCAGCGTCTGGGCGATCAGTGCCTGGTTCTCGGCGTCGAGCGCTGCGGTGGCTTCGTCCACCAGCAGCACCGGCGCTTGCCTGATCAGTGCGCGGGCAATGCTTACCCGCTGGCGTTCACCGCCCGAGAGCCGGGCGCCGCCTTCGCCCGTCGGTGTGTCGAGGCCCTGCGGTAAGCGTTCGATGAGAGGCGTCACCCCGGCCATGTGGGCTGCCTGTAGTACCTCGGCATCACTGGCATCGGGTTTGCCGATGCGAATGTTGTCGGCGATGCTGCCCTGGAACAGCCAGGTATCCTGCAGCACCTGGCTGACCGTCGCAGTCAAGTTGGCGCGGTCGATCTGCCGCACATCCACGCCGCCGATCCGCACACTGCCTTGGCTCGTATCGAAGAACCGCGCAATCAGCCGCATCAGGGACGTCTTGCCCGAGCCCGACGGGCCAATGATCGCCGTCATGCTGCCGGCCGGGATATGCAGGTCAACCTCATGCAGTACATCGGGGCCGTCGTCGTGGTAGCGCAAGGTCACCCCGCGCAACTCAATGGCGCCATCTTCTGGCGCTTGCGGTGACGTCGGTTGGGCCAACGGCGTGGCGGCCAGGATGCGCTCGATTTCCTCAAGCTGATCCTGCGCACCACGGAGGATTTCCACGTGGCTGGCCACGTCCTGCAGCGGGTCGATAAAACGGCAGGCCACCACCAGCGCCACGATCAGCGCAAGCACTTCCTGCGACTGGGCGTCGGCATGGCTGGCGAACCACAGACCGGCGACCACTAGCAATGCCGAGAACGTCGCCTGCACCGCCCAGCTATTGAGCAATGCCGACAACGATGCGCGAACGATCAGGCCCATGCCGCTGCGTTGCTGACGCTCCAGGCTCTGCTCCAGCAGGCGCGTGCCACCGCCGGCGCCATTGAACGCACGCAGCACCGACTGGGCCTGGGCGAATTCGAGCATGCGCTGGCTGGCTTCGGCGAAGTGCTGGTGAAAGGCCAGATCGGCGCTGCGCCCCAGGCGCGAGCTGAGTCGCAACACGACCACCAGGACCGGTAGTGCCAGCAGGGCAACCAAGCCCAGTGGCCCGTGCAGGGTGATCAGCACCAGCACCAGTACCAGCGGCGTCACGCTGCCACTGATCAGCGGGGTGAGCACATGGGCCGGCAACTGGGCAATGGCCATCGTGCCCTGAGTGATCGCATGCCCGAGGCGCGCCGTGTTGTCGGCGTTGAACCAGCCCAGCGGCAGTTGCGCGACGTGTGCGCCGAGGCGCTGGCGGCCGCCTTGCAACACGGCAACGGCCAGGGCGATGCCGGTCTGTTCCATCCGACGTCGCCATACCCAGCATAGGGTCATACCGGCTGCCAGCAGCGCCAGCCAGACAGCGGCGCGGCGCAGGTCGCCGCTGAGCAGGTGCAGCATGATCGGCACCAGCACGCTGATCGTCACGCCACTGAACACCCCGTAGAGCACAGTCATCAGCAGGTAGCGGCGTAACGCCGGAGCGCTGTCGCCCAGCAGTCGAAGGAGGGTACTCAGCATGTTGGCAGCGCCTTTTTCACGGTGTCCTGGTAACGGCCCTGCGTCCATAGCCGGGCATACACTCCCCGACGGGCGAGCAGTTCGGTGTGCCGGCCCTGTTCGCACAGCATGCCTTCGTCGATCACCAGGATCTGTTCGGCATGCATCACCGTGTCCAGGCGGTGCGCGATAACCAGCAGGGTGCGTCCGGCGGCGAAGCGCGACAGGGCGTCCTGGATGGCCGCCTCGCTTTGCGCGTCGGCGGCAGCGGTGGCCTCGTCTAGAATCAGAATGGGGGGGGCGAGCAACACGGCGCGGGCGATGCTCAGGCGTTGCTGTTCGCCGCCGGACAGCTGCGCGTCCTCACCGATCACCGAGTCATAACCGCGGGGCAGCTGTACAAGACGGTGATGGATGTTGGCCAGACGCGCTGCCGCCTCGATCTGTTCGCGGGTTGCGGTCGGCCGGCCCAAGGCGATGTTCTCGGCCACGCTGGCGTGGATCAGGCGCACCTCCTGCAGTACGAAACCGATGCGCTGGTACAGCTCGCGTGGCTCGATATTGCGCAGGTCGATACCGCCCAGGGTAATGCGCCCGGCAGTGGGGTCGAAGAAACGCAGCAGCAGGCGCGCAAGGGTCGACTTGCCAGCGCCGGACGGGCCGACGATGGCCGTGGTGGTACCCGGCGCCAAGGTGAAGCTGACATCACTGAGCACGTTGTGGCCCGGGGCATAGGCGTGGCTGAGCTGCTCCACGCGCACCTCGTTGCCAGTGGGCAGTTGGGCCTTGGCCGGGACCGGCAGCACTGGTGTATCCAGCAGTGTCTGTACGCGCTGGGCTGCGCCGACGGCGTTGTGCAGGTCGTGGGTGATGTAGTGCAGCAACTGCAAAGGTGCACACAGGCCCGGCGTGACCAGGGCGAAGGGCAGAATCTGCAGCGGCTCGGCCCAGCCCAGGGCCACGAACAGCGTACCGGCCAGCAGCACCAGGCCGAGCACCGTCACCGGCGCGATCAGTGCGTTGGCCTTGGCCATCGACGCCACCAGCGGGCGGGTAAAGTCGGTGAAGATCCGGGCGAAGTCATCCACGGCTGCGCGGTAGCGGTCTTGCGCGTTGCCGTGATCGCCGAAGGCTTTCACCAGCGGCATGCCGTTGATGAACTCCACCACGGCATTGTCGATGCGCGCCATGCCGCCGGCCACCTCGCCCATGTGCGCGGCGCTGGCCTTGATCGCCCGATGCAGGAACAGGAAAAACGCGGGGAAGGGCAGCAGGGCCAGCAGCGCCAGGCGCCAGTCCATGGCAACCAGGTAAACCACGGAAATCAGCACGGCACCCGAGGCGCGGCCGAGGGTGGTGAAGAAATGTGCGGTCAGGCTGTGCAGGGTGCCGATATCGTCCTGCATTGCCCGTTTCACCTCGCTCGAGGTGCGCTCGCTGAACCAGCCGAGCGGCACCTGCATCAGGCGTTGGCCGATGGCCACGCGCAGCTGGTGGGTGATGTGGTTGTCGGCCTGATGTGCCAGCAGTTCGCCGGCGGTGATCAGCAGCATGCCCACCAACAGGCTGACGACGCTGAGCGCCACGGCCCAGCTGATCGCGCCTGGCGTGCCGGCAGCGCTCAGCGCCAGGCTTGCGATATGGGCGATACCTGCGAGGGGGACCAGGGTCAGCATCGACCCGACTGCCGCAAGCAACGCCGAGACGGCCAGCCGCCCGCGGATAGGCCTGAGCACACGGCTGAGCGGGCTACGCGTTTTGCTGTTGGCAGGGGCGGGATCTTGGAGGGGCGAAGACGAATCGGACATGAAGCGGGCCTGGGCAGTTGCAAATTAATTAGTTGCATCACTATAAACTAATTTGCGAAAACCCGACAAGACAGCTACAAGACTGTCTTCAGAACGCTGGAGTAACCGATGCAGCCATCAGAACGAACGCCTGGACGTGGTCGTCCGCGCACCATCACCCGAGAACGGATTGCGGACGTGAGCATCGCCATCGGCTTGCCGGGCCTGACCTTCGTGGGCGTGGCCGCGGCGTTGGGCGTGAGCCATATGGCGCTTTACAAGCACGTGCCGAATATTGAAGCGCTGAAGTGCCTGGTGGCCGAGGAAATCTTCCAGCGCTGGGAAATTCCGCAGGCAGTAGGCGACGCCGCTGAAGATTTGCATGCCTACCTGACCCGTTTTGCCGCGTCGGTGCAGGCGTTCGTCAAGGCCCATCCGGGGCTGACGCCGTACGTGATCCGCAGGTTGGCATCGACGGAAGCGATGATCGGTAAGATCAACGACCATCAAGCGCATATCGCCCAGACGTATGGCCTGAGCCTGGAGCAGGCGCGGTGGGTGCTGTCGACTGTGGCGTTTCACGGGTTTGCGGTGGCGGATACGGTTTACACGGTGTCGGGGCGCGAGCCGGTGTTGGAAGCGGATCGTGTTGGCGAGGAGTCGGAGATGGAGGTTGAGTTGGAGGGGGGGATGAAGGCGCTGATTGTAGGGGTTTTGGTGATTTTGGGCGCAGGGAAAGAGTTGAGTGCGAAGCTGGAAGCCTGAAACCGGATTTTCACCCCGATGATCGAAAAAATGGAAGAATTTGCTGAGCGGTCAGGCGTGAATCCTGCGACCTTGATTGTTGTGATGCAGGTCGGCCTGGATGGAGATGAAGACGCGCTTTCGAACTCAATCCGGGGTGAAATTTAAGCTCTGAAGCGGATAGGTTCTGAAGCTTGGCTTTAGGAGCGCGTGCCGTGTGTTCGGATGCAAAACGCGATATGAAAAAAGCCACCCTTGCCGTTGCGGCGTAGGCGGCTTTTTTCATTACGGGCGCTTATTGGTGCGATCAGTCACAGATTTTTGAGAAAAGTCTCAAACCTCGTGAAAACTGAAGGAGCACTTCATTTTTCATCTTTATGCGGACTGGCCACTATTGATTTTTCGGGCTTTTTTCAAAGGCTTTCAGCCTCGGTTTTTCAGGAAAATAGGATTCGAGACGATTTGATCAATCAACTCAGGGGTGCACCAGTTGGATGCGAGCTTCAGTGATCACGTGCAGTTCGCGGGCATTAAAAAGCCTCAGCAGTTTCGCCGCCTAAGCGGGTCAGCCGAGAGCGACCGTATTCCTACTGAATCTAGGGGTGTTGACATCCCTGTAAACCTGGAGGGGCCTGAAGCTAGGTGAACCCAGAGTCGTAGCGAGGAAATAAACGGTAATGCCCATACCCATTCCGCATTTAAAGACTACCAAGGCGACCAGCTAAGGGAGTGCGAATGGAACTAGTCAGGCCGGTGGGGACGCGTTTTTAGGAATTTGTTCAGTGATTCCCTTGTTACGAAGGTGCAGCTATCGAGTTCGGATGGAAGATTTTTGGGTTGTGATAAACGTCCATCCTTCAGCAGTACGTGCGCATATCTATGCGTTTTCAATTGGCGGTCTGTCATGGGTAAGGTTAGATTGTTTTTTAGAATATCCTCGACTAAAATGAAGTCTTTAGAAGTTAAAAATAACTCTTTGCCTATCTGTAGCGTCTTGATTAGACCGGACTGAATAAAAGTGCGGGTAAAATTTGATCTTGTAATATCATAGCGGTTGGTGAGTATTGTAATAGCTCTAAAGTCCTCTATCGAGCATTTAGGCGTGACCTGAAATGAAGGGACCTTGCCTGCATGGTTTATAATGTCGGCGATCCGATAAATAACCTCTGGGCAGCCATTTATGAGAGGGCCACATAATGGCTTTATTTTGAATTTCAGAAGAGACCGCTGAATATTCCTCACGGGGATATTGCACAGTTTTGCAGTTTGAACGCCGTTGGCATAGGAGTCAAAAAATTTATAGACTTTTGACTTGCTAGCCCATGGCAGGGTTTGGGAGTCGCTATCAATAGCTAAGATTCCTGAGGAAATCAGGTAGATGACAGTCTTGTCAGAAAGCCTCAGCTCGCTGCCAGCCTCTCTGATAGTAAGATAGTCTGCTCCAGTTGAATTTCGTTTCATGTACAGCGCATCAATATCAGAGCGCAGAAACATGGGAGTGCGGCACATGATCTTGAAATCATGAGTAGAGCCACTGAGAACCGTAGTGTGCCCTAAGTCCTTGAGCGTCCGTGCTGCAACAGGAGCGCCTACTCCAATTATCTGGCCAAGTTCCGTTGGTAATACATACTTTTGATGAAAGGAATCAATGTCTTCTCTAGACAGCATAGAATGCGACTTCGTAGGATGTTTGTAAGTTGGAAATAACCCGGATTGCGCGTAATGTCTCAGGATGAGTACGCTGATCTGCAGGGTTCTTGCAGCCTCTGCAAACGTACAGTACGCTGTAAGTTTTCTAGTGATGATCTTCCTGCCGGTGAGCCTTTTGAACGTATAACCGCTTTTTGAATCTCTCAGGAGCTCTAGGAGAGTATCTACATCTTTCCGTTGATAAATGGTTGGTCGGCTGGAACGCGCCACCTGTATAGGGGTTAAACTGTATTCGTCGAGAATCCTTCTAACCTTATTTCTGGGTACGCCGAGGCGGGTTGCTATTGAATTAATAGATTCGAAGGATTGAATAAAGTCTTCGACTTCAGTCCTTCTAATTTTAAGTTTTTGATTGGGTTTTCTCAAGGGGCAGAGGTCGCCATTGTCAACCAATTTTTTTATGAAGTATGGTTTCACCATAACCATACAACTGGCTTCCTCTATGCTCACAAAATCAGTAGGGTTAGTGAGATCCTTCCTGGCATTGAGCTTCCATTCGCTACATTTTTGTACTAGGGGAAGGAATATTGTCGGTGGTATCTTCTTGGGATTTGGGAAGTCTATCCAAGCTGCGCAGTTTTCGGCTGCTATTTTGGTCAGATTGATGCTGCGGATAGCGACGGTGTCTCTGATCTGTGATTTGTACAGTGAGAATTTCGAACGGGCTATAAGCTCAGTGGACCTTTCTATTGGTTCCGCTAACGTCCAATTTAAATATTGATTGCGAGCTTCTATAACTTCTGGTGTCTTGATGCCTGCGAGCTTGGCACCAATTGCTGCACTAGGCATCTCAGGGTATAGGGACTGAAGGTCTTGGAGATAATCCTGGATTCCGGCGCGGTCAGCCCTGATGATAGCTAAGGCAACTCTAAATATTTTACGGTTTTCAATGTTGTCGGGTGGTAAGGTTTTGTCGTAGCGTAAAATTGTGAGCGTACGCTTGAGAGTTTCAAAGGCATTGTCCTGCTTTTCAAGGACCATAGTGCGGAGGTGCTGCTCTGGAACGCAATCCTGTTCGGAGCAATCGGAACACTCGAGAATATGTCCGCAAGTACACTTGTCTAAGATCGGGTTGATCCATCTCAGCTTCCTGCTACAACTGGGGCATCGGAATAGGTATCGGCGACGATGGTAAGGGCAGAATAGGGCTGGACGGAAGTCTTTTACAAAACGGTCGTGGCCTTCTTTGCGGCAGGCGGAGCAAAAAGCGCTGCCTGCAAACCTAATCATGGTGTGAGGAACGAGCGTTCCGAATACCCGATAAGGCATATTTTCGGCAAGGCGCCCGACTGGTTTATAAAATCCTTCCAAGAACTGCTCGCGGTAATTTCCTGCTCGATTAGCGATCCACAGTGCTAACGGGCTTTCGCTACTATTGGTGAGTTTTTCTAAATTAGTAATAGATGTAAGGTTGTGCAGGTCAGCCGGGTATTCACAACCATGACGCAGCGCGAAGCGCCTCAACATGCTTGTGGGGCTTTCCTCTGGAAATGGGAGTGGAATAAAAGAAAGTTTGTTCATACAGGAACCCGAATTTTTTGTCTTGTTTCTTCGGTACCTGCAATGATTTTAGTGCATGTCCGCAAATCTAATAAGAAAGGATTGTGCGAGGTTAGGTTGTGATCTAGAATTAATTGGTCACAAGCATATTTCAAGTCCTCACGTGTCAGTCCGCAGCTTTTAGCTCGACCCAAACAACGATAAAATGCGAGGATAAGAATCATGCTAATTTGCTTCAGGTTTCCTGAGGTGGCAATGAAAAGTGGCGCTCCAATTTCGACGTCGTTCAAATGCACTTCACTAGCCATAGGCCAAAGTTCATGCATGGTCTCGTCAAACTTTTCCAGAATTCGATGATAGTGCGAATCAGGCCGGCGTTCATACTCAAGTGGATTCAAAACGATCATCCAGGGATAGCGGCTGGCGAATGGCTGGTCGTAGTTGGTTATATAACGGCACTCCTGCGTGCCGGCCAAGATAACCGGTATCTCCAATTTGTTCATGAAGTTGGTTAGCCAATTCAGTATAGGAACTCTGACTTTATCTGCGTTTGAAAAACAAAGTCGTTGGATTTCGTCGAGAAAAATAACCTGCGTTCCTTTAGTTTGCAATTGGGTAATCAACATTGATGTAAGGTGGGCTACTGAGCCTCGTGCGTTAGTAACCCCCAATCTGATAAGCATGTTATCAACCAATTCCCTGATCGTTATAGGCTCGGGAACCTCGAAATATACAGCTTTATCGCGAATATAAATTCCATCGGCTTTTTCCTCTGGAGACTTTTGGGCGTATTTGATGAAAGCCTCGTATAATAGAGTAGTCTTCCCTACGCCTGAGTGTCCGCAAATAATTGCGGACATGGGTGACTTATTTAGATTGCAGAGCTCGATTGCATTACAGAGCTTCGAAAACGCAATTGCAAATTCAGGAAAGTAGATCGTAATCTGACTGAACTCTCTCAGCAACGGATGAAGCTCGATGATCGAATCGCTCATTATTTTTTCCTCACTGCGAAATCTTCAGGGGTATCTTTACGTGTGTCGTGGGATTTCTCAGGTATATGTTCTGCCTGGGCATCAGGCGTCAATGGCGCTCCAAAGTTACCTGTTGAGGTTTTAGCAGTCACAGTTTTCCCAGATACTTTGTTACCGGCCGCTGCGTTTTCACGCGCTATCTCGAGCAGAAGCTGTACCATGGTCTCATTCGCCGATACATATTTTTTCTGCTGACGCAGTTCCAGTTTGCGCGCATGGATCAGTCGATGAAATGAGAGCGTTAAACCGTTTTGATACGCCGGCCTCAAAGGATCGACGGTTTTTTTATCCTGTGGATATTTAGGGTGGCAGACGCATGCTTGCCCGACATCACAGGGGTCAAAATAAAGATCTAAGGTTTTGGACGCTGGATATCGGTTTGCCAGCTCTGCAACGCCAGCGCCGTGCCATAGCAAATTATGTGCCCGGACCCGTCCATTGTGTGGTGTTACGACGACCTTGCGCCAGAATAGTCTACGCAGGTCGTCTTCACTGAACCGGCGTGGTTCCAACTCCAACTTTTGGCATTTTGACCATGCCTCATTTGGAGACATCTCCAGGGTGCTGTGATATTCATTATGATACCTTTCTATATATTCAGAAAAATAATGTCGAAGTTGGTCTATTGTATAGTGGGCGTTTTTTGCTGAGTCATAGTCGCCGCGCTCCACTGGGTTTGAGAAAGTTGTGCCTTTCATTCTATGTATCAGTCGTAACGTGAAAGTTTCAATCATTCGCTCGATGCGAGCCTTCTCGTTTGGTGTGTAAGGTTCGCAGAACGATGCTTCTCCCAAATACAGTTCGATTTGGTGACGCAAATCTTCGCCAACATTCTCTGGGCCGTTGTCAAAGGTGTATCGTTCCGCTGCGCCGCCATATGGGTTCGATGAACTGATGGCTTTTTTCAAGGTGAGCAGGGTGGTGTCTTCAGACGGCGGATCAAAAGAAATGTGCCAGGCAATCACGTATCTGCATTTGATCTCGAGAAAAATAGTGATATGCGGCTTGGCTACTACTCCTGAACGTTCATCAAAGGCGAAGAGGTGAAGCATCTGCGAGTCAGCCTCAACTAGTTCAAACAGCCTCGTAGGTTCAGGGAGACTTCCGCCCGCATGATGCGCTTTGTCCGCTATACGCACCCCCTTTTGCTTTAGTAACGTCCGGTGGTGGTCCTGCTCGCAAATAATCCGCCAGAGCGTGCTGAGTGAAGGAATTTTGTATTTGCTGCGCGCCGAGCGATATTTGTTCTCATCCTTTACGGCTAGCTGTATTGCTGTGGAGGTGTCTTTTTTCGAAAAAGGCGTGGTTACCCAATATACTTCTTCTAAAGTGTCAATAATGAGCTTTTGCACGCCCTCCGGCTGATTGGATAAATGCTTTCGATGGGGTTTGTAGGTGTTAGGGAGCAACGCAACCGGATTACCCCCAGCTTTCAGGTAACGTCGCCTCCATGCAGAAACGGTGCTATAGGCGGGGCGCACGTGCTCACCGATCCATTTCGTCACTTCTGCCTGAAGTTCTGTGAAGTAACTTCGAGAGAAAATACCGTTATATGAATGCGTAATAGTCTGTATGTAAGCATTGCGGATTTTGAATTTCTCCGCCTGACTCTTATTGAGCCCCGCGACTATTTTCTCGGGTGACATGCTGAACGGCGCTTCCTGGATCTTTCTCAGGTGTCCTCGATCGTGCGCTCGTTGCAACGCAGCCAATGTCTGGAATGTCACGGAGCAAGGCCCGTCCACCCCCCGCAACTGAACTTCATCGCCGTCGATCGCTTCAATCTGATAGTTTCTGCCTCTCAACGTATAGCGTTCGCCGACTTTGATTTCTAATGACTTACTTATCAGCATGCTGCCTCCGGCTGCTTAGACATCTGCGTTTGAGCTGCTCGCGCAGACGACTATCGCTAGGCGCTGTTTAATAACAACCAGCCTAAGATTGGCACCTGAGCATGTTTTCAGGTGAATCATCGAATGTTCTTTTTTCAGCCAGTAATTAGTCTAAACAGCAAACTGTGCGCCATATGACAGTCAAAGTTTTACGTTCAAACACGAGCCTCGATGATCATCTCAAGATTCGCCGGAGATGTCAGGCTGGCGCCTAGTGTCTGATGGAAGACTCCATGGGCAATGTGATTCGTGGGAATGCCTAATTCGATTAATTCCCGAAATTTTGCGCGCCCCCCAAAGTGGCGTATAAGGGCTTCGTTAATGCCGAGGCTTTCTGACGACAGGCCTCCCTGCGAATGAAAATACAGCGTTCGGAGTGTGTCGGTCCATATAGTGTTCTGGACCTCCGCGACACTGATGAGCTCAAATGCCAAATCTGCGTCTAGGAATGCATCCTTAGCCCGTGCGATCTGTGAAAGGCTGTATTGCGCCAGTACCGATATATCTTGACAGACTTGGTAGAAAACTTGCGTTCCATCTTCCCATGTCGCAGAAAAATCCGGGTGGACTGTAAGGTTGCGCTTGAGAAAGCGAACAGCACAGGGGCGGGTGACATAACTGATGATGCCCTTTTCATATTCGAAATGGACACAGAATTTGGCATTCAACAGCGATCCGCAGGGGACCATCATGCTGTTTTTTAGCGACGGAAAGTGCGTAACTCTTAAGTACCGCCTTCCTGTGGTTAATGGCTTTTTCGCTACCAAGCATACCGCGTCGGAGTTCGTCTCATGTATGGGATCCATATCGAGCGTTCCTTTCGTTGACCCTCGTAGTGATAATGACGGATAGCATCGGGATCTCGATCTAGCTATTGTAATTAGCTGCGCTCCGACTAGTTTCGTCAAATCCAGAGTTTTGTCTAAAGCTAACTTCTGAACAATCTCAAGTGTTTCTCGGTTGTATCGCACGCATAAATGATTGAGCGGGGTGGCGACAAGCATCGTCATTGCTCAAGAGCATGCGCGGGATCAAGACCTTCCGGGCAGGTATGTTTGTCGCCATGCACGATCTGGAACGCGGCCACCCCTTGGCGGTTATCGAAGTTCGGTCGGATCCAACAAGCGTTACGTGGCGGTATGTTCCCTTCTCGTTCATCATGGCGATCTCGCTGGGATCAAAACTGCTCCTACCGGGTTGTGCGATCATTTCTCGCTTTGTCGCAGCGTTCGGAGTGCAGCTGCGGAACTAACCTGCATCGCGCCAAGGTCAGATGCCACTCGGGCTCGAGTCGCTGGCTACTGTCGGGCTGCGAGTGTCCTGCTGACGCGGATCGCGTAGAGGCAGGTGCACAGTTCCGAGGCGTCGACGCGCAGCTCTTAGCACTCAGTTTGTCCATCGGCATGTCTCCGGTCTGTTTGAAGCACAACGCCCGAGATGTTCGGTAGAACCACGGGCAGGTATCGCGGTACGCCAAATCCCCCAAAAGCGCCGGTCGCTATAAGGTGGCTGCCGATTGCTCACTGCACCGCTCTATGGCGCTCATGTCTGGCGAAAACCGAGCGAATCGTCCGAAATGTCCTCGCATTTATCGTCGCCGATGATCATCCAGAACTCCAGACCCTAGCGACTCCAAAATCTATCGATCTTGAAAGGGCTTTTGGTCTAAAAATCAACTACTTAACAAATGCAGAAACTTTCGCATTTGTTAAAAGCTTCAGAGCGAAGCTTTGAGTATCGGACTTCATGGCGAACCGATGTAGTCGAGCTACATTTTTGTAGTGCAGCTACATGATGGGTAAACCTCAATCCCGTTGTGGCCGCATGACTATCCGGTTGCTTGGAGGACTACCTGCTCATGAGGCATACAAGACTGGCTGTGCCTGAAGTCAGGCGAGCGCGTGCGATTGCGTTCTCGGTTTGCGTCGCCAAGGTGTATGGATGCGCGAGTGATTCGCGGGAAGTGGCTGGCCGTGAAGCAGCACTCGACATTGCAGGTCTTCCCGGTGCTGCGGCCCCGCCGGAACTGTTGCGTGTGTGGCGGCGCCGGTTCAACGGAGCTGTTGCCTGTGAGCCGGCTAGAGCCATGCTGTATCAGCGATTTCCGAGCCTTCGAGCTATGTTCGATTCATCGATGTGGTTACTGTTGAGTCCTGAGTGCCGGCTGCAATGCATTGACGAGATGGCAGGCGGCACGCGCCTGGACGGCAGGGCACTGGAGGTATTTCACTCAAGGTCATTGCCTCTGTTCTGCGCTTGTCCGGGCTGGCTCATGCTTGCCCCCCTTTTAGCGATCCTGAGGTCTCCGACTCACGAACGGTGTTCCCAGAGAAGCTGGTTACGTAAGAACTTCGCGGCCTTTTGCACGTTGATGTGCCTGCGACCTCCAGATAGGAAGCTGGCGGTGCCGCTCTGGAGCGCGATCAATATCTTAGTGGAAGAAGGAATGTTGGGGGACATCGACTACTGGCCCATCAGCGCAGAATCTTTTGATTGTATTTTGCAGGGTCAAGCCCGTTTAGGAGAGTGCCTTATCAGCCAGGGGTGGGTATCTGGATGGACTGACGACTGTGTAGTGTGGCTTTGGTACCTAGGTGAGCGTTCCTACATCGGCACGGTGGAGGCTTTACGATCGGTGGTCGACGGCGCTTCCGTCGACAAGCCGAATGACCTGTATATGCGCGTCAGGCGCACATTGGCCAAGCTGGCGAGCACGGTCATTAGCGTTCCGGGCTGAAGCCTCGGGAGTATGAGCAGCTGTAAGGCCTGAGACCTTACCAGCGCGGCTTGCCGGGTATTCTCAGCGGTGTCAGCACCGTGCGGTGAAGGCATTATAAATGCCTTAATGCACAGCCGTCCCCCGCAATCGGCCACAGAGACGGCAAGCGCGAAGAAGAAAGCGATGCAGTTTTTACCGACAGCAGAAGGCGAGCACTGGCGGAGCGACAGTGATGCAACAGGGCATCTTGCGCAGAAACTCTACCGAAATGAGGGCGGTGGAGTAGCGGGGCGCGTGGGCGGATGTGTCTGCTAGCCACTGACCGCTGAACAGCGCGGAGTTCGCTGAAGCCTAGCCAAAAATGCGTGTTACTCGTACGCCTTAATGGCGGTTCATCTGCTTTGAGGGCGGTGGTGGATCGGCCTGGGCAATTTGCATGAAAATGCCTGAGCGTGAGTCAACCGTAGGCCCTGCAATCTCTAATACAGGGACTTGCCGCCACATGGGTACACGGGCAATTCTCTCTAACTGTCCACGTATGCCTCATCGGACGCCGCCAGCAAATCCTGATGATGGACGTGCAAGTGTGCACATTTTTTTGCACATATTTTCAGCCACTCTACCTCAACAGGTTCGGGACTTTCATCGCTTTCGCATAGGCTTGTCGTAACAGGTTTCTACACATTTTATTGCAGATAATTTTGCACGTTTGTAAGGGCATTCTCCCCACAGCCGAATCCCGGTCAGCGGATCTGCCGGCCCGGTATGGCGGTGAGGCATTCGCCGTGGTGCTTCCGAATACGTCGCCGGGCGGCGCGCGCCTGGAGATGGCAGGCGGGCCGGTAACGCGCTTGGATCTCCAATTGTGGTGGATGATTCGGCCTCTCATTGAGGGATTGAATTGTCATGCGATCCTGGTTCGAGTGAACCTTGCAGGCGTGCCAGTTGTTGCGCTTGGAGACGTAGGAGGCGCAGATCATGACGGTGTGCGAGTAGGTAATACTTGGACTTCTCTCGCAGCTGGGTTATCTCACTCGCCATTTTTTCCCCCTGCTGATGCGCCAGGGTCACGAGAACCGTCTCGGCGGCCAATTGCTGTTGCGCGGAGTTCAACTCACGCTCGAGTTGACGGAGTTGTTGATGCTGGTAGCTCTGCGTACTGGTAGAGCGCTCTAAGTCTCGGTAGAGCTGCGTCAGCTCTTCTTGACGGACGGCGAGTTGTTCACGCAGTCCCCGCACCTCGGCTTGCAGTTGACTGAGCTGCTGATCATGACGTTGTAGTTCCTCTTGGCGTTGCAACTGCTGCTGTTGGCGAAAGTGCTCCAGCGATTCGCGCGCCTGTTGGTGTTTGGCCTCGAACGATCGGATCGTCGTCGCACGCTCTTCGAGGAGCTGCAACTGTTGCCGGCAGGCTTCCTCAAGACGCTGTCGCTCACCCTCCGCCAGTTGCAGTTGGTCAATGAGTCTCTGTTCACGAAGGCGAAGCTGCTGATGTGCCGCTACTTCCGCCGCATGCGCAATCTGCAGCTGCTCGTGGCGCGCCGTATCGACGGCGCGCTGCTGTTGATAGGTCGCTTGTTGGCGTTCCAAACGGGCGCGCTCGACGGCGACCGTCGCCTGCGCTTCATTGGCCAAACGCTCAGCTAGACTTTGCAGGAGCGCCTGCAACTCTTCCGACAGATTCACCTGCGGCGGGTGCGGTTCCGCCACGTCCAGTTCACGCAGGTAGCGAAGGATAGTGGTTTTCGAACCCGTGTGGCCGAGTTCTGCGCGCACGGCCTCGATGCTGGGCGTCAGGCCGCGAGCGAGTAGGGCGTCACGGGCGCGCTGCACGAGCGCTTTG
This sequence comes from Pseudomonas auratipiscis, assembly GCF_036324085.1. Lineage (NCBI taxonomy): Bacteria > Pseudomonadati > Pseudomonadota > Gammaproteobacteria > Pseudomonadales > Pseudomonadaceae > Pseudomonas > Pseudomonas auratipiscis. The sequence goes on from NZ_JAZDCU010000006.1 coordinate 41,733, forward strand.
TTGATACCGGCGCGGGCCATGTGTCTGCTCCGATTTTTTCGTACTGTTCAACCATTATGGAAGTACACGTGTACAGACGCCTGATCCTGTGAAAATAATCAGACAAACTGACGTTTGAGAAGCCAAGTTTCTCGAACGTGATAGCGCTTTTAGCGGCTGTTTGGCCGCATTAGAGGTACAGCTGGAGGAGGGCGTGGACACTTCGCCCGATCGCTATCTCCGGGCCGCGCGTCGAGCCAGTACCGAGCGGCGCTATGCCCAGGCCATTGAGCACTTCGAGGCAGAGTGGGGTGGGTTGCTGCCTGCTTCCAGCGAAAGTGTCGTGCGCTATCTCACGCACTATGGTGACCAGCTCACGAGCAGAACCCTCCGCGTGCACCTGGCAGCTTTGGCGCGATGGCATCAGCAGCTAGGTTTTGCCGATCCCACCAAGGCGCCGCGGGTGCGCGATACGTTAAAGGGGATCCAAGCGCTGCACCCCCAACCGGTAAAGCAAGCCGAGGCCTTGGCCTTGAACGAGTTGGAAACCTGTATCACCCGACTCGGTGAAGAATTGGCTGAGTCGACGCCGGCGGTGAGACTGCGCGCTGCGCGTGACCAAGCGCTGATCCTGCTCGGCTTCTGGCGGGCGTTTCGCAGCGATGAGTTGAGTCGGTTGCGGATCGAGCACATCCAGTTGCGCAAGGCACAGGGGTTGGAGCTGTTCTTGCCGAGTAGCAAAAGCGACCGCAGCAATCGCGGTCGGGTAGTCAAAGTTCCGGCACTCAAGCGCTTGTGCCCGGTCGCTGCTTATGAGGTTTGGTTGAATGAAAGTGGGCTCACCGAGGGCGCGCTGTTTCGCTCCATCGATCGCTGGGGACATGTAGGGGAGCATGCGCTCAACGCCAACAGTCTCTCGCGTTTGCTGCGTCAGGTTTTTCTGCGCAGCGGCGTCGACCCGGAAGGGTACTCGGCACACTCGCTGCGCCGAGGCTTCGCCACCTGGGCGAGTGAAAACCAATGGAGCAGTAAAGCCCTCATGGACTACGTCGGGTGGCGCGATGTGCAGACGGCCGCGCGGTATATCGAAGGCAATGCGCCGTTTGGGGAGTGGGCCCGCTGACCGTACGCGTATTCCCATCGCATGTTACGAGCTGCGACTGCCGCAAGCGAGGGATTCACAGGGCGGCGGCTTTCGCCAACTCCCCGTAAATGCGAAGCCCTAATTATCATTTTCCTTGCCGCAGATGTTGGTGATGTATGCTCTGATCCTGTACCGGGTAGGCGAAACGATCCCTGAGGAAATATCGTAGTCGTATGACCAGCTAGCCGCGATGCAGGTCGATCGAGCCAGCGCCCTACGGACTTATAGCTACGCTCGGCGGCCTCATAGCGACTGGCCGGAATTTCCAGTGCATCGACCAACTGAATCAGCATCAGATCCGATTGATGCGTCGGTGCTACCGGGGTGAAGGTTTCCAGCTTCTTGGTCAGGCCTCGAATGGCAATGTCAGCCCGCGCTCGTAGCGGTTAGGGTTTCGCTGCAGGTTATGGATGGTCAGCGAAAGGCTTCCTTTGACCTGAATTCGACCCAGCGCTATGGCACAGGAGACCGGCAGCGATCCAAATACATGAACATGAGCGTTGTGGCCATGATCACGCTCAAGCCTGCTCAACAGTTGCCTGAATGCCGCCATGAAGGCCTTCACGTCAGCGGGGGCCTTAATGATATCGGGGGTGACGTCGCTCGCGGTGAAATGGTAAACCGGTGCTCCCGGAAGAGCGGCTTCGACCAGATCTAGGTGAGTAGGGAAAGACAACTCGAACAACACTGCAATATCGCCGCCCAGCTGTTGAGCGGGGCCAGCTAAGTGCACGTGGCTGAAGACCGGCGTGGGTTGTCTGCGTTCTTCCGGCCAGCACCAGGTTTCAGGGTCTCGATCATATTGATGAATATCGATAGAGATCGTTGGACCAAGCGGTTCTCGACCTGGGTTGATTTCGTCCCAGTTTGGTTGGTACATCATGGCCTTGCGAGTGTCGGGGATGAGGTTGCCCAGCAGGGCCAGTACGGGGATTGGCGCTAACCCAAACAAGCTGAAGTGCTCGACCTCGCTGAGTTTCTTGTGTGCCCCTTCAAGGAGCTTGGCTTCAAGCTTTTGCCGGGTCAGCTTGCTCGCCACTGCCCAGAACGCTGGATCGCTGTCGAGCGTATCGACTTCAAGAAGGGCGAGCAGGTCGATGTGGATGGGGTGGTTAAGCGCCGGGACGAGACCGGCGTTCACGATTGCCATGTTGATGTCATCGATCACCAGCGGTTGCAGTCGTGTTTGCCCCACAGCAGCACTGATATAGACAGCCACACTTTGTGGTTTTTTGGCGAGTTCCATGAGGCGTTGTACCAATACCTCTTGGTCGTGCTTCAGCTTGAGCAGCCACTCTGTAGGAAAGAGCACCTCTCCCCGACGTTTGTCATCAACGATCTTGTGACAATCTCGGCACAGAAGGAGGTGATTTTCCAGTTTGTCAGCCAGAGCTGCAGATTTCTCCTTCGTCCCACGGGTTCCATTGACGGAGGAGGCGGTGATATGAGCATTCTCAGAGAGGTTGTAGGCTCTCCAGCTTAGGCGGTCACGGCTGACATCAATGTTGCATCGTTGGCACCTACCAGCAGCGCGCCCCCACAATAAGCGTTGGTCTCTTTCTCCCAAATCGCCATTGCGACCTTTTTCCTTCGGTTGGGCTGAAGCGGCTTTTTTTGCGGCGGGTGGCTTCGGCGGCTTGCCAGATGCGTCTTCCATTTTTTGTACGCCTGTATCCATATACATGATGGCGCATACTGGCATTCCACATCTTCGGCGAGGAGGTCGCTTCTTGCTCAAAGTTGAAGACTGAAGCAGAGAGGCTGCTATAGGACTCCGAGACCTACGGCCTGCAATGCAGGCCGCTGTATCAGAAGGGATGAGGGCTTAGGATGCTAGGCGTCCCGAGTCGAAATCCTCTTACTTCTTGATGGCAGTGACCTTCGGGTTTGAGTTGTAAACGGCCACGCGCGAATGGCCGCTATCGAAAGCGGCTACTTGGAACGACCGTGCGCCCGACGAAAGCCGCCACATAGTCATCAACACTTCTGGATTCTTGGGTGCCAGGCAATTGCACTATCTGGTACGGGTTTCATGGCTGAATTCGAGCCGTGATGGCGGATAGTGCTGATCAATCAAGTCCGTTAAAGCTTAGCCAGCAGTTGTTTTAGCTTTCTGGTTGCCTCGTGCCCCGAGTACGCGCGACTCAGCAAACCTACGGACATCGTTTTATACATTTCCACTGCTTGGGCTGAAGAGGTCACGCTGGCAATGCCCACGTGCAGATTTGGCAGCTCGCCCAGGCGATAGGGGCTGACCGCTACGTAGCTTGTGGTTTTTTGCTCAAAGATCTGGAACGTAGCGCTGGGAAGGGCTTCGTCGATCAGGTAGATGTTTGGATGGTCGCTGTTTGCATCCACGATGCTGATCAGATTCTCGATCTCTCTTCGTGCTAGCAGCGCACGCTCCATTCGAACGCTCGGCGGCAGGTCCAGGCGGCCTACCAGTCCAATGTGCAGGTACCGTTCGATCTGTCGCAGGCTGACGATCGATTTGACCTGAAATTTCTGGCGGAAGAATGTGGATTTCCGCTCGTCCAGAATGTTGAGGATTTGAGCTTCCATCTCCTCTTGGGCTTCGCTGAACCCGCGAGGCCTCGCCTCAAAAAGCATCGTCTTGAACAGCTCCGAGTACTCAGGGGTCGTCAAAAGGTAGGAAAAAGGGTCGAAGTAGGAAATGATGCTGGTCGACCTGGCCTCCAACTGCCTCATCCGCTCGAAGTAACCCAGGGCATTGTCGAAGTACTCTGTGTCAGATCCGAGCAGGCTGGTCAGAGATACCTTCAAGAGCTCGGCCAGGCGCTCCAAGGTTTCGAGCTTCACAATCTTGCCAAGCTCAAGGCGGTAGACGGCGGCACGGGAGATTCCGAGTTTCTCGGCGACCTGATCGGCATTCAGCTGACGGCCGATTCGGAATGCCCTGAGGCGCTCGCCGATGGCTTGGTAATCAATCTGGTTCACTGAGAATCCTTATCGTTATTCGGTGGATGCGCGCCCGAAAAGATCGGCTTGACGCCGCCATGCCACGAGTGTATCAATATTTAGACAGGCAATGTTGTTCGTCTAAAAAATACAAAAAAAGGTCGGCTAATGTCTACTCAAACCACCCTGCGTCGTTCCGTGCAACTGCGCACCCGAACGCTGCTGTCCGCTCCATCCCGAACAGTACCCCGATCCCCAGGTCTGGTGTTGGCCATCGAGCCTTTCAGCTAGACCAGGCGTTTCACCTTCTGGTTTCACCCCCAACCCTGATTGGAGCTTCTCAATGAAGACGTGTATCAGTGCGCCCCTGTTCGCGCTTTTTTTTACCCCTGCTGTGATGGCAGCCCAGCCTCCCTCCTATAGCGATACCTTCATCGGGTACCGCTACAGCGATCATTTTTCTGACCCGGGTAAGCGAGAAGATATCGGCAAACACATCGTCCAACTCACTCACGTCAGCAGCTATGCCTTGGGGCAGCAGTTCGCGAACCTCGATATCTTCAAGTCGGATCACAATGATCCTCGCAAAGACAGTGACAGTGGAGCCACCGAGATCTACCTGACTTATCGCAACCAGCTTCAGCACGGTCGGATTTTCGATAAGCCTCTGGCATTTGGGCCTGTGAAGGATGTCGCTCTGACTGTCGGGTTCGATTGGAACACCAAGAACAATGCGTTCCAGTCTCGCAAGCGAATGGTGGTCATTGGCCCAACCCTCAAGTTCGCGCTTCCCGCCGGGTTCCTGGACCTCAGCCTCTACTACGCAAGGGAGTGGAACCACTGCGGGCTCGATGCCTGCGACCTGCCGGGCAACCACTCAAGGATGCTTTTCGATCCCTTCTATCAGTTGAATCTGACCTGGGGTGTTCCGTTCGCGGTCGGCAGCGTGCCTATGAAATTCCAAGGCTTTTACAGCTACAACGGTGAGAAAGGGGATGACTACCGAAACAACCCCACCGCTGATGAGCAACTGATGCGTACGTCGTTGATGATCGATGCCGGGCAGCTCGTCGGAGCGCGTAAAAATGTGTTTTGGATTGGGCCAGGATATGAATACTGGCGTAACAAATTCGGTAATCGCAAAGGAGATGGCATCGATGTCGATGCTCTGTCGATCAACCTGGAATGGCACCTCTGAGCTTCCTCAGACCTTGGTACGAACCGCAAGTCTAAATATTTAGACAAATCTCCAAGCTAGCAGTACCCTGTGGGCAGCCCATGAGGTGCGGCCAGACGACGATTTAGCGAGACCATCCGCCCCGTCGTCTAAAAAACTATACAAAAACAAGAGGTAAAGCATGATGGCTTCGTCCGACAAGCTTCAAAAAAAGGATGCGTCGCCCAGGAAAGCTCTGATAGCGAGCGTAACGGGTTATGCGATGGACGGCTTCGACCTACTGATTCTCGGATTCATGTTGCCTGCGATCACCATTGGGCTTGCGCTGACCTCGTCAGAGGCGGGCTCGCTGGTGACCTGGACATTACTGGGAGCGGTGGCAGGTGGACTCATTTTTGGCCAGCTGAGCGACCGCTACGGGCGGGTCCGAATGCTTACGCTGTGCATCCTCACCTTCTCGATCTTTACTGGCCTGTGCGCATTTGCCCAGGGCTACTGGGACTTGCTCATTTACAGAACCCTGGCCGGATTCGGTCTCGGGGGGGAGTTTGGTATTGGTATGGCCCTGATTGCCGAGACCTGGCCCGCTCACCGGCGCAACCGGGCATCCTCCTACGTGGGGATGGGATGGCAGGCTGGCGTTCTCGCCGCGGCACTGCTCACTCCGTTGCTCCTGCCGTACATCGGCTGGCGAGGCATGTTCCTGGTTGGGCTGCTCCCAGCGGTCGTCTCGCTCATTGTCCGTCACACCATGAGCGAACCAGCTGAGTTCGTGAAAGCTGCAGAGAATCCGGTTCCATTTGCTCGGCGGTTCACTGATCTGTTCAAGGACCGGCAAACCAGCAAGGCCAGCATCGGGGTGATGGTTCTGACGTCTGTGCAAAATTTCGGGTACTACGGATTGATGATCTGGATGCCTAGCTACCTGTCCAAGAAATTCGGCTTCTCACTCATGGCATCTGGTACCTGGACCGCAGTCACCGTCCTGGGCATGGCGTTCGGGATCTGGTTGTTCGGCCAACTCGCAGACCGTTTCGGGCGCAAAAAAATCTTCCTGCTCTACCAAGCCGGCGCTGCGTTCATGGTTATCGCGTACGCCAACCTTGATAACCCGACCGTAATGCTGTTCGCCGGCGCGATCATGGGGATTTTCGTAAACGGCATGATTGGTGGCTACGGTGCGCTGATCTCCGATCTCTACCCTGCGCAGATCCGAGCCACTGCCCAGAACGTACTGTTCAACATCGGAAGGGCAGCGGGCGGCTTCGGGCCTTTGGTTGTGGGCGCCATAGCGCTCCACTATTCCTTCTCGGCAGCCATCATGTTACTCGCGTCGCTGTACGTCGTGGCCATGGCCGCTACCGTGTTCCTGCTGCCTCCCTGTCAGAGCGAAGAGCTGAAGAAGGTACAGCCGGCCTTGTGATCGAAGCCGGCTATCAGGCTGTTTCGTGTGATTCGTATCAAAAATTAGACAATATGTTTGAGCTGCAGTACATTCAGCGCACGTAAACACTGAAACACCGCTCCACTCGCCGCCTCCTTGATGAGGCGGCAATTTCTATTGACCATGCTGTATAAAAAATTAGACAAATGCGAGGCCATCCAATGAACGTGATTTCCGGTTGCTGCCAGGCTACTGCCATCACCCCTCCTAACGACACGTTGGCAGTCGTCATTTCCAACGAATGGGTCAACGAGGAGTACAAGCGCCTCGTGCTTCAAGCCGACGGTGCTGCATGTCAGTCGCAGCCGGGGCAGTTCTTCAACCTGTTGTGCCCAAGCGAAGGCGAGCACAAACCTTATTTCCGTCGTCCAATGAGTACCTACAAAGCTGATCCAACCAATGGTCAGGTCGAGTTCTTGTACAAGGTGACCGGGAAAGGCACCTACGGTCTGGAGACGCTTCGCGAATCACAAACTCTGGAGATCCTGGGCCCGCTGGGTAAAGGCTTCGATCTGGAGTCTTCCTGGAACCACATGATCATCGTGGCCCGTGGTGTTGGCTTGGCCACCCTTGCGCCGCTCGCAGAGGCTGCGCATCAACTCGGTATTCGACTGACAGCAGTCCTGAGTGCTCGTAGCGAGAAGAGCCTTCTTTCGCGTGAGCGCTTCGCTTCGCTGGGTGCCGACGTGCAAGTCGTCCTGGACGAAGATGGCAGCAGCTCGCCCGAGCAGCTTGAGCAACTGCTGAGGCAAATCATCGCGCGTGAAGAGACAAACGCACTGTTCACTTGCGGATCCAAGCGGCTGACTCGGTTGCTGAAAAAACTGAGCGCTGAGCTTGGCTTGGTTGGCCAGGTAGCGCTTGAGCAGCAAATGGTTTGCGGTCTGGGCATGTGCCAGTGCTGCGTTGAGGTGTTCGAGGTGGACGGGCTCAAAGTGGGTAAGCGGGTATGTCTTGAAGGTCCCGTTTTTGACCTGGCGGAGGTGGTGTGATGATCGATCTCAGCGTACAAGTCGGCGGGCTGCGCCTGAAAAACCCTGTGATGCCTGCGTCCGGGACGTTTGCGGAAGAACTCACCCACCTGCTGGATTTCAACCAGCTGGGGGCGTTGGTGACGAAGACCATCACCTCGGAAAAGCGCACTGGCAACCCGATGCCGCGCGTATGTGAGCTGGCAGATGGAATGATGAATGCGATCGGAATTCCCAGTAAGGGGGCGGATCTGTTCATCGACAAAGTTGTGCCGTTTTATAGGGGTTTCGACTCGCCATTGATCGTGAGTATCTCGGCCCCAACCGCGCAGGGGTTTGCCGACCTCGCCGCTCGCTTGAGCGATGTTCCCGGTGTCGCCGGTATCGAGGCAAACATTTCCTGCCCGAACCTTGAAGCTCATGGCCAGTCATTTGGTATGCAAGCTGAGAGTACGCGCAGCGTCGTGGCATTGATGCGCCAGGTCACCTCCCTTCCGCTGTGGGTGAAGCTCACCCCTAATGCCGGTGAAGTCGTGCCGGTTGCGCTGGCTGCGCAAGACGCCGGCGCCGACGCTGTAGTCGTGGGGAACACGTTGCTTGGACTGTCCATCGATATCGAACGTGGTCGGGCGAGGCTGGGCAATTTCATGGGTGGCATTTCGGGCGCTGCTATCCGGCCGCTGATGGTTCGCCTGACTTACCAATGCGCGAAAGCCCTGGAAATTCCTGTCATTGGGTGCGGTGGGATCTCCACTGCTGACGATGCCCTGGAGTTCATCTATGCAGGTGCCTCTGCTGTACAGGTGGGTACCGCCACCTTCCTTCACCCTAAAGCCATGAACATCATGGTGGGTGAGCTGGAAGCGTTCTGCCAGCGTAAAGGTGTCGCTTCGATCAGCTCTCTGATCGGTGCTCTTGATGACTCTGCCGCAGAACCGTTTGGAGCATTGCCATGACCGCACAATGGCGTGAACAGGCCGGAAAGCTGTTCAACGACATTGCACTACTGTCTCGCGATCCTGAAGAAGGTATCACCCGAGAAAGCTATGGTCCGGGTGAAAATGACACCATCGCCTACCTGACCGATTTCGCTTTAACGAATGGTCTCGATGTGACCTCGGACCGCGCTGGGAACGTAATCTTCAAGCGCAAGAGCGATAACGGTCAACCTGCCCTGTGGTATGGCTCGCATCTCGACTCCGTTCCCCAGGGCGGCAATTACGACGGGCTTGCAGGAGTGGTGGCTGGGCTTCTCTGCCTTTGCCGGATGGATCAAGAAAAGGCAGAAACCACTCACCCAATCCGTGTCATCGGGTTGCGTGGTGAGGAAAGTGCCTGGTACGGCAAGTCCTACATCGGATCACGTGCGCTGTTCGGTGGTTTGACTGATCAAGACCTGCTCCTGACCAATCGGTTCAGCAAGCGCCCCCTTGGCGAAGCCATGGGGGCGGTAGGTGCCGATGTTGACGCGATTCGCCGCCAGGAGTGGCTGATCGACCGCGCCCAGTTTGCTGGCTACCTTGAAATCCACATCGAGCAAGCGGAGTCGCTGGAGCGAATGGGGCAAGCCTTGGGTGCCGTTCCAGGGATCCGGGGTAATTTCCGCCATAACCAGATTCGCTGCCTGGGTGAAGACGGCCACTCCGGTGCTGTCGCTCGGGAGGACCGTCATGACGCGGTATTTGCGGTGAGTGAACTCGTCGCTCGAATAGATGAGATGTGGAGCGAATACCTTGCGGCCGATCGGGACCTAGTGGTTACCGTCGGTACCCTAGGCACAAATGCTGCGCACCATGCCGTCTCGCGTATTCCTGGCGAGGTCAGTTTCAGTCTCGAAATGCGCAGCCTGCATCACGAAACGCTTGAAGCGTTCCATGCAGCAGCCTTGGCTGAAGCCGAAGCGATCGAGCAGTCACGCCAAGTCCGTTTCGAGTTCGATAAGCGAATCGATACCGCGCCTGCTGCTATGCATGCCCCATGGACAGATGTGTTTGTTCGCCATGCGCGCAATCAAGGCTGGAAGGGCGTTCTCACACCTAGCGGTGCAGGCCATGACGCAGCTGTCTTCGCGAACATGGGCATCCCCAGCGCAATGATCTTCATCCGCAACCAGCATGGGTCACATAACCCCCATGAGGCGATGGTGCTCGATGATTTCCTTGCGGCCACCGAAGTGCTGTATCTCTCAACCTTGGAGCTGACACCATGACTGTGCAACAGAACTCTTGGCTGATCCGCAACGCAACCCTGGTCAACGAAGGACGCAACTGGGTCGCAGATGTCCGGGTGCGAGATGGCCGGATCCATTGTATCGGTGAGTCCCTTGATCAGTTCCCTGGGGAAGAGCTGATCGATGCCACGGGTTTGTGGCTGCTGCCTGGGATGATCGATGATCAAGTTCATTTCCGGGAACCAGGGCTGACCCACAAGGCTGATATCGCCAGCGAGTCGCGTGCATGCGCTGCAGGCGGAATCACCAGTTTCATGGAAATGCCGAACACCAAGCCAGCGGCGCTGGACCGCACGACACTGGAGGCGAAGTACGCAATTGCTGCCGAGTCCAGCGTCGTCAACTACGCCTTCTATATGGGCGCGAGCAACGACAACCTGGAAGCGATCCGTGAGATTGATCCGGCTAGTACACCAGGCCTGAAGGTATTCATGGGGGCTTCGACCGGTAACATGCTGGTCGACAATCCAGAAGTGCTGAACGAAATTTTCCGCGTCTCGCCGGTACCGATCATCACGCATTGTGAAGATACGCCGATGATCAACGCGGAGCTGGAGAAAGCCAAAGCTCGCTTCGGCGACGAGATTCCGGCCCGAGCGCATCCCCTGATTCGTTCACGCGAGGCGTGCATCAAATCTACTCGCCTGGCCATCGAGTTGGCGCGCAAGCACGGTACTCGGCTCCATGTGTTGCACATCTCTACTGCGGAAGAGCTGGAGCTGTTTGAGCCAGGACCCATTGCCGGTAAGCGCATTACCGCTGAGACCTGCGTGCATTTCCTGCACTTCACTGATCACGACTACGACCGGTTGGGCTTCTTGATCAAGTGCAACCCAGCGATCAAGTCTGCCCGTGACCGAGACGCCATCGTAAAGGCGCTGGCTGAAGGCCGCCTGGACGTTTTGGCCACAGATCACGCGCCGCATCTGCTTGAAGAGAAGCAAGGAAATTACAGCCAAGCGCCCTCAGGCATTCCACTCGTTCAATATGCACTCCAAACCGCCCTGGAGCGTGTATTCCAAGGCGAGCTGACTCTCGAACGACTGGTTGAGGTAGTGAGTCATGCGCCGGCTGAGCTGTTCAGGGTGAGCCGCCGTGGTTACCTGCGTGAAGGCTACGCAGCTGACCTGGTTCTTGTTGACCCTCAGCGTCCGCACTATGTGACGAACGACGAGGTGCTTTCTAAGTGCGGTTGGACGCCTTTCGATCAAACCGCATTTTCTTCGAGCATCATCGCGACCTTTGTGAATGGCGCACGTGTGTGGGACGGGAACGCGGTAGATGGTTCGGTACGCGGTCAGCGGCTTTCTTTCACTCCCCACATTGATCGTACTTAGTACGCAGCAATACGAGGTTTAGATAAACATGAACTTTTCAGAAATGGTGCAACGATTCGCTGCCGCTCTCCCAGGCACGGACTCGTTCAAGCACGCCAACACCCATTGCGAAGACATCATCAAAAATGAGCCGTTCCAATCCTGTGCAGCTTTCTTGATTGCCGGATTTTGCCGCACCTACGTGCTCATTTATGAGGACCAGGGTCTGGATGCGGACTTCGCCAGGCGAAACCATCGTCAACTGCTGGAGTACATGAACAAGCTGGACATCGCGTTGGCCACCCAAGACCACACCGTTGTTCACCAAGCGTTGATTGACCTGGTTGAACACTACGCAAAAAGCGATCGAATCTTCTAAGCGCCTCGTTCGCTGCGTAAGGGTGACACGGGTGCCACGCACACCCGTAGCATCCTTGCGCGGCAACGCCTGATAAAAATAAAACAAGTCCGCGCAACCGAATGCTCGGGGCCGGACCCTTCTAGGATGCCGCAATGAGTATCAAAAACGACGCTCTCGAGTACCATGCCCACCCACGTCCAGGGAAACTCAGCGTAGAGCTTTCGAAGCCTACCGCCACCGCCCGTGACCTCTCTTTGGCCTACAGCCCCGGTGTTGCAGAACCCGTGCGTGAGATCGCCCGTGATGCTGAGCTGGCTTACAAATACACCGGAAAGGGTAACCTGGTGGCAGTCATTTCCGACGGTACCGCCATCCTCGGCCTGGGCGACCTGGGCCCACTGGCCTCCAAGCCAGTCATGGAAGGTAAAGGCGTACTGTTCAAGCGTTTCGCCGGTATCGACGTGTTCGACATCGAAGTCGACTCCGAGAGCCCGCAAGCCTTCATCGACACCGTCAAGCGCATCGCCATCACCTTCGGTGGCATCAACCTGGAAGATATCAAGGCACCTGAGTGCTTCGAGATCGAGCGCACCCTGATCGAGCAGTGCGACATTCCGGTGTTCCACGACGACCAGCATGGCACCGCTATCGTGACCGCCGCCGGTATGATCAACGCCCTGGAGATCGCCGGCAAGAAGCTGGAAGACGCGAAGATCGTCTGCTTGGGCGCGGGCGCTGCAGCCATCTCCTGCATGAAGCTGATCATCAGCATGGGAGCGGCCGCTGATAATATCCTCATGATCGATCGTACCGGTGTGATCCACGCCGGCCGTGACGACCTGAACCAGTACAAGGCGCAGTTCGCCCACGCCACCGACAAGCGCACACTGGCCGACGCCCTGGACGGTGCCGACGTGTTCGTTGGCCTGTCCGGCCCAAACCTGCTGAGCCCTGAAGGCCTGAAGTCGATGGCGGCCAACCCGATCGTTTTCGCCTGCTCGAACCCTGATCCGGAAATCAAGCCGGAGCTGGCCCACGAAACCCGCAGCGACGTGATCATGGCCACTGGCCGTTCCGACTACCCGAATCAGGTCAACAACGTACTGGGTTTTCCGTTCATCTTTCGGGGTGCCCTGGACGTTCGCGCCAAGCTCATCAACGAAGAGATGAAGATCGCTGCCGCCATCGCCCTGAAGGACCTTGCCAAGCTGCCGGTGCCGAAGGAAGTGTGCGACGCCTACGGCGTTCAGGCGCTGGAGTTCGGCCGTGAGTACATCATTCCGAAGCCGCTGGACGCTCGCTTGATCACCGTGGTTTCCGATGCCGTGGCGAGCGCCGCGATCGAGTCCGGTGTCGCAACACTGCCATACCCAAGTCACTACCCCCTCTCGTCCGTCGATCAAGTATTTGACGGAAAATAAGCGAGCTCGGTTGAATCAAACTGAGTGGGTGTCCGAGCAGATGGAAAAAGCGTCGTGCTACCTCGGCGACGCTTTCAGATATCCCATCGCTTACATTCCAATTCTTCAGCCTTGAGTTCCTGGCGTAGTCGAACCGTTGTTATTAGTTTTGAATTGATCGAGGAAGTCTTTCGACTTTGAAAGGGCCTGGTAATTGCCCACAGAATTTCAGCTGCACGACTTAAAGAGAACAATAGGGAGTCGATAATGAAATCGAGCGTTAAGGTTCGTATGCTTATTTCAGCCTTTAGCTTACTTTTAGCGCTCGTGTTGGTTGGAGCGTTTCTGTTGCGGCAATTGGATATTTCAAACGACCAGTTCGAGCGGCTCTATGTTGAGGATTTGCAAGTAGTTGATGTCGTGGGGGAGGTCGACGGCCTACTAACCCGAATCAACATCAACATGCTGAGGATGGTCGCGTTCAATGATGAAAAACTCGTAAAGCAATGGAAGCTCGAGAATGAGTTCTCTTTCCAGAAGATCGAACAGCAGTTGGAAACCTTTGTCAGCCACCGTCCAGATGACCCAGACATTCGAGAGCTCATCAGCGGTTATGAAAAGTTTCACGAAGGGATGCTAACTCAGACTGAAGGGATTGTGGCCAAGGACAGCTCTCGCGACAACGAGCGGGTCCGAACAGCGGCCCGCCAAAATGCCAATCTCGTGTTTGGGAAGTTACAGGACATCAGGAACGCCGCTCGTAAGCGGGCTGTGCAGCGATCTGAACAGCAGCAACACGATGCCGAATACGCAAGGATGCTCGCCGTACTGATTGCGCTGATCGGCGGTTCAGTGGCGGGCCTCATCGCATTACTTAACACCCGTAGCATAATGAGAGAAATAGGTGGGGAGCCCAGGGAGGTTGCGGAGATCGCCAGGGCGATTTCGCGTGGTGATTTGCGAGAGGTCGCCAGACGAACATCAGAGAATGATGAAAGCGTCATTGCCGCTGTGGTGTCGATGCAAGCGCAGTTGCGAAATACCCTGCTCCAGATATTGAACTACGCACATCAGCTGGCCAGCGCAGCACAGGAGTTGAACCGCTCAACCGGAGAAAGCACCCATGCGCTGCAGGTGCAGAGCGGCGAAATCGACCAGGTCGCTACTGCGATTACGGAAATGAGCTGCGCAGCAGAAGAGGTTGCGCGCAACGCGGAGTCTACAGCGCAAGTTTCTCAATTGGCTTCTGTCTCGTCTGGAACGGGTATGGAGTCCGTCCGACGTACTGTGGAAGTCGTTGACAGCATGAATAACGGTGTTCAAGAGAGCGGGAGAATCATTGAGGCACTCGCCGGTCGTTCTCACGAGATAGGTAAGGTAGTCGATGTCATCCGGGGACTTGCGGAACAGACCAACTTACTTGCACTCAACGCTGCCATTGAGGCCGCTCGCGCGGGCGAGGCGGGGCGAGGTTTTGCTGTTGTCGCCGACGAGGTGCGCGCACTAGCCCATCGCACCCAAGCCTCAACACAGGAAATCGAAGCGTTGATCGCAGGTGTACAGAATGGCACCCAGCATGCGTTAGACGCCATGCGCACCAGCACCATTCGGGCGGAGGAAACGCTGCAGGTTGCAAAGACCGCCAGCGACGCATTCCACGAGATCAGCGAAGCGGTGAGCAAGATTGAGCAACTGAATCTGGTTATTGCGAGCGCGGCAGGTGAGCAAGCTCATGTTGCCCGAGAGGTGGACCGAAGCGTTGTGAAGGTCAGGGATCTCTCACTCAGATCGACCTCCGAAGCTGCCCGGAATAGCCAAGCGAGCGATGAATTGACACGCTTGGCAGGAAGTTTAAACGAGATAGTGAGGCGTTTTGAGCTTGAGCCCCGAGCTGAGCAGTCGTGAATCGTAATCGATGTTCCTGGCCGCCCTTGGGGCGGCAACTGATCGCCATTGATCTATTTCGCCCTGTAGGCGCGGGTTGTTGCATGGGCGGTGTACGAGATTGCGCTACGCTCCGATGAGCACAGAGCGACTACAACAGGAACATCGATGAAACGGAACGTGCACAAGATGATCATGCCGGATGACCCACTTAGACACTATGCAACCTGAAGAGAAGAACCTGATTATTGGACTTTTTGCCCGCTTGCATGCTGTTGAGGGGCAACCTGCACCGCGTGAACCCTAGGCCGACGAATTGATCAGAGAGCACGTTGCTCGTCAGTCCGCTGCGCCATATTTCATGGCGCAGGCCGCCATCGTGCAGGAAAATGCTATCGAGCAGCTGGACGTTCGCATCAAAGAGCAGGCAGCGGAGATTGAAGCTCTCAAGCGTGCCCAGAACGCCTCACATCAGAACAGTGGCGGCTTCTTGGCAGGCCTGGTTGGCAGTCGTAGCCAACCTCAATCAGTTGAGAGCCGGTCGGCCAGTTCCCTGGCTGGCAATACCGGTGCACAAAGTTCACTTGCCAGCGGGCGTTTCGGACAACAACCAGGTGCAGGACAGCAACTAGAGTTCGTCCAACGCGGTGCGTCGGCGCAAGGTGGCGGCTTCCTTTCGGGCGCCTTGCAAACGGCCGCCGGTGTTGCTGGAGGGATGGTGCTTGGTAACATGTTGATGGGTATGTTCCAAGACGATGGAGTTGATCAACTTTCTAGCCAAGCACCTGCAGAAGAGCCACCAGTGGCGCAGGACGAACCCGCAGCAGATGACTACTATGCTGACGAGGGCTTCTTCGGTGACGGGGAGGACGACGAGTTTGTTTGATTTCGCAAAATGAGCTAAACATGCCGGTCTTAATGATCGGCATGTTTTTTACTCGTCCAAACGTTTCCAATGTTCGTCAAATTGAAGCAGGGAACGCCTATTAGGGATGGTCTGAAGTAGCCCTGCATTTCCGGTCGACTTCAGCCTCCGCCGATTTTGAACGCGGCAAACTGATCAAAAACGATCAGATCACCCGCTCATTCCTGTGTTTTTAGCCGCCGCGTGCACCTCGTTGCGGCCATTTCCCACATTACAGGTGCACCTCTCCTGCATTCGTCAGCAAATGTCGGCGCGCCATCCACAGGTTCGACAGGGCAAACAATGTCACCAGCTGCGCCGTATTCTTCGCCAGGCCACGGAAGCGTGTCTTCACATAACCGAACTGGCGCTTGATCACCCGGAACGGGTGCTCGACCTTGGCGCGCAGCTGGGCCTTGGCCTTCTCGATCTTGCGCTTGGCTTTGTACAGTGCGCTGCGCTTACTCAGCTTCTTGTGCGTACTGCGGCGGGCCGCGATCTGCCAGATCACCTCCCGGCCTTCATGTTCCGGGCGCTTCTCGACGCCGGTGTAACCCGCGTAGGCACCCACCATGTTTTCCTCTCCGTGCAGCAGTTTGTCGACCTGGGTATGAGGTGTGGGATGACTTGAATGCTTCCTCCAAGGCAGGATTGATGCAATAGCCTTGGAATGAGCGGAAGAGTTCTGCGGCTCCACGCACGTATTGCAAAGCGCTCTCAATGCAGATCCATCGACGCTGATTCTCCTCAACTGCCCGGCCGGCCATGCCCCGGCCAGAAAAGATGTCAGCGACCAAGTCGCCGGGCTCTGTCAGGAACTTGATGAAGAAATCAGGCACTGCAAAGGGCCAGCCGGCACCATGTTGAGTCAGGCCCATGCCGGTTAAGACCCTTCTGTGTTCCCGGCCGCGGGCACAGGAGTGGCCGATCTGCAGTGTGTTTTTTGGGATGGCGCCATTGGTGATTCCGCCAAAACTTCCCGGGCGGAGCCGATAGCTCGATCATGTTGATATCGGGGTTGTTGGCCAGAAAGGCCCGGGCGTCTTCAAGGGCTGCAAACTTCATCGTTCTCTCACTTGCGCCACGCGGGCGCGTAGGTCCAGGGCCACACTGCAACGCCGGACGATGGCTCGAGTGGCAATGGCAGTGCTATTTTGGAAAGGCGAGGTTTGACGCGATGGGTTTGCGTTCAGACTGGCAAGGCAGTGTCCGGCGGTCGCTTTATTACGCCGCCGATATCGAGTTACAGCGATTACTTTCCGGTTTTAATGGTGGTCCACGCCCGCGTCATGTTGCGTTGGACTTTGGCGGGAAGATCGGGGAAGGCATAAAGTTTTTTCATCACCTCTGACGACGGATAAACGCTCGGATCGCTGCGCATCGATTCAACCACCAGTTCAGTCGATGCAGCGTTGCCGTTCGGGTAGCCCACCTCATTGCTGATTCCCGCGATCACCTCAGGCTTCATCAGAAAGTTGATGAACTGAAGCGAGCCTTCGGTATTGGCGGCATCTTTCGGTATGGCGACTGTGTCGATGAATGCACCCGCGCCTTCTTTGGGGATGCTGTACAGCACCTTTACACCATTTTTCGCCTCCACCGCGCGGGCTCTGGCTTGGTAAATATCACCGGAGTAACCGACAGCCACGCAAATATTGCCGTTGGCGAGGTCGCCGATATATTTCGATGAGTGGAAGTAGGTAATCGAAGGTCGCACTTTGTTGAACAAGTCCACTGCTGCTTGCAGCTCTTGGGGGACCTGGCTATTGGGGTTGTATCCGAGGTAAAGCAAGGCTGCCGGCAGCATCTCGGTGGGTGAGTCGAGCACACTCACGCCACAGCTTTTCAGCTTGGCCAGATTTTCTGGTTTGAATATCAGATCCCAGGAATCCACCGGTACATCGCTACTCAGTACCGCTTTGACTTTATCGACGTTGTAGCCGATACCAACCGTGCCCCACAGGTAAGGGATGGCGTACTGATTGCCCGGGTCGCTGGTCTCAAGAATCCTCAAGACTTCCGGATCGAGGTTCTTCCAGTTAGGCAGCTTGGATTTATCCAGCCGCTGGTAGATGCCGGCCCGGATTTGTTTGGCCAGAAACGCGTTGGCCGGCACTACGGTGTCATAACCCGACTTACCTGCCAGTAACTTGGCCTCCAGTACTTCGCTGCTGTCATAGAGATCGTAAACAACCTTGATCCCCGTCTCCTTGGTGAAGTCTTCCAGGGTATGGGGACCGATGTAATCGGACCAGTTGTAAATATGCAGCTCCCTTGGATCGGCCTGCACGCCCGCGCAACCCGTGGCCCATAACGCTGCACACAACAGACTTTTGGAGATTTTTTTCATTTGGTACTCCTAGTTTGATTGCGACAAAACATGCGATGGACAGAAAGCAACAACGCTTGGCAAAAACGCGACCCTCTTTGAGTGTTCGCGAATGAGCAACACACGGTTCCGCCTATTGAGTGGCTGACCTGTTTGAATCGGGGAGCAGGACCATTAGGCGTGGCTCATCACGTGTTTTATGCGGCTGTATGAGTCCAGCGCCAGTACCGATAAAACATTGCCGTAGCCCGATGCTTTTTCGCCGCCAAAGGACATTTGCGTCGCCACGACGCTGTGGCAATTGATCCACACCGTGCCCGTATCAATGAGCTTTGGCAGCCGTAACGCGCGACTGTGGTCGCGGGTCCAGACCGACGCGGCAAGACCAAAGGGCACGGCATTGGCAAGCTGGATGGCGTGCTGTTCCGTATTGAACGCTTGCACGGTAATGACGGGACCGAAGACCTCCTCCTGCACCACTTCATCATCGTGCTGCACATCAATGACGACCGTCGGCTCATAGAAAAAACCGCTGCCTTCACGGATCTTCCCGCCAGCACGGACACGGGCATGCGCCGGCAGGTTCTGGATAAATCCGGCGACGCGCGCCAATTGCGCCGGGCCATTGAGAGGATCTGGCTCATAGGCATTCGCGCGCTCAACCAACAGCTCAATAAAACGCTCGTAACACTGCTCGGCGACCAAGACACGGCATGCCGCGGTGCAATGCTGCCCCGCGTTGTAGAAAGCCGCGCCGGTAATACCGTCGGCGGCGAGTTGCAGATCCGCATCCGCAAAGACGATGGCCGGGGTTATTCCACCCAGTTCCAAATGCAGGCGTTTGAGTGTCGCGGCTGCATCCATCGCTATCTGCTTGGCCGCCATACTGCTGCCTGCGACACAGACCAACGCTGGACGTGGATGGCGTACCAGCGCACGGTCGGTCTCATGGTTCCCGTAAACGATGTTGACCACCCCTCTGGGCAACACCTTGGCGCACAATTCCACCAGAATCTCCGCGCTCGATGGAGTGGTTTCTGCGGGTTTCAGCACCACGGTATTGCCCATCGCCAAGGCCGGTGCAAGTCTGGATACGGCCGTTGCAAAGGGGTAATCCCAAGGTGCGATGAGTGCGCAGACACCTAGTGGTTCAAGCAACGCATAGGACAGGTACCCCGGCACATACTCACCCGCACCAGGGCTCAACAGCGCGCGCGCCGCACCGGCCATGAAGCGCAGTTCATTGATGGCCGCAGGAATTTCTGCGCTGAGCACCTGCTCTTGGGTTTTGCCGGTGTTGCACACCTCAGCATCGGCGATTTCTTCAGCGTGGTTACTGATCTCATTTGCCAATGCAAGCAAACAGTCATGTCGCATTTGAGGCGTACTCTTGCTCCAACCGGCAAACGCTTTGTGGGCAGCTTTAACTGCACTGTTTACTGCAGCCTCGTCGTCGATAAGCACTCGGCCGCATTCGTCGCCGGTGCGCGGATCTAGCAGGCGGGTGTAGTTTCTCATTCGAATTCATCCATCAATAAGAGAGTGATGCGTTCACCCAACACAGCTGTCGCCAGTGCGGTGGTGCCACGGTGGTCGATCACTCCCGTGGTCAATGGCAATCCGTTCAGAGCTTATGTCGCGCCGCATACAGGCAGATCATTTCCATCGCCAGCGCAGCAGCCGCCAGCGATGTGATCTCTGCATGGTCGTAGGCCGGTGCAACCTCGACCACGTCCATGCCAATCACATTAATTCCGCGCAGCCCGCGCAAAATCTCGAGGGCATGGAAGGAAGAAAGCCCACCGCATACCGGCGTGCCGGTGCCGGGTGCAAACGCTGGGTCCAGACAATCAATATCGAATGTCAGGTACACAGGGTGGTCACCGACACGCTCACGAATCGTGCGAGCAATAATTTGCGAGCTTGTGGTGTTGGCTTGCCGTGCGTCCACCACCTGAAATCCCATCGATTCATCGTTGGTCATACGCTGGCCGATCTGGATCGACCTGGATGGATCAACCAGCCCTTCCCGTACTGCGTGATAAAACATGGAACCGTGATCTATACGCTGGTCCTCACCATCGGACTCAGTGTCATGGTGAGCGTCGAAATGGATCATGGACAAGGGACCATGTTTAGCGGCATGGGCTTGCAGTAAGGGGTAACTGATGAAGTGATCGCCCCCCAGCGTCAACATCGCAGCTCCGGCCGCCAAAATGTGATCGGCATGGGCTTTAATCTTCGCGGGCGTTTCCTGAGGTGAGCCATAGTCGAAGGAGCAATCACCATAGTCGATGCACGCCAACACATCGAATGGGTCAAAGTCCCAAGGCCAATGGCGCACCCAGGCAGATTGCACCGAGGCTTCACGAATCGACCTGGGACCGAAGCGACTACCAGGCCGGTTGCTGGTCGCGGTGTCGAAGGGGACTCCGCTGATCACCAGATCCACTCCACGCAGGTCACGGCTATAGCGCCGGCGCATAAAACTCGTAATACCGCTAAAGGTTGCTTCAGCCTCCGTGCCGTAAAGACTCGTGCGGGTCATTGCCAGATCGTTAAGGTCGCTGGTTACCACTGTCATGGGATGAACTCTCTAAATTATTGTTTGAGCTTGACCACCCCCCCGATTGTTAAGATTGCCTACCGGATAATCCATCTATATAAATTGCCTTAACTGAAGACAAAAAAACTAAACAGTTGAGTCCTATGTCCCTGCCTCCCCTCCATGCTTTTCGAGTGTTTGAATGTGTTGCCCGACTCGGACACGTCGGTGCTGCCGCCGCCGAGCTTCACGTAACACCCGGTGCCGTCAGTCAGCAGTTGAGACTGCTGCAAAGCTCCCTGGGCATCGACCTGTTCTACAGACAAGGGCGTCATTTGGTGTTGACCGAAAGTGGGTTGGCGTTGCAACGCTCGGTTGCACGCGGTATGCACGAGATCACTGAAGGCGTGCGCCAGATCTCGGAAGAGCACTTTCAAGCGCCTTCGGTCAAGGTGCTTACGGTTTCGACAGAACCCATTTTTGGCGCGTCCTGGCTAATGCCGAGGCTCTTCGCCTTTCGTGCTGAACATCCCCATATTCACCTGCGGATTATTAGCGCGGACGATCCCAGCGAAGTGGACTGGCGTAGAGCTGACATCGCAGTGCTCTACAACGCCCCGAATTGGGAGGGGTTTTGGTGGCGCCCCTTGCAAACCTTGCACATGTTCCCGGTCTGTTGCCCGCAATTGTTGCGAGGCCAACATGCATTGAAACAACCGGCGGATTTGATGTATCACCGACTCTTGCATGAGGATGATGGAACACAATGGCGGCGCTGGTTATTCGAGGCTCGCTTGCCTTACCCTGGTGATGCGGATGTCCATTTCGAAGATTTCGGCATCGCGCTACAGGCTGCACGGGATGGATACGGGGTTGCTCTGAGTGACGAAATCAACTCATCGCGGGATTTGGAGGAAGGACGACTGGTGCAGCCCTTCTCACTGAAAGTGCCCGCAGGGATGGATTATTTCTGTATCTGTAACGAAGAAAGTCGCGGGGTCCCCGAGATCGTACTGCTGATCGACTGGCTAGTTGAGCAAGCGTCATCCCGTTGAATCAGCGTGATCGTGCTCGGAACAGCTAATTCGCCATCCTGCGTCAGGAGGTGTCGCCTTGGTCGTTTCAGGTCGTCGGATAGCCATAACGACTATCTATATAGGGTTGCAGCCCTTCGCGACAGGCAGACATAGCCCAAAAGCAGCCGCCAGATTTTCAAACTCGCGCGCTCGACTTCAATGTCACCAAGTGCTGTGCCGTCTGCAACGCTTGCAGCAGCTTAGCCAGTGACTCCGTCGGTACTTTCCCTTGTCGGGTGTCGACGAGGATAGTGTCGACGTTACCCCCGACGGTATTTTTTACCGCGGTGTCCAGAGGGGTATCTATTTTGAATAGCCCTTTCTGTTCGAGGATCAGTACGCGTTGTCGGGCCAACTGCTTACGGTCTTGCAGATTGAGGTAAATGCCAACCAGGATCATCAGCACGCCGATGCTAAAGGCAATGACGCTGATCCGCGTGGCTGGTCCTCCAGTGGTGTCTACGTTTGCCTGCAGCTGGGTGGACTCGCTTTATACACAACCTGTCCGACGATTCCTCCGGCAAGCGAGAGCCCTATCACTACCGCTCCGTTGCGGATAAGCGTTAGGCCTAAATTTTTGGGGCGGACAATGTGGACGCGCTTCTGGCTAAAATTCGAGATGAAATCAAAGCCCTGAAGCGGGTGGGGGCCTAGCCATTCTGCAGGCTTCGGCAGTGTCCAGTGCTTGGATGATGTTGGGCGATACGGTGCTCGAATTGAGCATGTATAGCGGAGCATCCGGGAGGGCTGCAGTTACCAGTTCAGGATGGGTAGGGAAGGACATTTCGCAGAGCACAGCGATATCTCCACCGACTTGCTCTTGGGGGCCGGCCAAGTGACGATAGCCGAGCAAGGGCCAGGGCTGGCTACGTTCCTTGGGCCAAGACCACGTAGCTGCGTCGCGGTCATACTGACGGACCTCGATATCAATCGTTTCGCGAAGGGCTTCTCTCCCAGGATTGATTTCCCGCCAGATGGGCTCGAAAACCATAGCTTTCCGCGTATCGGGAATGAGGCTTCCCAACAGTGCAAGCACAGGGATTGGTGCCATGCCGAAGAGACTGAAGTGCTCGACCTCACTCAATCGCTTGTGCGAGCTTTCAAGTACCTTGGCTTCAAGCTCACGCCGTACCAGCTTGTTCGCTCTGATCCAAAACTCGGGATCGCTATCTAGCGTTTCGACCTCAAGGAGGCTCAGCAGGTTGATGTGGATAGGGTGACTCAATGCTGGTACCAGCCCAGCGTTCACAATGGCCATGTTGATGTCATTGATCACGATTGGCTGCAGTCGCGTATCCCCAACAGCAGCACTGATGTACACCGCTACGCTCTGGGGCTTCTTGGCCAGGTCCATGAGGCGTCGTACCAGAGCCTCTTGATCGAGTTTCAACTTTCTCAGAAGGTCAGTGGGGAATAGCTTCTCCCCCCTGTGCTTGTCATCAATGATTTTGTGGCATTTTCGGCACAGTAAAAGGTGGTTTTCGATCTGATCTGCAAGGGCAGCAGACTCCTCACCGGTCCCTCGAACACCACCAACTGAAGAGGCCACGATGTGGGCGTTCTCGGCGAGGTTGTAAGCTCTCCAGGCCAAGGGGTCACGACTCAAATCATCGTTGCAGCGCTGGCATCTACCAGCGGCCCGTCCCCACAACAAGCGCTCGTCGCCTGTCTTAAGGTCACCATTGCGCCCCTTGCCAGGGCTTGTCGTAACGTCATCAGCTGCGGCGTTGTTATCAGGTTCTGGGGCTTTGGCAGATGTGTCTTCCATGCGTAACACCTGGTTTTTTATACATGATGGCGAATGCTAGCATTCCAGAACTGCCAACGCTAACCAGATGAAAGCAGGTTGGCGTCTAGCGGTGGCGCCGGCGGTGCCTCGAAGCAGACGGCTCGTTCGCTGGAAGTACTCATGGGCCAACAAGAGCGAGGCCGTGACTTTGAGGGAGGGGCCTATTGCGGCTAGCGTGCACCTAGGCACAGCCCCAAAGAGGTCTTGGGTCCTCACTCAGCTCACTTTCAAGATTGGAGTGTTCGGGACATCCCAATAGAGGTAGAGGTAATGTTTTTTCAATTAAATGGAAGTTTTAATGAATAGTCTGTTTTCTACAATTGGGGCGATTTTTGATGTTGTCCTTAAGCTGGGTGGTAGTGCGTTAAAGTGTAGTATTGCTATTGGCAGTGTCTGCGTGATTTTTTATGCGCTGCGGATTGGGCACTTTCCAAAAGGGTTAACGCTAGGTGACGGGCTGCTGTTTTTGCTGACCGCCGGATGCTTCGGTATGGTCTATGCGCTGTTTTCAGCGTCTCTAACATCTTTGGGTGTGGCTTTCTCGTTTCCGATAAAACTGGCATGCAAGGCGTTTATCTGGATTGCGTCACTGTTCAATTCGGAGATGAAATCAGTAAAACTAAAATTGGTTAACTTTCACGTCATGTCATTGTTTTTTGCTATGCCTGCTGTTGCATTCATCTGGGCGTTCGGTGAAAAAGATCCGATGGCGTATCTAAGTTTGTCTTGCTTGTCAGTGTTGATGTACTTGCTTTATTCTGGGGTCAAGGCAATAGAGGCGGAGTACCGAAGTTTGGGGCGGGTACTAAATAGTCCGATCGATACCAAAGAAAAAGAAGAGCTAGTCCGAATGGGTAGGGTTGGTAAACTAAAAAATATTTATATTTCTTTGGTTTGTGCCTTGATTTTCACCCCACTGGTGACCAGTGGAGTAACCGGTCAGCTTGCTGATGCTGCGATGCGTCTTGCCCAAGTGCGTGTAGAAAAATCGGAGGTTTATCTAAAGGCTCCCTACTCAGAACTGCTTCCTTCAAACTTGCTCGAAGTTAAGGCAAAACCAGTAGAAGGCTACAAAGCATTTTCCGGTGTTGTAGTTGAGTTTCAGGGTTTTGGAAACAGCACTGTCATTACGTTCAAAGATGGTCAATCGAAGAGGCAAGTGGATGTGCCGAATGATCACTTGATCGTGGAAAAGGATCGGAAATGAAAGCATGGGTTGGCTCGTCTATAGGACTATGCAAGTCAATCTAGTACTTCTTTTACAGGGAGAGTGCTCGCCTACAGCCAGGGAGATATCACTACAAGTTGACCGTAAGCCAACCCCGATGCGTTATGGGGTTGGCACAGCATCGATCAATATCAGCTTAATGACGCCTCAGGCTTGTTGCAGTGTCGAACTCTTTGTTTTTGCTTCTGAGGTTAATCGACGTGGCAGGGGGTGTGCACGATTGCTGGCTGATTTTGACTGTGGGAAGGGATAGTGACACCCCATGGATAGGGTGGGGTGCATGAGCGTTCGTACTGGTAAATAATAGCGGCTGGCAAAAGTCTTCTGTCGTAAATGCGCCCAAGATTGAAGACCACACTGTTCGGCGCAGCGATAACCAAGTGAATGGTTTTCACCCCTTGACCGGCGAGTCCCTTCAGCGCTTGTAGGAATTGCTCAGCAAGGGCGCTTTGCTTTTCCACTGACCAGTGAGCATTGGACGATAGCTCACCCATTTTCATGTGCATGATTGGCAAATCTGGGAAAGTGGTAGCTATCGCAGGTTCGTCAACCGGATAGGATATTGAAAGTGCGAGCACGGCTTCCTCGGCAGGGGCAGCAAGCGCAGCCACGGTTTGCAGGCGCTGACCATCATCAATACCGCTTTGAATCAGACGCCACTGGCCTGCACCCAGGCGGTCCCAGTCAAAGACCTTTATCCCACCCCCTTCATCATCCACCAAGCATCCAGTGAGGAATGTAAACGGCACGGGCATGAGCCCGCCGTAGGCGATTTGGATATCGTTTTTATTCTGCCCATCAAGGCGGCGAACCAGGTCACCTCTGCCGTCCACCACCTTTTGTAGGGCAGTTTCTGGGTGCGATATGCGCCCTTCCGTAATCCCCTCACGAATATCGACGAGGATGGTGTCAACTGTGCCTCCGACTGTACTTTTCACTGCAGCATCCAAGGGGCTATCAATCTTGAACAACCCTTTTTGCTCAAGCAGAAGCACCCGTTGGCGGGCTAGCTGTTTACGGTCTTGAAGGTTGAGTAGAACTCCTACAATGACCATCAGCACACCCACGACGAAAGCGGCGACGGCCATCCAGGCGGCAGGTCCTCCTGTGGTATCGATGTTTGCCTGCAGTTGGGTTGATGCGCTGATGTACCTGATTGTCCCGGCCAAGCCACCAGCGAGGGAGGCGCCCATAACCACCGTGCCATAGCGGATCAGACAGATGCCAATGTTCTTGGGGCGAACGAACCAGTCGACGATTTTTCGTCCCCAGCTTAGTAATTCTTCCTTAAGCATCCTGAAATCCAAAAATTTGAGCTAGTCGATGTGAAAATATTGCAGCACGGCCTCGTCGAGAATAATCGCGGAAGGCACCGAAGAATGCCACCATGATTTGAATATTTATCGTAACAGCGGAAGGAGGAAGGCGTGGGATGCTAGTAGTCGGCTACCTCAAGGTGAATAATAAAAATGACGGGAACATTGCTGACGTGTTACGTAAGGAATAGGTTAGGTTGAAATGCTAAGTAAGATAATTATTGAATGTTAATAAACTAATTAATATAGGTATGTGCCATGTCCAGACTCGCTGAATTCCGTGCGCTTGAGCAGAAGTTCCCTGCTCAGTTGGCAGAGCTAGAAAACTTAAAAATGACGGTGCGTAGAAGCAGGAAATTGAGTTTGAAGGAAAGCTTCATGCACTTCTTGGGGAGTACGGTTACAGCTTGCGTGATGAGATTGCGATCCTAGATCCCAGTATTTGCTCAGATATTGCAACCCGTCCAACGAATGATGCTAGGAAGCCGCGGCTGATGAAGGTGTTTAAGAATCCCCATGCCGGGGAGGGGGTTGAGACTAAAGGTGGCAACCATCGGACTCTTAAAGAGTGGAAAGCAAAGTATGGGGCAGACACTGTAGAATCTTGGCTTTCCTAAGCTCTTCACGCTGATTCGCCATTTGATTACTTGGCAGCCTTTGTGGTGGAGAGGGCGAAATTATCAACCTAGTACTGCTCAGTCTCGAAAGAGCGGGAGTAATAACGACGGACAGCGACTACTTGACTGCGGCTGAAAGGTGCAAGCGAGGGGCCTCAAAAGATCGTTCCCTCGCGCTTTTTCTGGCTCACGAGGCTGAAGGACTTCTGAAACCTTTGTCCTTTTGGGTAGTAATTGGGGCTCCAAGCAAGCCAGCTGACCGGCCTGCCGCATGTGCGGCGTGTCAAGCTTACTGCATTAATCGCAATGCAAACGTTGGGGGTGCAAGCCCTCTTATAGCCACATTAATAGGAAAAGCTATGAGCACAGCATACAAAATCGTAATAGAGGATTGGGATGGAGACGGTGCAGTCCGGATCCCGGACGTTGCCTTGCAGGAGCTTGGGCTTGACGTTGGTGACTCCCTTTGCTTGATAGAAGAGTTTCTTGGTAATAGTCGCTGTTTGGTGCTTTCTAAAACTCCGAAGGTGCCCGATCGTATGGATGAGCCCTTCAGTTCCTGAGCGGTTTTTTTGGAGTGATGTGCCGGTAGCTGTCTGCAGTATGCTCTAATTTAGTTAATTTTTCGGGTTGTGTTGTGAGGGGGCAGGTGATGGGTTTTCTAAACTGGTTATTGAGGCGGTCGTCCAGCGAGCCTGTTGCTGACGACACCTTGCGGAGTGCATCGGTTGAAAAAAATGTGGGGAAAGAAGTAGAGGAGAAGACGGAGTCTAAGCAGGATTTTTCGGAAACCAATAAAGCGTTGGCGGCAGTTTGGAACGACGTGGGTGTTGTGAGTTCAACGGTAAAAGCTGGGACAGTACTTTATTCTGGGTTGCGCTCTAGGTCTTCGATCTCGGATGTCAAAGCCCTTATAGCGAAGCAAGGTAGCCTATGGTTGTCGCAGAGTGCATTTTATGCTGCAGAGTACTGCTATCGTGATATGGGAACTACTGCGGTACGGTTCTTGATTAAAGTGAAGTTGTCAAGCGATCTTGAAGTGCTGAGGTTTCCTGATAGCTTTAACCCTGCAGATTCATTTGTTAGGTATGAGCGGAATGGCGGGGCTTTTTCAGTCAACTATTCGGAATCTTTGGGGTTGCGGCGAGACGGTGCGCCAGATCATCATATTGTGAAGCACTTCAAAGAGATTGCTGGATTTCAGGGGCTTGGAGTCGGGTGCGTCGGGCATGTTCGGTATGCAATAAATGACGAGTTAGGAGCCGTACCTAGCGAGATAATTGAGCTGTTTACATATGATCTGGATAGTGTCGAGGTACTAGATTTAATGATCCCTCCTGATACGAAAGATAATTTTAAAGGCTTGATTGGTGATCCACTATCTTCCGCTGGCGAGAAGCTATTTCCTGACTAATCTCACTTAAAAAACTATGGGGTGGACGGTTAAGCATTCGATAATCGATTACAGCCGTAGTGAGGCTCTTGATTTATAAGGCCGTGGGCGGCATTGGTTTCAGGGTTGCTTGGGCGAGGTGCGATTTGCATTGTTACTTAAATTGCCACTATCGATAGCTATACTCTGGTATCCTTTCTACTCTATACATCTACTTTTGACGTCAGGAGGAAGCTAATGAGCAGCGAGGAGCTTTACATCTCTGTTGATATTGAAGCATCCGGCCCAATTCCTGGTGAGTTCAGTATGCTATCTCTAGGTGCCTGTGTAGTGGGGCAGGCAGAGCAAGCGATTTATATAGAGCTAAAACCGGATAGCCCAAAGCACGATCCCGAATCCCTTAGTGTAACGGGGTTCGATCTTGGTGAGTTAGCTAAAACAGGGCTCCCGCCATGCGATGCGATGCGGAAGTTTGCTGAGTGGGTCTCGCAGGTCAGCGTTGGTGGCCAAAAGGCGATTTTTGTAGGGTTGAATGCACCCTTTGACTGGTCGTTTGTGAATTTTTACTTTCACAAATACTTGGGCGAAAACCCTTTTGGCTTTGCAGCGCTTGATATCAAGGCTTTTTACATGGGGGCTTTCAATCTTGAGTGGAGGCAGACTAAGTCTTCGCATATGGCCGCAAAGCTGCAGCCGCGAAGTTCTGCTACCCACAACGCTCTGGATGACGCCCGCTTTCAGGCAGAGCTGTTCGACTTGATGCTGCGTCGTAGGGCTGCTCAGGAATGATTAGCGCTGCTTATCGTTGCCTCGAGGCATGTCCCATTTCTGAATGACCAGGCTTTGATGCCGTTAGGTTCGGTTGACTGGCCGACGATGACAGCAATCGGGTGGGGCAGCTCATTGGAATATTGTCTTGCGAATTTTGAGAAGCTAGTCATGTCCGTCGGAGAGATTGCTGGGATGGTTTGTGGGTGAGTGTGCCAATAGCCCACAAGCCGAAGCCCTTTGGCATTGGCTGATTCAATCTCTCGTTGGCAGCGTTCGCCATCGAGCTCCAACCATATCCTTCCTGCTCGATCTTTTGGGTGAGGAGGTGTGGCCAATGTCATGATCAGTCCATTCGGATTCGAAAGATCTACAAACAACTGGCCACCTCGCTCAGAGCGCCACAAGCATTGTCGGTGCTGATCAAAGACACTGGCTACGCTTCGGGAGACAGACAAACAGCTGTTGATTTCAGGCCACCACCAGTTCCATGCAATTGTAGTCATGCCTCTCCACCTTCAGGCGTCGGCCATTCTCGCTCCAAGACAATATGTTGGACCCCATTTTCAAGTTTGGGACCTTTGTAGATGCCTCCGCGATTGGCAGCATCTTGTGGCCTATAGATCGTCGTAATCCATGCCTGCTCATTGAGTTGTGCGGTCAATGACCTCAAGGCCGTTTGTACTACCATGGACGCCACGTTCGCCATGCCTGAAGCTCCTCCGGGGATGAAGCTTTGGCCACAGGACGGGATAGCAATGACGCCGTCACCCTTTAGCCATTCGGTGTATTTAAAGTTGAAATTACCACTGTCATCGAAGAGGTGGCGTCCATCATATTCGCCTGCGGGAGCCAGCAAGGCATGGCCAATCAGGGTGTGGGGTTCACTCCAAGCCTGCAGTAATCCCCATTGAGTGCCGGCAGATTTCCTTCGCCACAACGCAGCCTCGGATGACCAGTCGGCAGTAGTGACGATGACTAAGTCGGAATTTTCGAACAGCCCTGGCTTCGAGATAAGCAGCCTTTCCGCGAAGTCCACGTATGGGATGGCCTTAACGGTCGGTAGGTCGCGAGTAATTTTTTCGGCAAGCGCAATGGCTTTCCATTTCCCAAGATCATCGGCGCCGAGTACATGGCGTCCTAGGTTTGCAGACTCGAGGACATCAGGGTCGATCAGAACAATCTCGCCGATACCTGATCTTGCCAGCTGTTGGGCAATGGTGCTGCCAAGTGATCCAATGCCAACCATTACGACGCGAGCCTTTTCTAGCTCTACTGCGGTGCCGCTGAGATCGCGTGACAGAACTTCGTTCCGGTCAAGAATGTTAATGATGGTCCCGCGTACAAGAACGGGAACATGATTTGGCTGATTCTTTCCTGACCATCGACGTGCCGATCGGAACCCATACCAACGACCGTGGTCCGGCTGCTTGCTGTAAGAGCGAACGTCTAGGCAATAAACCGGAGAGACGTCTGGGCCCGGCAATTCCAATACGATCCAGCGGTTTGCCAAGGATCCATGGCCTGAGAACCAAGCCAGAAATTTCTTGCAATCGTCTGGGCTGAGATGTGGCGTTAACCATTCAATTAGACGGTCAGCGTCAGGGATGCGCACGCTAGGGAATGTCTGCAGCTTTAGGTAGAAACCAGGTACCGCAGGTGACCGAATTTTTGCGTTAAACCCAGCGATGCGTCTGAAATGGATTCTTAGCGATTCAATGCTGGTCGCGAGCCATGCAGTGTGATTCCGTCGCGATGGCCGAGGGTCGCTAGTCGCATAAAGCTCGGAGCCTGATTTCGGGCGCTCCAAAAGCAACAGATCCTGGGGAGAGACGCCAAGCTGCGTGTTCCAGTAGCTGGTGATTTCACTGCGAAACTCGGCATCGCGTATTTCGGGATCTGAACCCTCTGTGACGAAATTTAGGATTGTGCTAAAGCGTGAGAGGCTATCCTGCACAACCGTCTCTGGCGTGCCAGTAATAGGTTTTTCACGAAACCCATGCAGGCATAGCCCTGATTTCATGGCGTGGGGCCACTCAAGCCAAGGGGAGGGCTCTACATTGAGTCTGAGCGACGCGCGTGGGAAATCGCGCGGAAACGCGATGCGCAATGTTCTAGGTTTGCCGGTGTAATCAGACGGAATAGGGAAGGAAAAACAGACGACTTCACCATCCCGAGTTTTTGCGGGAGTTAGAAGGGCAGCAGCTTCCGTTCCCAAAAGCTCGTTGAGCGCGGAAATACCGCGCTCAACCTCCGGGCTATGAGTTGCATCAACCAAGGCGTTCAACGGGCTTCACACTCGCTTGAGGTTTACTGCTGATTGCAATGCCAGTGAGGGCGGTCAGAGCAACCGAGTTCTGCGTGATGCCCTCCTTGCGCCCGGGCAGAGTCCAATTTTTTGGAATCTCACGATTGGCTTCGTTGATCAGTTTCTTGCCGATACCAAAGCTTGAATCCATTGCTCGAGCGAAAGCCTCTTCAGACTCATGGGTTCTCAGCCCCAGCATAATCGAAACGGTCGCGCTTGCGTGCCAGTTGTAAAACGCTTGGCGGTATTTTGCACCCTCGTCTAGGCGGTTCCATTTTTCGGCGAAGTTCTCACCTGAATCTTTGGGGTTCAAGACCTGGTACTGTCCGAACACCTGTGAAACGAAACTCGGCATTTTTTCCACGATCTTGATAATCGCGTCAAGTGGGCGGAGTGGCGAGAAACGGGATTCTTGCACCACTTGCAAGTAGGCATGTGTAGCGAGCGTGGTGATTACTGCTGAGATCGGGCGGTGGCTTTCACTCCTCGTCTCAATCGCCCACTCATCTCGGTGCCGTTTCAGCAGTTTGATCGTCGCGCGCAATGGGTCGTTGTCGTCGTAATCTTGGTAGGTTGGAAGTGGATCTTGGGTTGCGGAACCTACGACCAGGTCGCGACTGTCCATGGCGAACGCTTCAAATCCTTCAAACGATTTGAGCAAAATGTGTTCGTCAGACGCGGCATTAAGCCAGTTTGCGTATGGAATGGGGCTGCTGGGCTTCCATCCCATTTCACGATCGGGCACCTCCAGCTTGCCTTCACCCTTGGTTTCGCGATTTCCATTAATCGCGCGTGCCGGGGTGACGTCGATGTGAAAGCCTGGATTCTCGTCAGCGTATACGATACGAATGCCGCGGCGGAGCTGTACGATTTTCGCTGTGACTCGAGTACCTTCAGTAAAGCGTTTTTCAATTGCATCCAGTACGGCAGTAGCATCTGCGCCACCCGCATTGGGTAGCCAGACAATTGCGTCGGCATCAATGGTGCCGAGGTCTTCAGGCGCATCATCGACAGGGTTGATAGTCGTTTTTAGGCGCATCGAGCCTTGCGGGAAAATATGGGCCTCAGCAAGCAATGGATCGGTTGATGCCGAAAGAATTTTTTCCAACTGGTTGTATCGGCTGTCGATAATTTCGTACTGACTTTTAGTCAGCGAAATATCGCGAGCGGCACGGAGGAGCAGGTGCTCCCAGCTGAGACGTCTGGTTTGTTCATCTTGAATAGTCATATCAAGCCTCGTCAGAGAGGGAGCCATTTTTTAAGACGAATAGATATCGCCTCGTGCTGACGTGAGTCAGTTTGAAAGGCATGTCTATTCTGGTTTCGTATAGCACTAGGGCATCTAGCCTGAGCCGTGGGGCGCAGACGTCGTACAAACTTTCTGAAAGTGATTAGTCAAGATTTTCAGTAAGTCTTACATGTAAGCGCAATGCTATGACCACGCTGTAGATACTAAGTTCTTATAGGAGGTGGTCGAGAACCATTGATTCTGCGTTCACCATTCCCAGCTAACGTGGCGGCGTTTTTTTGACTTTTACGGGTGTCAAAATCCTTGCGGCCATCAACTCGGTCTTGGAAAAAAATATTATCTGAAGAGGGTTTTATGTTTCGATTTAATCACGTTTACTAGTTGAAGTCAAAGTTAAAGGTTGGTGGGATTAAACGTTTCATCTTATGTAACTTTTGAAACAAAACCTATATTTTACGGTGCGTAATTAAACTGTGGGTCGTACCCCTTGAACTGAACGCGACTAAATGAGTCGCGCCCGATCGGGATGGATCAGATTGAGGCCACTAAATTCGTTACTCTCACGCTCCAGTGCGTAAGGGGCGGCGAGGGCATTAAGTGTCTGGTCAGGCGCCTAGCAAGGTATTGGATTTGCCCGGGCTAGTCCGTCGTGTGCTACGTGCTTTGTATATTGTCTGCAATTTACGCAGATCTTGACCCTTATCTTTCCCAAAGACGCGATCTTCGTAATAGGCGTCATCTGCCGTGTGGTAGATGATCGAGTTTGGCACCCCGTTGTCATCGAAGCTTACCTCGAGCTTGATGAGTGCTTCGGTGCGCCAATGCTTGGTCTGGTTAGCGTGAGGAGGGGTTGATAAGGCAATCTGTTCAATTCGTATTTGCTCATCTCGCTGACAGCATTCCAGAAAATCCAGAAGTGCTCGCGGTGTTGCGAGCAGTACTACGCCGAAAGTGAGCCTGGATTCCCCTCGCTGTTTAGTGTGGACGTGGAAGAATGTCTCGCTAGTATCAACCCTGGGCCAGCTTTTATAACTCGGGTCGACTTTGCCAATAAGAGTGATGACCTCTTCCTGGGGGTCTGAAACAAACACGGTCTGGAGCCTCGTTTAGAACTGTGACGGAGTGGGGTGGTACTGATTAATTGGGGGTAACGGATTTTCTCACATATGCTGTATGCAGCATAGCACTTGAGTCCATATCAGGGCTTTATCGTTCCTTTTGTGAGTAAGCAGATGGAACGTAAGTTGGCTTTTGGCTCCGCGCTTAAGGAGGTTCGGGTCCGAAAGGAGATCGCACAAGAGCAGCTGGGGGCGAGCCAGTCCTTCGTTTCCACAGTTGAACGTGGCATTCGCAGCCCTACGATCGAAAAAATGGAAGAATTTGCGGAGCGATTAGGGGTGAATCCTGCGACTTTGATTGTCTTGATGCAGGTCGGCCTAGAAGGTGATGAAGAGGCGCTTCTCAATGAAATACGGGATGAGATCAAAGCGCTGAAGCGGGTGGGTCTCTAGCCATACAGCAGGGTTTGCCAGCGGCCGGTGCGGATACTTATCGCGCTATATGCAAAAAAGCCACCTTTGCCCTCGCGGCTTAGGTGGCTTTTTTCATGTCATGCACTGCATTAGTGCGGTCAGTCTCAGATTTCTGAAAAAAGTCTCAGTCATCGTGAAAAGTGAAGGAGCAAGGCATCAATCCCAGCTCAACGCGCCACCCGTTTGATACTCGATAACCCGAGTCTCGAAGAAGTTCTTCTCTTTCTTCAAGTCCATGATCTCGCTCATCCATGGGAACGGGTTGGTGGTACCTGGGTATTCTTCTTTCAAACCGATCTGCGACAGGCGACGGTTAGCGATGAACTTGAGGTAGTCCTCCATCATCGCTGCGTTCATGCCCAGTACGCCGCGCGGCATGGTGTCGCGAGCGTATTCGATTTCCAACTGGGTGCCTTGCAGGATCATTTGCGAGGCTTCTTCTTTCATTTCGGCATCCCACAGGTGTGGGTTTTCGATCTTGATCTGGTTGATCACGTCGATACCGAAGTTCAAGTGCATGGACTCGTCACGCAGGATGTACTGGAACTGCTCGGCAACGCCAGTCATCTTGTTGCGACGACCCATGGACAGGATCTGAGTGAAGCCGCAGTAGAAGAAGATGCCTTCCAGAACGCAGTAGTAGGCGATCAGGTTGCGCAGCAGTTCTTTGTCGGTTTCGACGGTACCGGTGTTGAATTCCGGGTCGGAGATCGCGCGGGTGTAGCTCAGGCCCCAGGCGGCTTTCTTCGCAACCGACGGGATCTCGTGGTACATGTTGAAGATCTCGCCTTCATCCATGCCCAGCGACTCGATGCAGTACTGGTAGGCGTGGGTGTGGATCGCCTCTTCGAACGCCTGGCGCAGGATGTACTGGCGGCATTCGGGGTTGGTGATCAGGCGGTACACGGCCAGCGCCAGGTTGTTGGCAACCAGGGAATCGGCCGTGGAGAAGAAGCCCAGGTTACGCATGACGATGCGACGCTCGTCGTCGGTCAGGCCTTCCGGGTTTTTCCACAGGGCGATGTCCGCGGTCATGTTGACCTCTTGCGGCATCCAGTGGTTGGCGCAACCGTCCAGGTACTTCTGCCAGGCCCAGTCGTACTTGAATGGCACCAGTTGGTTGAGGTCGGCGCGGCAGTTGATCATGCGCTTTTCGTCAACCGCAACACGGGCAGCGGAGCCTTCCAGCTCAGCCAGGCCTTCGGCGATGTCGAGTTGGTCCAGGGCAGCCTTGGCACGCTTGACGGCTTCCGAGTCATCGGCAGTCACGGCGCGGGCTTCCAACGCGGCAACACCGCCAGCGTTATCGAGCTTGTCGATGCCTGCGGCAGCAGCTTGAGTGGCGGTTGCGCCTTTGGCGGCTTCTTCGCCTTCGTCTTTGTCGAATTCGTCCCAGCTCAGCATGGTGGGTCTCCTGCTTGAGGGCCATGTTCAGTATGGCCGGTGGATCTTGGTTGCGTTGCTTGCGGTTGAGTACTGCTGTGCACGCAAAAACTTGGAATGCTTCCGGGAGCTTGGCTCCTCGGAGGAGGCCAGGGTTGTCCCTGACCTTCTATTAGGCTGCTGTGGGAGTGGCTTTGGCCGCTTTCGCGGGGCAAGCCCGCTCCCACAGGGGGTGTGGCGTTACTGGCAGGCTTCGCAATCCGGCTCGTCGATAGCGCAAGCCTTCGGCACTGGTGCAGGGCCGGCTGCCTGGATCGGGGCGCTGTCGCCACCGCTGGATACCGCGTTGAGCTTGCCGGTGTTGATGGTCGACTTCTCGGTGCTGGTCGCAGCCAGGGCACGGAGGTAGTAGGTGGTTTTCAGACCACGGTACCAGGCCATGCGGTAGGTGACGTCCAGTTTCTTGCCCGAAGCACCGGCGATGTACAGGTTCAGCGATTGAGCCTGGTCGATCCACTTCTGACGGCGGCTGGCGGCATCGACGATCCACTTGGTTTCCACTTCGAACGCCGTGGCGTACAGGTCTTTGAGTTCCTGTGGAATGCGCTCGATCTGCTGTACCGAACCATCGTAGTACTTCAGGTCGTTGATCATGACCGAGTCCCACAGACCGCGGGCCTTGAGGTCGCGAACCAGGTACGGGTTGATTACGGTGAATTCGCCCGACAGGTTCGATTTCACGTACAGGTTCTGGTAGGTCGGCTCGATCGACTGCGATACGCCAGTAATGTTGGCGATGGTCGCGGTCGGCGCAATGGCCATGATGTTCGAGTTACGAATACCTTTCTGAACACGCGCCCGTACCGGTGCCCAGTCCAGGGTTTCGTTCAGGTCGACGTCGATGTACTTCTGGCCACGGGCTTCGATCAGGATCTGTTGCGAATCCAGCGGCAGGACGCCTTTGGACCATAGCGAGCCCTGGAAAGTCTCGTACGAGCCGCGCTCGTCGGCCAGGTCGCAGGATGCCTGGATCGCGAAGTAGCTGACCGCTTCCATCGACTTGTCGGCGAATTCGACGGCAGCGTCGGAACCGTAGGCAATGTGCTGCAGGTACAGCGCGTCCTGGAAGCCCATGATGCCCAGGCCCACTGGACGGTGCTTGAGGTTCGAGTTACGCGCTTGCGGCACCGAGTAGTAGTTGATGTCGATCACGTTGTCGAGCATGCGCACGGCCGTGTTCACGGTACGTTGCAGCTTGGCGGTGTCGAGCTTGCCGTCGACGATGTGGTTCGGCAGGTTGATCGAGCCCAGGTTGCAGACGGCGATTTCGTCCTTGTTGGTGTTCAAGGTGATTTCGGTGCACAGGTTCGAGCTGTGGACCACGCCCACGTGCTGCTGTGGCGAACGCAGGTTGCATGGGTCCTTGAAGGTCAACCATGGGTGGCCGGTTTCGAACAGCATCGAGAGCATCTTGCGCCACAGGTCTTTGGCCTGAATGGTCTTGAATACCTTGATCTTGTTGTATTCGGTCAGGGCTTCGTAGTACTCGTAGCGCTCTTCGAAGGCCTTGCCGGTCAGATCGTGCAGGTCGGGTACTTCGTTTGGCGAGAACAGGGTCCATTTGCCGTCATCGAAGACGCGCTTCATGAACAGGTCAGGGATCCAGTTGGCGGTGTTCATGTCGTGGGTACGACGACGATCATCACCGGTGTTCTTGCGCAGTTCGATGAATTCTTCGATGTCCAGGTGCCAGGTTTCCAGGTAGGCACAGACAGCGCCTTTGCGCTTGCCGCCCTGGTTTACCGCAACAGCTGTGTCGTTGACCACTTTCAGGAACGGAACGACGCCCTGGGATTTACCGTTGGTGCCCTTGATATAGGAGCCCAGTGCACGCACAGGGGTCCAGTCGTTGCCCAGGCCACCGGCGAATTTCGACAGCATGGCGTTGTCGTGGATCGCATGGTAGATGCCCGAGAGGTCGTCCGGCACGGTAGTCAGGTAGCAGCTCGACAGCTGAGGACGCTGGGTGCCAGCGTTGAACAGGGTCGGGGTCGAAGCCATGTAGTCGAAGGACGACAACAGGTTGTAGAACTCGATGGCACGGGCTTCTTTGTTTTTCTCTTCCAGCGCCAGGCCCATGGCCACACGCATGAAGAACACCTGAGGCAGCTCGAAACGTACGCCATCCTTGTGGATGAAGTAACGATCGTACAGGGTCTGCAGGCCCAGGTAGGTGAACTGCTGGTCGCGCTCGTGGTTGATCGCCTTGCCCAGTTGTTCCAGGTCGAAGTCGGCCAGGGCCGGATTGAGCAGCTCGAACTCGACGCCTTTGGCAATGTAGGCCGGCAGGGCCTTGGCGTACAGGTTGGCCATTTCGTGGTGAGTAGCGCTGTCGGCAACGCCGAGGAAACCCAGGCCTTCGGCACGCAGGGTGTCCATCAGCAGGCGGGCGGTGACGAACGAGTAGTTCGGCTCGCGCTCGACCAGGGTACGGGCGGTCATTACCAGGGCGGTGTTGACGTCCTTGATGGCCACGCCGTCGTAGAGGTTCTTCAGCGTTTCGCGCTGGATAAGGTCGCCATCGACTTCGGCCAGACCTTCGCAGGCCTCGGAGATGATGGTGTTCAGACGGTTCATGTCCAGCGGCGCCAGGCTGCCGTCAGCCAGGGTGATACGGATGCTTGGGTGCGGCTGAACGGTGCTGTCTTCGGCGTGGCTACGGGTAGCACGCTCTTTGGCGCGCTGATCGCGGTAGATCACGTAGTCGCGGGCAACTTTCTGCTCGCCGGCACGCATCAGGGCCAGTTCTACCTGGTCCTGGATTTCTTCGATGTGGATGGTGCCGCCCGAGGGCATGCGGCGTTTGAACGTAGCAGTGACCTGTTCGGTCAGACGGGCAACGGTGTCATGGATACGCGACGAGGCAGCAGCGGTGCCACCTTCAACTGCAAGGAACGCCTTGGTGATAGCCACGGTGATCTTGTCGTCGGTGTAGGCGACGACAGTGCCATTGCGCTTGATCACACGCAGTTGGCCTGGGGCGGTAGCAGCCAGATCCTGGTTCGAATCGGCAGCCTGCGGCGCCTTGGCCTGCGGGTTCTCGCGAGTTGTGTCGGTTTGCATGGGTGTCTCCACATTCTCTATGTTTATTTAGGCGCTTTGTAAGCGCCAACCGTTCCGTCCGAAAGCCCAACAACCGACCCTGATGACACGCAGGAACACGACGCTCCGGCATGCCGAACAGGTCGGGCATACTCACTTCGGGACAGATCAGGAAATAAGGGGCAATTACTTGCCGCTCCCTGGCCGAAGTCAAAGGTTTTGAGTCTCGCTCAAAACTGTTGCTGTAAGGTGTGCCTATGGCTTGCAACACCCGTACCCGAAACAACACCCTCCAAGGGTTTGCAACGGACGCCTGCGCCGGAGCGGTTTGGCTACTGATTACGTTTTAAGTTCAAGCAAAAAAGCACTGCATCAGGGCTTGAGTTCTTTGCTTGACTTGTGCTTGGGAATCGCTTCAAAACCCAAGATGTAGTGTTTTGTTTCGATGGGGATACAAGATAATGCGGTCCAAGGGGTATTGCAAGGTCATGCTCTGTGGATAACTTGTGCGTAGTTTGTGAGTGATTTTGCCTAAAGCCTTGTAGGCCGCGTCTTAGCGCCAGATGGCCGCTCGTCACCCTTTTTTTAACCGGCTGTCGTTATCCCGGTACAAATTTTAGGGCGCGCACCCTACCACAATTTCCGGGCACTTCCGAGCGACCAACGCGGCGGTTGGCAGGCGTCGGTGCCTTCCGTAGTATCCGGTGCCGATCATGCCTTTTTGGGACGCCAGTACCCAAGGCACATAACAACAAGTTCATAACAACGAGCTGTCGAGGTGGACCGTGGAGCAGCAGCGCAGCCAGGTATTGATTGTCGAGGATGACCAGCGGTTGGCTGACCTGACACGCGAGTACCTGCAGGCCAACGGCTTTGAAGTCGAGGTTGAAGGTGATGGCGCCAAGGCCGCGGCGCGGATAATCGCCGAGCAACCGGACCTGGTGATTCTCGACCTTATGCTGCCCGGTGAGGACGGCCTGAGCATCTGCCGCAAGGTTCGCCAGCAATTTGCCGGGCCGATTCTCATGCTTACCGCTCGCAGCGACGACCTGGACCAGGTTCAAGGCCTGGATCTGGGCGCCGACGACTATGTTTGCAAGCCGGTTCGGCCGCGCTTGTTGCTGGCGCGCATCAACGCGTTGCTGCGCCGCAGCGAGCCTGCCGAGAACGAGCCGGTGCAGTGTCTGCAGTTCGGGCCGCTGCGGGTCGATAACGTGCTGCGCGAGGCCTGGCTGCAGGACAACGGTATCGAGCTGACCAGCGCGGAATTCGATTTGCTCTGGCTGTTGGTCAGCAACGCCGGGCGCACGTTGTCCCGGGAAGAAATTTTCACCTCGTTGCGTGGCGTCGGGTATGACGGCCAGGATCGCTCCATCGATGTGCGTATTTCCAGAATCCGCCCCAAAATCGGCGACGACCCTGAGCACCCGCGAATGATCAAGACCATCCGCAGCAAAGGCTATCTATTCGTGCGCGAGGCGGCAGAGGCGATGGGCCAGCCGCGATGAATTCGATTTTCCTGCGTATCTATGGCGGTATGCTCGCCGCCCTGGTGCTGGTCGCGGTGCTTGGGGTGCTGAGTGTGCACTTGCTCAACGAGGTTCGAGCCGGTCAGTACCGTGAGCGTCTGGCCCACGGCACCTTCACCTTGATGGCCGACAACCTGGCGCCGCTTGGTGAAGTGGAGCGCAAGCGCAATCTGCTGATCTGGGAGCGCTTGCTGGGCATTCCGCTGGACCTGCAGTCGTCGTCTGCCGCAGGTCTGGATGGCAGCCAGCGCAGCAAGTTGAATCGCGGCCAGGTGCTGGTAGAGAAGACCGGCCCGCATGCGGCCAGGGTCATGCGCCAGGTCGGCACGCAGGACCTGCTGCTGGTGGGCGAGGTCGAGCAGATCAGCGAGCAGTTGGCGCGAGCGACGATCTACCTGCTTGCCGATGAACTGGTGCGCTATCCCATTGGTGAGCAGCCCCGGCGCCTGGCGCAGATCAAGCAAGACAAAGGTTTCGGCTTCGACTTGAGCCTGCGTCGTATCGAGCAGACGGACATGGACGACGACCAGCGTCGACGTGTCGATGAAGGCGACACGGTGATGGCGCTGGGCAAGGATGGCGACTCGATCCGCGTAGTTGCCGGCATGGTCGGTACGCCCTGGGTGCTGGAGATTGGCCCGCTGTATCAGATGAACCCTTATCCGCCGCAGTTGTTGGCGTTGATTGCGGTGCTTGGGCTGTGCCTGATTGGTTTGATCGTCTATTTATTGGTGCGACAGTTGGAGCGACGCCTTTCCGATCTTGAGACTGCCGCCACGCGCATCGCCCAAGGCAGCTTGTCTACCCGTGTGGCTGCCGATGATGCCGACTCTGTCGGGCGCCTGGCCGCAGCTTTCAATGGCATGGCCGAACACCTGCAGCGTTCGCTGGCCATCCAGCGGGAGCTGGTACGCGCTGTTTCCCATGAGTTGCGCACGCCTGTGGCACGGTTGCGCTTTGGCCTGGAAATGATCGCCAGCGCCCGCGACGACGAGGCGCGGGAAAAGTACTTGAGCGGCATGGACGGGGACATCCAGGAACTCGACAAGCTGGTTGACGAGATGCTCACCTACGCCCGCCTCGAGCAGGGCGCCCCGGCCCTGAACTTTCAGCGGGTCAACCTGGATGCGCTGTTCGAGCAGGTAATAGCCGAGCTGGCGCCTCTGCGCAGCGACGTCAAGGTTGTGCGCGGCGTGTGCCTGGGCGATGAGCAAGAGGCGCAGGGGCAGGGGGCATGGGTCGAAGCCGAGCCGCGCTATTTGCAACGGGCCGTACAGAACCTGGTGAGCAATGCCATGCGTCACGCAGAGTCCCAGGTCAGCCTCAGTTATCAGTTGGGAACGCAGCGTTGCCGAATCGATGTCGAGGATGACGGCCCGGGTGTTCCAGAGGAAGTCTGGGATCGCATCTTCACGCCCTTCACCCGACTCGATGACAGCCGAACCCGGGCTTCAGGCGGGCACGGTCTGGGCTTATCAATCGTGCGGCGGATTATCTATTGGCATAACGGACGGGCTTCGGTGGGTAATAGTGAGCAACTGGGGGGCGCCCGGTTCAGCTTGACCTGGCCGCGTAGCCAGGGCCAGCAATGAGTACTGCCCAGCCGCTGCACAAGCTGTTTGAACCATCTCGTTTCGACGCACTGCTGCTTGAACTGTATGGCCCGGAACTGATGCCAGTCCAGCGGCCAGTGTTGGTATCGCAGTGGTCCAAGTACTACTTTGCAACGGTCTGGCAGTTGCTGCTGGGCGGCGCATCATTGCCAGTGTTCGCTGCCACCGAAGTAATCCTGGACGCTCGTGGGCTGCCCACCATGCTGACGGGGAGCGCAGCGCATTGCGCAGGACGGGATGCACTGCTGCAACAGCACCTGCAACCGCTGGTGTCGCGTCTGGCGACTTTGGGGGCGGTTGCCCCGGCGGTGCTCTGGGGTAACGCGGGCGATTGCCTGGATCAGGCATTGCAGGGTGTCGAATCGGACGTTGGCGACTTGGCCCGTTTGCTCACCTGCGCCGACAGTCCGCTGTATGCGGCGGTGGGCCTGAGTGCTTCAGGTAAACGCCAGCGTCGCACCTGTTGCCTTAGCTACAAGGTGGATTGGGTCGGCCACTGTCAGCACTGCCCGTTGCTTGCCTGAACCTCAGACGCTGACCAGGGTCAGCAACTGGTCATCCTGCAAACAGAACTGTCCCGCAAGTTCGCGGCCGCTGTGCCACTGCGGCGATAAGTCAGTGAGCAAGCGCAAGCGTGCGTGGCCGTCAGCGGACCATTCCAGCACCTCGGCATGCTCGAAATAGAAGCGCTGTTGCACGATGGGGTAAAGGGCCTTGAACAGGCTTTCCTTGAGGGAAAACGTCAGGGTCACGCTGAGTCCGGTCTGCGCGCTATCCATTCTTTGCTGCTCGGCCTCGGTAAGAATCTCCCGGGCCAGGCGCTCTGCGCGTTCATGGCTGAGCAAGGTTTCCTGATCCAGTCCAATGCCCTGGCAGTCGCTGTTGCGCGCGACCACGGCCGCCGCCCAGCCTTTGCCGTGGGTGATCGAGCCACTGATGCCGGCGGGCCAGATCGGGGAGCGATCCTCGTGGGTACCGGGGACATACAGACGACCATCCAGGCACTGCAGGGCTGCCCGGGCGCATACCCGCCCAGCCAGGTACTCCGCTTGGCGCTTGGCGACCGAACGTTGCAGGCTGGGCGTCTGCTCGATGCCGGCGCGAGCGAAGTCGTCGCTGGCGAGCAAGCTAGGGTCAAAGGCACAGCTGACCAGCTCTGCCCCGGTAATTGTCTGCGGCAAGGGCCAGTGGTGGTGCAAAGCGGTGCAACAGGAGGGCAGTCGGTTCATGGCCGCTATTGTGCCGCGGCGATCAAGCGCTTGCCAGTGATGTGCAGGGGGAGCACCCCGGTGTGAGGCGTGGGTATTTTCATTCTACGGGAGTCGTTCAGCCTAGGTTCAGGCAGGGTTCAGCAGCGGTTCAGGAGGGGTTTCTTAACCTAGCGCCATCACTTGAACGGCACACCGCCAGGAGTAACTCTCATGAAAGCGCTCAACACTCTGTTCCTCGCCGCAGCCTTTTTCAGCGCCAGCGCTGCAGTCCAGGCAGCCGACACTACTTTCGCCGGTGTCACTTACGGCCAGACCAGCGACAAAATCAAAAAATCCGGTTTGCTCAGCAGCAACACCGAGCACTTGAACACCGACGGCATCATCAGCAAGGACGGCACCTGGGGCGTACGCGTCGGCCAGATGAACGACCAGGGTCGCTACTACCTCACCTACGACAACGTTTCCAACGACCACAGCGGCTTGAAGGTGCGCCAGGAAAACCTCTTGGGCAGCTACGACATGTTCTACCCACTGGGCACCAGCACCAAGCTGTTCGGCGGTGCCAGCGCTGGCCTGACCAAACTCAGCCAGGAGTCTTCCGGCTACAGCCGCGACACCGACACCGGGTATGCCATCGGCCTGCAAGCCGGCGTGCTGCAGCAGGTTTCCGACAATGCGTCGGTTGAACTGGGCTACCGTTACCTGCGCAGCAATGCCAGCACCGAGCTTGCCGAACATGGCGGCCCGAAAGTCGGTACCCTGCGCCTGGACAGCAGCGCGCAAACCTACCTTTCGGCCAACTACTTGTTCTGACCCACGCCAGGGATTGCTCGAACCGGCCTGCAAGCGCATGGCCGGTTCGCTGTTATTCTGCA
Source organism: Pseudomonas auratipiscis (assembly GCF_036324085.1). Taxonomy (NCBI): domain Bacteria; kingdom Pseudomonadati; phylum Pseudomonadota; class Gammaproteobacteria; order Pseudomonadales; family Pseudomonadaceae; genus Pseudomonas; species Pseudomonas auratipiscis. The sequence goes on from NZ_JAZDCU010000006.1 coordinate 85,325, forward strand.
CGGGGCCAGGCCTGCGTGACGAACTAAGGAAAGGGTAGGGAGGAACCTATGAAACTGCTGGTGGTGGAGGACGAAGCGCTGTTGCGGCATCACTTGTACAGCCGCTTGACCGAGAGTGGGCATGTGGTTGAAGCGGTGGCCGACGCCGAGGAAGCCTTGTATCAAGCCGCGCAGTTCAACCATGACCTGGCGGTGATCGACCTGGGCCTTCCGGGCATGAGTGGGCTGGACCTCATTCGCCAGTTGCGCTCCCAGGGCAAGGGCTTTCCCATTCTGATTCTTACCGCGCGGGGCAACTGGCAAGACAAAGTCGAAGGCCTGGCGGCAGGCGCCGACGATTATGTCGTCAAGCCTTTCCAGTTCGAAGAACTCGAGGCGCGGCTCAACGCCTTGCTCCGTCGTTCAAGCGGCTTTACCCAGTCGACCATCGCAGCCGGCCCCCTGGTGCTGGACCTCAATCGCAAACAGGCGACGCTGGATGAGCAGCCGCTGGCGCTGACAGCTTATGAGTACCGCATCCTGGAGTACCTGATGCGCCATCATCAGCAAGTGGTGGCCAAGGATCGCCTGATGGAGCAGCTGTATCCCGATGACGACGAGCGCGATCCAAATGTGATCGAAGTGCTGGTGGGGCGGTTGCGTCGCAAACTTGAGGGTGACAACGGCTTCAAGCCGATCGATACCGTCCGTGGCTTGGGCTACCTGTTCACTGAGCGTTGCCGATGATCCGTTCGTTACGGGTGCGCCTGATGCTGGCGGCTGCGCTGCTGGCGCTGTTGTTCATGCTCGCCTTGCTGCCGGCCCTGCAGAAGACGTTCAGCCTGGCATTGCAGGAGTCGATCGAAAAGCGCCTGGCCTCGGATGTTACTACCTTGATATCGGCAGCGCGCATCGAGCACAACCAGTTGCAGATGCCGGACTTGCTGCCGGATGAAAAATACAACCTGCCCGACAGCCGTTTGCTCGGCTACATCTATGATCGCCAGGGCAATCTGGTCTGGCGGTCCCGGGCTACGGCCGATGAAAACATCAACTACACCCCACGCTATGACGGGCGCGGCAACGAGTTTGCGCGCATCCGCCAGGCCGACGGCGAGGAGTTCTTTGTCTATGACGTCGAAGTCAAGCTGCTCGGTGGCAAGACGGCAGCGTTCAGCATCGTTGCATTACAGCCGGTGCGCGAATACCAGCATACCCTCGACGGCCTGCGCGAACGCCTGTACCTGGGGTTTGGTGCGGCGCTGCTGGCCTTGCTGGTGTTGCTCTGGGCGGGTTTGACCTGGGGCTTGCGCTCGTTGCGCCAGTTGAGTCACGAGCTTGATGATGTCGAGTCCGGTGCCCGCGATGGGCTCAGCGGCGAGCATCCTCGTGAGTTGTTGCGTTTGACCGGTTCATTGAACCGCCTGTTGCGCAGTGAGCGTGACCAGCGCCAACGCTACCGTGATTCCCTGGACGACCTGGCCCATAGCCTGAAAACCCCGTTGGCGGTGTTGCAAGGGGTAAGTGAAAGCATGGGCCAGCGTCGTGAAGACCGTGAGCAGTCGCGGATTCTGCAAAGTCAGATCGAGCGCATGAGCCAGCAGATCGACTACCAGTTGCAACGCGCCAGCCTGCGCAAGAGTGGCCTGGTCCGTTATCAGGTAGCGGTGCAACCGTTGCTCGAAAGCCTGTGCAGCACGCTGGCCAAGGTGTACCGCGACAAACAGGTGAACATCACCCTTGATGTGCCCGAGCAGGCTGTCGTGCCGATGGAGCAAGGAGCATTGCTCGAACTGCTTGGCAACCTGCTGGAAAACGCCTACCGCCTGTGCCTGAGCCAGATCCGCATCAGCCTGCGCAGCGATCCTTCGATGATCGAGTTGTGTATCGAGGATGACGGTCCGGGCGTGCCGCCTGATCAGCGTGAGCGCATTCTGCAGCGCGGCGAACGCCTGGATCGGCAGAATCCGGGGCAGGGTATTGGTCTGGCGGTGGTCAAGGACATCATCGAGAGCTATGACGCCAGCCTCACCCTGGACGACTCCGAGCTCGGCGGCGCCGCTTTTCGTATCCGCTTTTCCCTGGACTGAATCGCCATTTTCTCTGGGCGGATTACCGCCATCCTTAAGGTTTTGCAAAAGGTGTCGGGCGGAAATCCGCCAAGTCGCTCGGCACCCTTGCATCCTCGTTGTGCACGAAACCCGCGTAAACACTGGGTTTGCACTCATAAAGCGCACCTTGGCATCGGGCTTGCTATTGACCTGACAGAGTTCTGCCAGGCAGCTCGACACAACAAATCCCTCCAGTGCAGGAGGGTTCGCGCTTTAGGTACCCCACGCGTCCTGGGAAGGATCGGGGCGGTACACTTGAGGAAATAGCCATGACGACGCGTCAGCCACTGTACAAATCGCTGTATATCCAGGTGTTGGTAGCCATCACCATCGGTATCCTGCTGGGTCACTACTACCCTGAAACCGGCGTTGCCCTCAAACCCCTGGGTGACGGCTTCGTCAAACTGATCAAAATGGTCATCGCCCCGATCATCTTCTGCACCGTGGTCAGCGGTATCGCTGGCATGCAGAGCATGAAGTCGGTTGGCAAGACCGGTGGCTACGCGCTGCTCTACTTCGAAGTTGTTTCCACTATCGCCCTGATCATCGGTCTGGTCGTGGTCAACGTTGTCCAGCCGGGCGCCGGCATGCACATCGATGTCAGCACCTTGAACGCCAGCAGTGTGGCCGCCTATGCCGCCGCCGGCGCGCAGCAGACAACGATCGGCTTCCTGCTCAACATCATTCCAAACACCGTGGTCGGCGCTTTCGCCAACGGCGACATCCTGCAAGTGCTGATGTTCTCGGTGATCTTCGGTTTTGCCCTGCATCGCCTGGGTGCCTACGGCAAGCCGCTGCTGGACATGATCGATCGCTTTGCCCATGTCATGTTCAACATCATCAACATGATCATGAAGCTGGCACCGGTCGGTGCTTTCGGTGCCATGGCCTTCACCATCGGCCAGTACGGCGTAGGTTCGCTGGTGCAGTTGGGCTACCTGATGGCCTGCTTCTATGCCACGTGCGTACTGTTCATTCTGGTGGTGCTGGGTGGTATCGCTCGTGCACACGGCTTCAGCGTTCTCAAGCTGATCCGCTACATCCGTGAAGAGCTGATGATCGTGCTGGGTACCTCGTCGTCCGAGTCGGCCCTGCCACGCATGCTGACCAAGATGGAACGCCTGGGTGCGAAGAAGTCCGTGGTCGGCCTGGTGATTCCAACGGGCTACTCGTTCAACCTGGACGGTACTTCGATCTACCTGACCATGGCTGCGGTGTTCATCGCCCAGGCCACCGATACCACCATGGATATCACCCACCAGATCACCTTGCTGCTGGTGCTGCTGGTTGCGTCCAAAGGCGCTGCCGGCGTCACGGGGTCGGGCTTTATCGTGCTGGCGGCTACCCTGTCCGCAGTGGGCCACTTGCCGGTTGCCGGCCTGGCGCTGATCCTGGGTATCGACCGCTTCATGTCCGAAGCCCGTGCCCTGACCAACCTGATCGGTAACGCTGTTGCGACCGTGGTGGTGGCCAAGTGGGTCAAGGAACTGGACGAAGACAAGCTGCACGCAGAGCTTGCTTCCGGTGGTTCGCCGCTGATCGATACCCGTCCGATGGACGACCTGGGCGTAGCCGAGGGTCCTGCTCGCTAAGCTATTGGCTGAGCCATGAAAAAACCCATCTTCGGATGGGTTTTTTTGTGCCTGGTTGAAACCTGACCGGGCAGGGCGTTACTCGACGCGCGTCTCGCCGCTGTACACCAAGGTATTGCGGCAGCGTCTGCACAGGTAGCGCCGCCCCTGACGTACCAGGCTGTGGCGCTGGGCCGAGAAGGGAAAGTCACTACCGACGCAAGGGCAGCGGTAGATGTAACGCGTCACTGTGCGACGTTTGACTTCATAGGTGTGGCAGCGGTTGGGTGGCAGTTCGTAAACGCCACGCATGATTAGCTGCCATTCCTCGCCATGCGGCTGGATTCGATCACCAAACAGCTGGTGGGCAACCAGATGCGCGACTTCGTGGGCCACGGTCTGCTTGAGGAAGTCATCGCTGTTTTCGCGGTACAACTGCAAATTGAATCGCAGCAGGTTTTCATGCAAATGGGCGACGCCAGCCTTTTGCCCACGCAGCTTGAAGCTCACTTCAGGGCGGGGAAAAGGGCGCTTGAAAAAGGTTTCGGCTTGCTGATAACAGGTTTCGACGCGGGATTTGAGCAGTTCGGGCATATCGGGGAACACTCCTGGCCGGCAATTATGCCGCAACCGCCGCGGCGTTGCCGAGCCACCTGTCAGCGCACAGCATCAGGCCGCCTTGCGGCGGCCTGAAGGTTACTGCGCCTATGTTGCTGATTTTCTAATAATGGATGCTAGTTGGTATAGACAGGCCCCACGCCAAGTCCCCAGACAATCACGGTGAAGGCCATGATGGCTACCAGCACCACCAGGCCGACCGCCAATACCGAGCTCGAGAACAGAAAACCTTCATCCGAAGGTATGTTCATGAAGGTCGGCAGGCCGACATAGAGCAGATAAACCGTGTAGCACACGGCTGCCGTGCCGACGACCATCCCCAACCACAAGTGGGGGTAGAGCGCCGCCAGGCCGCCGACGAACAGCGGCGTTGCGGTATAAGTGGCAAACGCGATGCAGCGGGCCATGCTTGGGTTGGCGTCGTAGGTGCGCGCCATCCAGTGAATGAAGGCGCCCATTACCGCGACACCGGCAAGCATTGCCAGGTACGACATGATGGTCATCCATAACGCGCTTTCCTGGGTCAGCATGACCGGGGCGCGATCGCCAATGACCCAGCCGACCTGGGTAGTACCGATAAATGCCGAGATGGCGGGGATCGCCGCCAGGATGAGTGTGTGGGTCAGGTACATGTGGCTGATGCTTTCTTCCTCGCCACGGATTTCTTTCCATTCTTGGTCAGGATGGGTAAACAGCCCCAGTACGTGATGGATCATGCCAGTCACTCCTTCCGTCGTTACCATCGCCCCCCAGCGGAGCGCTTGTGACCCCAAGTGATGGGGGCCAGAGGATCGAGGTCACCTATGATGTGTGGCCTTATGTCGCAGTATAGGAAGGAGTACGCCCCGCAAAGCCGGCTTTTTAGAGCAAATTGCGCTGTAAGCGCCACGGCTAATCACCTTGCAGTCTTTATCGGAAGGGCCTACGCCTGCCGACGGTTTGTGCGTAAAATATGCCGCTTTTGTCACACCTCGCGGATTTCAAGCGCTATGGGCACCCTTTCGGTCAACCAGAACAAACTGCAAAAACGCCTGCGTCGTCTCGCTGGCGAAGCCATTACCGACTTCAACATGATTGAAGATGGTGACAAGGTCATGGTCTGCCTGTCCGGCGGCAAAGACAGCTACACCATGCTCGATGTTCTGCTGTACCTGCAGAAAGTGGCGCCGATCAAGTTCGAGATCGTCGCGGTGAACATGGACCAGAAGCAACCAGGCTTCCCTGAGCACGTGCTGCCGGCTTACCTCAAGACCTTGGGCGTCGAGTATCACATCGTCGAGAAAGACACCTATTCGGTGGTCAAGGAACTGGTACCGGAAGGCAAGACCACCTGCTCGCTGTGCTCGCGCCTGCGTCGCGGCACCCTGTACACCTTTGCCGACGAGATCGGTGCAACCAAGATGGCTCTTGGTCACCACCGTGACGACATTGTCGAAACGTTCTTCCTCAATATGTTCTTCAACGGCACCCTCAAGGCCATGCCGCCGAAGTTGCGCGCCGACGACGGTCGTAACGTGGTGATCCGCCCGCTGGCCTATTGCAGCGAGAAAGACATCCAGGCGTATTCGGACCTGAAGGAGTTCCCGATCATTCCGTGCAACCTCTGCGGTTCGCAGGAAAACCTGCAGCGGCAGGTCGTGAAGGACATGCTGGTGGAGTGGGAGCGTAAAACACCGGGCCGTACCGAGAGCATCTTCCGTGGCTTGCAGAATGTCGTGCCGTCGCAACTGGCTGACCGTAACCTGTTCGACTTCGTCAATCTGAAAATCGACGAAACCGCCACCCCGCGCTTTGTCGACGTGATGAACATCTGACCGGCATGCGCGATTACCAATGGTTGCATGAGTACTGCCTGAATCGCTTCGGCTCCGCGGCGGCCCTGGAAGCCCATCTGCCCCAGGCCAGGAGCGCAGAGCAGCTGCGTGCGATCAGCGCCGATCGTTATCTGTCGACCTTGGCGTTGCGGGTGTTTCGCGCCGGGCTCAAGCACAGCCTGGTGGATTCCAAGTGGCCGGCTTTCGAGCAGGTGTTCTTTGGCTTCGATCCGCACAAGGTCGTGTTGATGGGCGCCGAGCACCTGGAGCGGCTGATGCAGGACACGCGCATCATTCGCCACCTGGGCAAGCTCAAGAGCGTGCCGCGCAATGCGCAGATGATGCTCGACGTGGAAAAGGAGCGGGGTAGCTTTGGTGCCCTGATCGCCGATTGGCCGGTAACCGATATAGTCGGCTTATGGAAGTACCTGGCCAAGCATGGCAACCAGATGGGTGGGTTGTCGGCACCGCGCTTCCTGCGCATGGTGGGCAAGGATACGTTCATTCCGACCAATGACATGAGCGCAGCGCTGATCGCCCAGGACATCATCGACAAGCCACCGACCAGCCAGCGCGACCTGGCGTTGGTCCAGGCTGCTTTCAATCAGTGGCACGCTGAAAGCGGCCGGTCGTTGTGTCAGTTGTCGGTGATGCTCGCGCACACCGTCAATCATTGAGGGGCCTGCCGGGTGATGCCGGTTTAGCCACCCGGTAGAGCGAGCTTGCGCCGCGATCAGTTCGATCCTTCACCGGCCAGGCGCCGGTCATACTGGAAGCGCCAGCGCACATACAGCAAGGCACTGATGAACAGCGCCAGGCTGATTGCCACTTCCAGCCAGCCGAACAGTGCCCGTGCCGGGTCGAATGCAGCCAGTACTCCTTTGATGAAGTACAGGTTGACCACAAAGCAGGTCCAGGCATGAGCGCGGGCGTTGCCCAGTAGCATGCCCGGTAGCAACAACGCCAGCGGCACCAATTCTACCGCCAGGATCACGCCGGTACGGGCGCCATGCAGGTCGGCGAACAACAGGTTGTTGATCGTCAGCAGCGCAATCAGGCCAAAAAAGCTTGCCAGGCTCAATGCGCGGACTAGCCGCAGGCGCGGCATCAACCAGTCGATAGAGGGCAGTACCTTGGGCTTTTTAGCCACGGCTGTTCTCCAGCAGTTTGGCAGTGCTGGCCAGGCGTTGGCCCAAGGCGCGGCACAGGGCGATTTCGTCAGCATCCAGGTCGCGTTTGCCGTCTGCCCCGGCGTGATGGCTGGCGCCATAAGGGGTGCCGCCACCGCGGGTTTCCAGCAACGCCGACTCGCTGTAGGGCAGCCCCATGATCAGCATGCCGTGGTGCATCAACGGCAGCAGCATCGACAGTAGGGTCGACTCCTGGCCGCCATGCAGGCTGGCGGTGGAGGTGAACGCCGCTGCCGGTTTGCCGACCAGACCTCCACTGAGCCACAGGCTGCTGGTGCCATCGATGAAGTACTTCAGTGGCGCAGCCATGTTGCCGAAGCGTGTCGGGCTACCCAGGGCCAGGCCCGAACAGTGGCGCAGATCGTCAAGGGTGGCGTACAGCGCGCCGGCGACCGGAATGTCTGGGGCCACCGCTTCACATTCGGTGGAAATCGCCGGAACGGTACGAATCCGTGCTTCCAGGCCTACCATTTCGACACCGCGGGCTATCTGCCGGGCCATTTCACTTGTCGAGCCGTGGCGGCTGTAGAACAGGATCAGGATGTAAGGTGCGCTCACGGCAGGATCTCCAGAACCTTCTCCGGAGGACGGCCAATAACCGCTTTGTCACCGGCAACCAGAATAGGGCGCTCGATCAGTTTCGGGTGCTTGACCATGGCGTCTATCAGTTGCGCATCGCTCAAGGCTGGGTCAGCCAGGTTGAGCATCTTGTACTCGTCTTCACCGCTGCGCAGCAGTTGACGCGCATCTATATCCAACTTGCCGAGCAGGGTCGTGAGGGTCGCTGCATCGGGTGGGGTTTCCAGGTAGCGGACCACGGTGGGTGCCAGGCCACGGGCTTCGAGAAGTTCCAGGGCTGCGCGAGACTTCGAGCAGCGTGGATTGTGATAAAGCGTCAGGTCAGTCATGTTCGGGTCGCATCCAGCAGGGTGTGGCAGCTATTCTAACCGCAGCGACTTCGCATTTTGCTTGAATCTTCGAGAAGGATTGACCCATGACAAGGCGTTTGGCAGCAGCACTGGCCATCACCGCGAGTTTGTTGCTCAGCGGTTGCGGTGCAGATTATGGCCTGGACCAGAACGGCCAGACCGTGAAAGCCGAGCAGATCGACGGGCACTGGCTGGTGCTCAATTACTGGGCGGAATGGTGCGGGCCATGCCGTACTGAAATCCCCGAACTCAATGCTGCCGCCAAGCAATGGCAGGCGCAAGGCATCAAGGTTGTGGGCGTCAACTTCGACGGCCTGCAAGGCGATGATCTGAAAAAGGCCACCGAGGCCCTGAATATCGGCTTCACCGTCTTGGCCCAGGACCCGGCTGAACGTTATGAACTGCCGCGCAGCGAAGCGTTACCTGTCACCTACATCATCGATGACAAAGGCAAAGTACGCGAGCAGTTGATGGGCGAGCAGACACTGGAAGGACTGAACGCAAAAATCAAGGCTCTCAAGGGGGTCTGAAGCGTCAAGCTACAAGCTGCAAGAACGAGCAGGAGGTTCACCACCTGCTTTTACTTGTAGCTTGTAGCTTAAGGCTACCGTCAACCCTCTTCAGGCCAAAAGCGCAGTGGCTTGCCTTCAGTAGGCCAGAAGCGTACTTGTTCGATTGGCGAGATGTCCCAGCGCTGCACGGTCTCCAGAGCCTGGAGGAAGCGCTTTTCCTGTTCCATCAAAGCCGGTGCGCACATTTTGCGGGTGCTGCCGACTTTGCCGAAGGTGATTTTGTCGCCGTCGAGCTGGTAGGGCGCGAACCAGTGGTTGCAACCGCCATTGCCATACGCCCGGCCATCGCTGGCCAGGGTCAGGGTCAGGTGGCTGTAGTCCATCAGTGGGCGCTCGCCAATCCATTCCAGCAGGTAGCTACGCTCCTGCTCCAGCTTCATCGGCTCGGCAGCGCAGCCCAGCAGCGCTGTGCCGGTCAGTGCCGCGAGCAGCAGGTTTTTCACTGGGCCGTCTCCTTGCATGTCGGGCACAGGTGCTTGTCGCCACGGCTGCTCCAGCCAAGCTCGGCGATGCGTGCACTGGCGGCTGGCTGCAAGGCTTTCTTGCCAAGCTTGGCGTCTACCGCGAACTCGAAGCTGAGGTTGGCCTGGCAACTGTCGCAATTGACTTCCCAGGTGTGGATCGCCAGCTCGCCGAACACCGGGCCACTGGCCACTGCGACCCATTGGCCTGTCGGGTTGATCAGGTGGCGTACGGTTTCCACGGTCAAGCGCATGGACAAGTCCTTGCTGCCCTTGAGGGTGACCAACAGCACGTCGTTTTTCTTGATCGAACCACCATTGCCGGTCACTTGGTAGCGACCCGGCACCAGGGCGCGGCATTCGATCAGGGTGTACTGCGGATTAAACAGGGTGTAGCGGAAATCGTGTTCGACCATGGGTCCTCCAAATCTGCCGCGTATCCTAGCATCAACCCTCGACCAAGTTCTGCGGATTGCCTGCCGCCCAGCGGGTAATGTTGTCCAGCGTAGTTGTGGCAATGGCTGCCAGTGCTTCGCGGGTGAGGAACGCCTGGTGGGCGGTGACGATTACGTTGGGGAAGGTCAGCAAGCGCGCCAACACATCGTCCTGCAATGGCAGGTCGGAGCGGTCCTCGAAAAACAACTGGGCCTCCTCTTCGTAGACGTCCAGGCCCAGATAGCCCAGTTGACCGTCTTTCAACGCCTCGATCAGCGCTGGTGTGTCAATCAACGCGCCGCGACCGGTGTTGATCAACATGGCCCCCGGCTGCAACTGGGCAAGGCTTTGTGGGTTGATCAGGTGACGCGTCTGTTCGGTCAAAGGGCAATGCAGGCTGATGATCTGCGCCTGGCGCAACAACTCCGGCAGCTCAAGATAGGTGGCGCCCAACGCCAGCAACTCAGGGTTGGGGTAGGGGTCATACGCCAGCAGCTTGCAGCCGAAGCCGGCCATGATGCGTGCGAAGGTGGCACCAATCTGACCAGTGCCGACCACGCCGACCGTTTTGCCATGCAGATCGAAGCCGGTCAGCCCGTGAAGGCTGAAGTTGCCTTCGCGGGTGCGGTTGTAGGCGCGGTGCAGGCGGCGGTTCAGCGCCAAGATCAGGGCGACGGCATGTTCCGCCACGGCGTGCGGTGAGTAGGCCGGGACCCGTACCACTGCCAGGCCCAGGCGTTTGGCTGCGGCCAGGTCGACATGGTTGTAGCCGGCCGAACGCAGGGCGATCAGGCGAGTGCCGCCGTCGGCGAGGCGCTTGAGCACGTCGGCGTTCAAATCGTCATTGATGAAAGCGCACACCACTTCATGGCCGTTGGCCAGGGCTGCGGTGTCTTCAGTCAGGCGCGCCGGTTGAAAGTGCAGGTCCAGGCCGTGGCGTGCCGCAGCACTGGTAAAACTGTCCTGGTCGTAGGTCTGGCTACTGAAAAACAATACGCGCATGGAGTCATCCTGAGTCGATTGCGAACAAGTCTAACCGCGGGCGCCAGTGTTGAACTTGCTTTGGATCAGGCGCTCAGGCGTGCCTGGGCGGTCAGCCGCAGGATAGCCCGGTCCAGTTCGTCCAAGGCTCGCGGGGCTTCGGGGTCATTCTGTTTGAGCAAGGTTTCACTGCGTTGGCAGGCTGCGCGCAACTGTGGCACGCCGCAGTAGCGCGAAGCGCCATTGAGACGGTGCACGCGCTCGATCATGCCGTTGCGATCCGCCGCTTCACGGGCGATGCGAATAGCCTCGCGGTCGGCCTCCAGGGATGCCAGCAACATGGCCAGCATGTCGGCGGCCAGGTCCGGCTTGCCCGCGGCCAGACGTAAGCCTTCTTCGGGGTCGAGAACCTTGAGTTCGCTGCTGTTGGCGATGCGCTCCGGTGTGCGCTCGTGGTTTGGCGCGCTGAGGTTCAAGCCGGTCCACTTGAGCACCACCTGGGCCAGTTGGCGCTCGCTGATCGGTTTGGTCAGGTAGTCGTCCATCCCGCTGTGCAGCAGCGCACGCTTTTCGTTGGCCATGGCGTGGGCGGTGAGGGCGACGATAGGCAGTGGCGCTCCACCTTGGCTGATCTCCCACTGGCGTATCTGTTCGGTGCATTCGCGACCATCCATGCCCGGCATTTGCACATCCATCAGCACCAGGTCGAAGCGTTCATCCTGAACCGCCTGCACTGCCGCGTAGCCGCTGTCGACCGCCAGCACTTCGGCGCCTAGATCCTCGAGCAAGGTTTGCACCAGCAGAAGGTTGGCCGGGTTGTCGTCGACGCAGAGCACTTTTGGTGATGGCTGGTCGCTGCTGGTTTTGGCTTCACTGTTGATGCGCCGTGGCTGCACCAGGTCCAGCAGGGCCCGGCGCAATTTGCGCGTGCAAGCAGGCTTGGCTTGGAGTTGGCCGTGGGCGTTGGGCAGATAAGGGTGGTAAAGCGCCTGCTCGGTGGTTGGACACAGCACCAGCGCCTGGCAGTCCAGGCGCTCCAGTTGTTGCACGTACTGCCCCAGGCGCTCAGGAGAAACGCTGTCCAGGTTTACGCCCATGACCGCCAGGGTAAAGGGTTCGCCGGCCATCCGTGCGGCTGCTACTGCGTGCAGCAGTGGGTCAATGGAGTTGAAGGCGGTAACGCGCAGGCCGCAATCTTCCAGTTGATGTTCCAGGGCCTGCAGCGCCAGTTCGTGGGCGTCGACTATCGCCACCCGACGGTCCACCAGCGATTGCAGCGGCAAGTCCTCGGCATCGTCGCGGGCCTTGGGCAGACGCAGGCTGACCCAGAATTGCGAACCTTCGCCTGGGGTGCTGTCGACTCCGATTTCACCGCCCATCTGTTCGATCAGGCGCTTGGCAATCACCAGCCCCAGGCCGGTGCCTCCCGGCTGGCGCGACAGGGAGTTGTCGGCCTGGCTGAAGGCCTGGAACAAGGCGCGGACGTCCTGATTGGTCAGGCCAATCCCAGTGTCCTGGACACTGATCCGCAGTTGCACGCTGTCTTCGTGCTCTTCTTCGAGCATGGCCCGGGTAACAATGGTGCCTTCGCGGGTGAACTTGATGGCGTTGCTGACCAGGTTGGTCAGGATCTGCTTGAGGCGCAGTGGGTCGCCCACCAATGACAAGGGGGTGTCGCGGTACACCAGGCTGACCAGCTCCAACTGCTTGGCATGCGCGGCCGGGGCCAGAATGGTCAGGGTGTCCTGGATCAGGTCGCGCAGGTTGAACGGTATGCTGTCGAGCACCAGCTTTCCTGCTTCGATCTTGGAGAAGTCGAGGATCTCGTTGATGATGCCGAGCAGGTTGCCGGCAGACTTCTCGATGGTGCCCAGATAGTCGTGTTGACGCGGCGTCAACTCGCTTTTTTGCAGCAGGTGGGTAAAACCAAGAATGCCATTGAGCGGTGTGCGGATCTCGTGACTCATGTTGGCAAGGAACTCGGACTTGATCCGGCTGGCTTCCAGGGCCTCTTTACGGGCCATGTCCAGTTCGATGTTCTGGATCTCGATGGTTTCCAGGTTCTGTCGAACGTCTTCGGTTGCCTGGTCGATACTGTGTTGCAACTCTTCATGCGCGTTTTGCAGGGTTTCGGCCATGCGGTTGATACCCGAGGCCAGCTCGTCCATCTCATAACTGCCCATCACCGGCAGGCGCTCTTCCAGGTTGCCGTCCTTGAGTTGGGTGACAGCGTGCTTGATCTCGCTGATGGGGCCATTGATTGCGCGGCTCATGCGCAGCGCCAGCAAGGCAGTGGCGAGCATGCCGAAGAAAATCAGCAACAGGCTGGTGAACAGGCTGCGGTAGCCGCGCAGCAGGGTGCCATCGTGGGACAGTTCGATTTCTACCCAGCCCAGCAGCCGATCAGCTTCGCTGGGAATGCGATCACCGGCCAGGTCGCGATGATGACCGAAGACGGGAAGCAGGTAGCGGGTTGCATCTTTACCCGAACGCTCGAGCATTTGTGTGCCGCCGCCGGAAGGCGCTTGATTGAGCATGGAGGGGCCGGCATGGGCAAGGTTGTTGCGGCCCGGATCGCGGAAAGCCACCGCACGTACATCCGGTTGTTCCAGCGCCTGGGCAGCAATACGCTCCAGTTGCGCCGGGTCGTGACGAACCAGAGCTGGGGCGACCAGCGGCGCGAGGTGCTCGGCAATCATTTTGCCGCGCTGCAACAGTTGGGACTGCAGCTCGTTCTGCTGCAGCCAGGTGAAATAACTGCCCAGCACCAAGGCCATCAGCCCAGCCGGCAATAAAGCTAACAGCAACACGCGGCTGCGAATTCCCAAACGATTCAGCACGCAACTCTCCTGTGCCTGGCAAGTGCTGTAGCCGCCCTCAGCACACGTTGTGCGGGCAAGACGGAAAAGTACCGCGCCTTCTCGCGCATTGCACCCATTTGTATCTACTTTTGACTCTGGGCAATTCGCCCACCTCAAATCAACCAGCAGTTGCGGGTTGCCTGTGCAAGACAATTGCTCAATAATCGCGCAATTGAGAATTACTAGCAGCAGCCAATGAATCCCGTAGCTATTAGCGAGTCCAGCATTCTTGCCATCGAGGACGATCCGGTCCTCGGTGCCCATTTGCACGAAGAACTGCAGCGTGGCGGTTTCAAGGTCACCTGGTGCAAGAATGGCCTGGATGGATTGGATGCTGCGCGCGCGTCGCGTTTTGATGTCGTTCTGATGGACATCCTGCTTCCGGGTCTGAACGGCCTGGATGTGTTGGCCAAGTTGCGTGAAAAAAGTTCGACGCCGGTCATCATGATGTCGGCCCTGGGCGCAGAAGCGGATCGCATCAGTGGTTTTCAGCGGGGTGCTGATGATTACCTGCCCAAGCCGTTCAGCATGGTTGAGTTGCAGGTACGAATTGAAGCGATCCTGCGCCGCGTTGCTCTGGAACGCCGTCGCCAGCAGCCAGCTCCCACCCCGCAGGTCGGGGCGCTACAGTTCGACGAGCAGACCTGCGATGTGTGCTGCGACGATCGTTGGGCGGGCCTGACCCTCAGTGAATACCGCCTGCTCGACACTTTGCACCGCAGCCATGAGGAAGTGCTGAGCAAGGCCTTCCTCTATCAGCAGGTGCTGCAGCGTGGCTATTCCCGGCATGATCGCAGCCTGGACATGCATGTCAGCCAGATCCGCCGAAAGCTCAAGGCCATCGGTTACCAGGAGCGTGAAGTGCGCACTGTGTGGGGCAAGGGTTATGTGCTCAGTGCGGCAGAGGTCAACTGAATTGCCCAATCGCCACTCGTTGTTCTGGAAACTGGCCATTCTTCTGATCGGCTTTTGCCTGCTGATGATCGGTCTGAGCATGAGCTGGGGCCGTCATATGGAAACCCAGAATGCCTTTCTCTCCGATGACGCTCGTGCCACCTTGACCGGCTATGCCGCCGAGGCCGAGCAAGCCTGGGAGCAGGGCGGCCAGGCTGGGGTGGATGCATGGCTGGCCGAGATGGCCGACAGGGAAGATACCTGGATGGCAGTGCTGGGCGAGGATTTACAGTCGTTGAGCAGCACACCGCTGCTGTCTGAGCAAAGCCGCAAGATAACCTTTTTACGTGGCATCGATTGGCCCGTGAGCCGACGGGTAATCGGCCTGCCATGGATGCGTGTACCATTTGTGCAGCACCCGGAACGAGGGTTGCTGGTAGTGGAGTTGCCAGAGCGCCTGATGCCCGGCCAATACCGCCTGTTCTGGCAGTTCATCACCAATGGCGTGATCCCCGGACTGTTCACCCTGCTGCTGTGCGTCGGGCTGTATCGCATGTTGATCATGCCGTTGATCCAGTTGCGTGAGCAGGCCAATGCCTGGCGGGCGGATCGTTTGTCGGCGCGGGTCGCCAGCAGCACCACCAGTCGTCAGGACGAACTGGGTGAGCTGGGGCGCGCATTCGATGACATGGCCGAGCGGCTGCAGGGCACCGTCGCGTTGCAACAGCAGCTGTTGCGCGACCTTTCCCATGAGTTGCGCACCCCGCTGAGCCGCCTGCGCGTGGCCTGCGAAGGTGAAACCGATGCCGGGCAACTGCGTGAGCGCCTGGGGCGCGAGGTCGATTGCATGCAGCGCCTGGTCGAAGACGCCCTGCAGTTGGCCTGGCTCGATACCGAGCGCGCGCCGATGAGCAAGGAGCCGATCCAGATCCAGGCGCTGTGGGAAATGCTCGCCGAAGACGCCTGCTTCGAAAGCACGTGGCCGTCATCGCAATTACGTTGCGATGTTGGTCCCGCGTGCTGGGTGCAGGGCAACCTCAATAGTCTGGCCCAAGCCTTGGAAAACATTCTGCGCAATGCCATCCGCCACTCGCCGGCCAATGGTGTGATTCGCCTGGGTGGTCAGCGCCAGGGCGAGCACTGGCTGCTGTGGCTGGAAGACCAGGGTGGCGGTGTGGCCGAGGGCGAACTTGAACGGATCTTCGCCCCCTTCGCCCGCCTGGATGGCTCGCGCCCTGGAGACGGCGGCTTCGGCCTGGGCCTGAGCATTGCGCGCAACGCAGTCGTGCGCCAGGGCGGACGCCTATGGGCGCAGAACACAGGCCAAGGCCTGCGCCTGAACTTCCAGCTCCCCGCCTCAGCCTGAAGCTTATAGCTTTCCGGCATAAGCCCAGTACATTGCGTGATATGGACAGGGCACTTTTGCCGGTATGATAGGCGCCCCCGCAGTCTGGATTGCGAACTACGCCATGACCTTGCAGTACCCAACCATCGCCGATTGCGTCGGCAACACGCCTCTGGTCCGCCTGCAGCGCATTGCCGGTGAAACCAGCAACACCCTCCTGCTCAAGCTTGAAGGTAATAACCCGGCAGGTTCGGTCAAGGACCGACCCGCGCTATCGATGATCACCCGAGCCGAACTGCGTGGGCAGATCAAGCCAGGCGATACGTTGATCGAAGCGACCTCGGGTAATACCGGCATCGCCTTGGCCATGGCGGCGGCGATCAAGGGTTACAAGATGATCCTGATCATGCCCGACAACTCCAGTGCCGAGCGCAAGGCAGCGATGACCGCCTATGGTGCCGAGTTGATTCTGGTCAGCAAGGAAGAAGGCATGGAAGGCGCCCGCGACCTTGCCGACCGTCTGCAGGCCGATGGCCGTGGCCTGGTGCTGGACCAGTTCGGCAACGGTGACAATCCAGAAGCGCACTATGTCAGCACAGGGCCCGAGATCTGGCAGCAGACCCAGGGCAGCATTACTCATTTCGTCAGTTCCATGGGTACCACCGGCACCATCATGGGCTGCTCGCGTTACCTCAAGGAGCAGAACCCGGCCGTGCAAATCGTTGGCTTGCAGCCGATGGAAGGCTCGGCGATTCCGGGCATCCGCCGCTGGCCGCAAGAATACCTGCCGAAAATCTACCAGTCCGATCGCGTTGATCGCGTGGTCGACATGGCGCAGGTCGAAGCAGAAGAAACGACGCGTCGACTGGCGCGAGAAGAGGGCATTTTCTGCGGCGTGTCCTCGGGTGGTGCCGTGGCGGCGATGTTGCGCCTGTCGCGTGAACTGGAAAACGCCGTGATCGTGGCGATTATTTGTGACCGTGGCGACCGTTACCTGTCGACCGGCATTTTCGACGCGGCGAACTGATGTCCAAAAGTAAACGCAACAGCGGTCTGCGCTTCCAGCCGACCGGCGGCAGCCGTGCACCACAGATTCCTACGGGAAAAAAGCAACGCCTGCGCATTGAGCGCCTGGCGGGGGATGGCCGTGGCATCGCCTTTTTCGAGGGGCGTACCTGGTTTGTCAGTGGTGCGCTTGCCGAAGAAGAGGTTGAGGCCCGGGTCCTCAATACCCATGGCAAGGTCGTCGAGGCACGCCTGGAGCGTGTTTTCAACGCCAGCCCAGAACGCCGCGAAGCGCCGTGCAAGCACTTCGATCGGTGTGGCGGCTGCAACCTGCAGCACTTGGCCCACGCTGATCAGTTGAACATCAAGCAGCGCTTGCTCGCTGAGCAGTTGCAGCGGGTGGCCGGTGTGGTACCCGAGCAATGGGTCGCGCCGTTGACCGGACCTGAGTTCGGTTACCGGCGTCGGGCGCGCGTTGCGGTGCGTTGGGACGTCAAGGCGAAGAAGCTTGACGTCGGCTTTCGTGCCGAGGCCAGCCAGGACATCGTCGCCATCGAAGAGTGCCCGGTACTGGTACAACCCTTGCAGTCGATCATGCGTCACCTGCCAATGCTCTTGCAGAGTCTGAGCAAGGCGCAGGTGATTGGGCATGTCGAATTGTTCAGTGGCACGGCGTTGGCCTTGCTGGTGCGCCATACCGCTGCACTGGCTGAGGGCGACCAGGCGCGCTTGCAGGCATTCTGCAATGAGGCAGGTGTACAGCTATGGTTACAAGGCGAGGGTGAACCTTCGGCTGTCGAGGCAGGTCAGACCCTCGGCTTTACCCTGGCACCGTGGAATCTCGAGCTTGCCTACCGGCCTGGAGATTTCGTTCAGGTGAACGCCGAGGTCAACACCGCGATGATCGAGCAGGCACTGCAATGGCTGGCGCCAAAGGCTGACGAGCGGGTACTCGATTTGTTCTGCGGCCTGGGCAATTTCGCCCTGCCGCTGGCTCGGCAGGCACGTGAAGTGGTGGCAGTGGAAGGTGTACAGGCAATGGTCGAGCGAGCAGCGGCCAATGCACGAAGCAACAATTTGCATAATGTGCAGTTTTTTCAGGCCGATCTATCGCAGCCATTGTCCGCCTCTGGCTGGGCCGCTGGGGGCTTTTCTGCGGTACTCTTGGATCCACCGCGAGACGGTGCTTTCGAGGTGGTGCGAAAAATCGCAGACCTCGGTGCGAAACGTCTTGTATATGTATCGTGCAATCCGGCAACCCTGGCCCGCGACACGCTCGAGCTGGTCAGGCAGGGTTACCGGTTAAAATGTGCCGGGATTCTCGACATGTTTCCTCAGACGGCGCATGTCGAAGCCATGGCGTTATTCGAAGCGGGCTAGCGGGACTGGCGCGTCAGGCGCTGCACCTCGGGTCCGGCAGGGGCAGCACCAGTGATTTCAAGCGCATCGTGAATGCGCTGTAGGGAAAGGTAAACAAAGATGGTACAGGTGAGAGTACACCAGCCGGTCAACACCGACGGCAGTATCAATCTCGAAGCATGGCTGGATCATGTGGTGAGCGTCGACCTGGCGCTGGACCGTGAAGCGCTTAAAGAGGCTTGCGAGTTCGCTCAGGAAATCGAGAAAAAGGGCAACCCGGCCAAGCATTCCTGGGCTGACGGAACCTCGAGTTTCCAGGCCGGCCTGGAAATTGCCGAAATCCTTGCCGACCTCAAGCTCGACCAGGACTCCCTGGTCGCTGCGGTTATCTACCGTGCCGTGCGTGAAGGCAAGGTGACCCTGGCCGAAGTCGGTCAGCGTTTTGGTCCAGTGGTGTCCAAGCTCATCGACGGCGTGCTGCGCATGGCCGCTATCAGCGCCAGTCTCAGCCCACGTCAATCGCTGGTACTGGGTTCGCAAGCGCAAGTCGAGAACCTGCGCAAAATGCTCGTGGCCATGGTCGATGACGTGCGCGTGGCGCTGATCAAGCTGGCCGAACGTACCTGTGCAATTCGCGCGGTCAAGGGTGCTGACGACGAGAAGCGCAACCGTGTCGCCCGCGAAGTTTTCGATATCTACGCGCCCCTGGCGCACCGCCTGGGTATCGGTCATATCAAGTGGGAGTTGGAGGACCTGTCCTTCCGCTACCTGGAGCCCGATCAATACAAGCAGATCGCCAAACTGTTGCATGAGCGGCGCCTGGACCGTGAACGCTTCATCAGCGATGTGATGAACCAGCTGCAGAACGAACTGCTGGCCACCGGGGTCAAGGCCGATATCAGCGGCCGAGCCAAGCACATCTATTCGATCTGGCGCAAAATGCAGCGCAAAGGCCTGGAGTTCAGCCAGATCTACGACGTGCGAGCGGTGCGTGTACTGGTTCCGGAAATGCGCGACTGCTACACCGCGTTGGGGATCGTGCATACCCTATGGCGGCACATCCCCAAAGAGTTCGATGACTACATCGCCAACCCCAAGGAAAACGGCTACCGCTCGCTGCACACTGCCGTTATTGGTCCTGAAGGCAAGGTGCTTGAAGTCCAGATCCGAACCCATGCCATGCACGAGGAAGCCGAACTCGGCGTGTGTGCGCACTGGCGTTACAAGGGTACCGATGTCAAATCCAGCTCCAACCATTACGAGGAGAAAATTTCCTGGTTGCGTCAGGTGTTGGAGTGGCACGAAGAATTGGGCGACATCGGCGGCCTGGCCGAGCAGTTGCGGGTGGATATCGAACCGGACCGGGTGTATGTCTTTACCCCGGACGGGCACGCCATCGACCTGCCCAAAGGTGCTACGCCGCTGGATTTCGCCTACCGGGTGCATACCGAGATCGGTCACAACTGCCGTGGCGCGAAAATCAATGGGCGGATCGTGCCGCTCAACTACAGCCTGCAGACTGGCGAGCAGGTCGAGATCATCACCAGCAAGCACGGCAATCCGAGCCGCGACTGGTTGAACTCCAACCTGGGTTACGTCACCACCTCGCGGGCGCGGGCCAAGATCGTCCACTGGTTCAAGCTACAGGCGCGTGACCAGAACGTCGCGGCCGGTAAAACCCTGCTCGAGCGCGAGCTCAACCGTTTGGGGCTGCCGCAGGTGGACTTCGAACGGTTGGCTGAAAAAGCCAATCTCAAGGCCGCCGAGGACATGTTCGCGTCGCTCGGGGCTGGCGATTTGCGTCTGGCGCATCTGGTCAACGCGGCGCAGCAACTGGTGGAACCGGAGCGCAGCGGGCATATCGAGTTGGTGCCACGCAAAGCCACCGGCTACAAGCCGGGCAAGCGCGGCGATATCCAGATCCAGGGCGTCGGCAACCTGCTCACGCAAATGGCCGGGTGCTGCCAGCCGTTGCCGGGCGATGCGATTGTCGGCTACATCACCGTAGGCCGTGGTGTAACCATCCACCGTCAGGATTGCGCCTCGGTGCTGCAACTGGCCGGGCGTGAACCGGAGCGGATTATCCAGGTAAGCTGGGGGCCGGTACCGGTGCAAACCTATCCGGTGGATATCATCATTCGTGCCTACGACCGCCCAGGCTTGCTGCGAGATGTCTCCCAGGTATTGCTCAACGAGCGGATCAACGTTCTGGCGGTCAACACCCGCTCGAACAAGGAAGACAACACGGCGCTGATGTCGCTGACTATCGAGATTCCTGGCCTGGATGCCCTTGGGCGCCTGCTGGGGCGGATCTCGCAGTTGCCGAACATCATCGAGACGCGGCGTAACCGTACGCCTTGAGACTGTCATCGCGCAGCCCGCCCCGCAGTGTGGGGGCGGGCTAGCCTCGCGAAGGCCCCAGCAGAGAGCACCGATGTATACCCTAGACGACCTGCTTCACCTCATGGCCCGACTGCGTGACCCGCAGCACGGTTGTCCATGGGATTTGAAGCAGACCTACGCGACCATCATTCCCTATACCCTGGAAGAAGCCTATGAAGTGGCCGACGCGATCGAGCGCGGCGATTTCGAGCACTTGCAGGGGGAGTTGGGCGACCTGCTGTTCCAGGTCGTCTATTACAGCCAGTTGGCCCGTGAAGAAGGGCGATTCGAATTTGCCGGGGTAATCGACAGCATTACCCGCAAGCTTATCCGTCGTCACCCTCACGTGTTTCCCACCGGCGAGCTGTACGCGTCATTGGATACGCCAAAGCTCGACGAGGCCGAGGTCAAGCAGCGCTGGGAGCAGATCAAGGCTCAGGAGCGCGCCGAAAAAGGCGTTCCCGAACAGCTGTCGTTGCTTGACGATGTGCCGGCCGCCTTGCCAGCGTTGTCCCGGGCCGCCAAGCTGCAAAAGCGTACGGCCCAGGTCGGCTTCGATTGGCCCGATCCTTTGCCGGTGCTGGACAAGGTTCGAGAAGAACTCGACGAAGTGCTGCAAGCGATGGCCGACAATGACAGCGAGGCGTTGGCCGATGAACTCGGTGACCTGCTGTTTGCCACGGTCAATCTGGCCCGGCATTTGAAAGTCGACCCGGAAAACGCCTTGCGCGGCGCGAATCAAAAGTTTGAACGACGTTTCCGTTTTATCGAGCAGGCATTGCGCGACAGTGGGCGTCCGATTGAAGATTGCACCCTAGAAGACATGGATGCGCTTTGGGGCGAAGCCAAACGTCAGGAAAAGAACCTGCCCAGCTGCGGCTGAGTAGACGCACATAAGTGAGTGAACGATGAGCCTTTCCCTTCGTGACCAATTGCTCAAAGCCGGTCTGGTTAACCAGAAGCAGGTCAAGCAGGTCAGTAAAGAGCAGAAAAAACAGAAGCGCCTGGAGCATAAGGGCCAGGTCGAAGTTGACGATACCCAGCAGCGGCTGGCCAAGGAAGCCATGGCCGAGAAAGCCAAGCGCGACCAGGAACTGAACCGCCAGCAGCAGGAGAAAGCCGAGCAGAAGGCCCGTGCCGCCCAGGTCAAGCAATTGATCGAGGTGTCGCGCCTGCCTAAGTTGACCACCGAGGACTACTACAATTTCGTCGACGACAAGAAGGTCAAGCGGCTGTCGGTCAATGCCCTGATGCGCAGCAAGCTGAGCAGCGGCTCACTGGCCATCGTTGCCCATGGTGGGGGGTACGAGGTTATCCCGCGCGAAGCGGCACTGAAGATCCAGGAGCGCGATCCCAAGCGTATTGTCCTGCTCAACACTCAGGTCGACGAGCCGGATGCCGATGATCCTTACGCAGCCTATGTGATCCCTGATGATCTAATGTGGTAAACACGACAAACCCCGCCTTGGCGGGGTTTGTTCTTTCTGCAGGCTATTCCTGCTGCCGCCTGGCCTCCAGGCATTCCAGTTCGATTCGATAGTTATGGGCTTCATGCTCGGTATGGAACATGCCTACCAGTTCGCCTTGTTGGTGCACATCCCAGATGCGTACACCCGCAGCCAGGACTTCGTAGGACATTCTGTTGTCGTCGTGCTCAGTTACTTTGACAGTCATCTGCAAACTCCGATTCAGTTACCTGCGGCACCTTGTCGCAGGTCTCTTTTATAGAGTTTGTTAGCTGGCTACGTAAATGCTTGGCGCATGAAACATCTTTCATGCAGGCGTCTAATCGCTCGCGTAAAAAAAGAAACCCCGCACCGGGCGGGGTTTCAGCGTAACCAGCAGCAGGGCGATAAATCAGTTGCCCTTGACCGCCTTGCCGTCAACCGTACCGTCCTGCAGCACGATTACGTACTCTTTGCCGTCGGTCTCGACCTGGCGTAGTTGTACCAGCAGGTAATCCCAGTCTTTGGCAAACCACAGCTCGGTGATGCGCTTGCTCTGGCTTGGATCGCGTACGCGCTCGACCTTGATGGCTTCGACCTGACCGGTCTTGGTGGTGACTTTTTCGGTACCCAGGACGCGGAAGTCATAGGTGTCGATCTCGTCGCCATCGACCACTTGGTAGCTGACGCTCTTCTTGCCGGCGGCCACATCGTGTTGCAAGGCCAGTTGGTAGGTGGACTTGTCCAGTACGCCGCGGTTAAGCGGCAGCTTGACTGCATCACCACGGTCGGAACCGGTAATGAGCTTGCTGTTCCAGTCGAAGTCGAGGTCGACCTTCTTGGCTTTGCCCAGGCCGCCACGTTCGAAGTGGTAGGTCTGTGGCAGCAGCGTGTCCTTGTCCAGGCGCAGGGTACTTTGCTCGGTCAGGCTGGCGATCATCATCGATGCCTTGAAGTTGAGGCTCCAGGTACCGTTGGCGTTCTTTTCCAGGCTGCGTTCAGCGGTGCCGCTCATTGGCAGCTGTTTCCAGTCGGCGGTGTAGCTGGCCGAGAATGGCTTCAGATCGGCTGCCTGAAGTGGCAGTGCGAGCACGGCAAGTGCGAAGAGCAGGGCGCGACGCATATTATCTCCTAGGGTCGAATCAAGTGGCCGCTGGCCGCCAGGGGCTGGCCATCCAGTAGAGCACCGTGCTCGCCCAGGCGCAAACGACCTTCGGCAAACCAGCGCACCGCCAGCGGGTAAATCTGATGTTCCTGGCGGTGAACCCTTTGCGCCAGGCTTTCCGGTGTGTCGTCCAACTCTACCGGTATTACTGCCTGTACGACCAGCGGCCCGCCATCGAGTTCCTCGGTAACGAAATGCACGCTGCAGCCATGCTCGCCGTCACCGGCCTCGAGGGCGCGCTGATGGGTGTGCAGACCTTTGTACTTGGGCAATAGCGATGGATGGATGTTCAGCAGGCGGCCGTGATAATGGCGTACGAATCCTGCGCTGAGGATGCGCATGAAACCGGCCAGTACCACCAACTGCGGCTGGTAGCCATCGATCAGTTCGACCAGGGCCGTGTCGAATGCCTCGCGACCGTCAAAGGCCTTGTGGTCGAGCACGGCGGTATCGATACCTGCATCGCGGGCGCGCTGCAGGCCATAAGCATCGGCACGATTGGAAATGACCGCGCGGATTCGCACCGGGCTATCGCCGGTGCGAACGCTGTCGATCAAGGCTTGCAGGTTACTGCCGGTGCCAGACAGCAGCACCACAACGTCACAAGTCTTGCTTGGCATCAGTGCGCCTTGACGTTCTTCAGCTCGACCTGGGCAGCGCCTTCGGCGGCAACGCCGATCTGGCCGATAACCCATGGCTGCTCGCCAGCTTCACGCAGAACGTTCAGGGCGGTTTCGACCTGGTCCTGGGCTACGCAGATGACCATGCCAACGCCGCAGTTGAGGACGCGGTGCATTTCGTGCTCGTCGACGTTGCCTTTTTCCTGCAGCCAGTCGAACACCGCTGGGCGTGCCCAGCTGGCGACGTCAACAACGGCCTGGGCGCCTTTTGGCAGCACGCGTGGGATGTTATCGAGCAGGCCGCCACCGGTGATGTGGGCCATGGCCTTGACTGCGCCGGTATCTTTGATCAGCTTGAGCAGCGGCTTGACGTAGATGCGGGTCGGGGCCATCAGCAGTTCGGTCAGCGGTTTGCCGTCGAGCTGGATGTTTTCGATATCGGCACCCGATACTTCGATGATCTTGCGGATCAGCGAGTAACCGTTGGAGTGCGGGCCGGAAGACGGCAGGGCGATCAGTGCGTCGCCAGCGGCAACCTTGGAGCCGTCGATGATTTCGGCTTTTTCCACTACGCCGACACAGAAACCAGCCAGGTCGTAATCTTCGCCTTCGTACATGCCAGGCATTTCTGCGGTTTCACCGCCAACCAAGGAGCAGCCTGCCAGTTCGCAGCCAGCGCCGATGCCGGTTACCACGGTGGCAGCAACGTCAACGTTCAGCTTGCCGGTGGCGTAGTAGTCGAGGAAGAACAGCGGCTCTGCACCGCAAACGACCAGGTCGTTGACGCACATGGCGACCAGGTCCTGGCCGATGCTGTCGTGCTTGTTCAGGTTCAGGGCCAGGCGCAGTTTAGTGCCCACGCCATCGGTGCCGGAGACCAGAACCGGCTGTTTGTAGCCAGCCGGGATTTCGCAGAGGGCGCCAAAGCCGCCCAGGCCGCCCATGACTTCCGGGCGCGCCGTGCGCTTGGCAACGCCTTTGATGCGTTCGACCAATGCTTCACCGGCGTCGATGTCTACACCGGCGTCCTTGTAGCTCAGGGAGGGTTGCTTGCTCATGATCCAGGCCTTTAGGGGGGAGGGATTCAGGGGAATCGACCGTGACCTGCCAGGCATAGCGCAGGGTAATCCTGCTGCCTGACCGTCGCCGGTCTGCGAAGGCGCGCGATTTTATCAGGGTTGCCCCGTAGCGGCCATCCTCAGGCCGACGGGCAGGGCCCAGATCAGCTAAAAAAATCGTCTTTAACCGTGTCCGACTGGTTGCCAGGGCGCAGGCTGTATAAGGTATAGCAAAGGCTATTCGATGAAATCGGGCGCAGTGGCTGAATGTTTTGCACGGTGCTGCGGTCATAGCCACGTTCTTCTATAAGCATCGCTTCTTTATTACCAGGACAGGAATCCTCCATGCGTTTGCGTAATTACCTGACCATTGGCTGTCTTGCCTTGTTTGCATGCTCGGCCCAGGCCGAAACCGTCTCTAGCCTTTATCAGGTCCGCGAGCCGGTCGATGGCCAGGGCGCCGAAGCCCGCGCCCAAGCTACAAGCAAAGCCCTGGACACCCTCGTGTTGCGCCTGACGGGCGACCCCAAGGCACCACAGAGTCCGGCCTTGGCCGGGTTGCGCAAGGATCCGCAACAAATCATCAGTCAGTTCGGTTTCGAAGCTGGGCCACCGGAGACCGTACTGGTGGATTTCGATCCGGGTACCACCGAGCGTACCTTGCGTCAGGCGGGTCTGGCACTGTGGGGCAACAACCGCCCCTCGATCCTCGGCTGGTGGCTGAATGACAGCGTTGAAGGCTCAAGCCTGGTCGGCGATGGCCAGGGCAGTGCCGAGCCGTTGCGCCGTGCGGCCCAGCACCGCGGCCTGCCATTGCGTCTGCCGTTGGCGGACCTCAATGAACAATTGGTGGCAACGGCCAAGAATCTTGAAGGTGCCGATCCTGCGCCACTGCGCGATGCATCCGAACGTTATGGCGCTGATGCGCTGCTGGCCGTTCATGCCAGCGAGGCCGATGGCAAATGGCAGGGCACCTGGCGCCTGTGGTTGGGGGACCAGCGCGAACAGGGCAAGGTCGAGGGCGCCGATCAGGCTGCATTGGCAGATGCCGTAATGCTTGCGGTGAGCAATCGCCTGGCGCCGCGTTTTGTCGCCCGCCCCGGTGCCAGCAGCGATATGCAAGTGCAGGTCCAGGGGATGAACCTGGCTCGCTATGCCGAGCTGGGCCGGGTGCTGGAGCCCTATGGTGCACGCCTCAATCAGGTCGACGGCGATACCCTTACTTACCAGGTGACCGGCAACAGCGATCAGTTGCGTGCCCAGCTCGGTCTGGCCAAGCTCCAGGAGCTGCCCGCCGAGGCGCCGGTACAAGCGCCAGTTGCCGATCCAGCCACTCAAGCCACTGCGGCTAATCCGGCAGCAGCTCAGGCCGCTGCCCCTAAACCGTTCAATGGCCTGCGTTTTCGCTGGTAGTACCGAGGTTGTCCATGACTGATATGCGTCGCTGGGTCTGGCTGGGCGTAGCGCTGCTGTGCGCAGCCTTGTTGTACTGGCTGCACCCGATCCTTTCGCCTTTTCTGGTAGGCATCATGCTCGCCTACCTGGCGGACCCGCTGGTCGATCGCCTGGAGCGTGCCGGAATGTCCCGCACCTGGGGCGTGGTACTGGTCTTTACCCTGTTTACCTTGCTGCTGACGTTGTTGTTGCTGGTGTTGGTGCCGATGCTGGCCAAACAATTGATACGACTCTACGAGCTGGCGCCGCAAATGCTCGACTGGCTGCAGCATGACGCGCTGCCCTGGGTGCAGACGCGACTGGGGCTGGCCGACGGGTTCTGGAAGTTCGACAAGATCAAGGCTGCCATTAGTGGCCATATGGGGCAGACCACCGACATCGTCGGGGTCATTCTGTCCCAGGCCACGGCGTCAGGCCTGGCGTTGCTGGGCTGGTTGGCCAATCTGGTGCTGATTCCGGTGGTGAGCTTCTATCTGCTACGCGACTGGGACTTGATGATGGCCAAGATCCGCCGACTGTTGCCGCGCCAGCGTGAGGAAAGGGTGGTGGCACTGGCCGCGGAGTGCCATGAAGTGCTGGGCGCTTTCGTTCGCGGTCAACTGCTGGTGATGCTGGCGTTGGGCATCATCTACGCTTCTGGCCTGATGTTGGTCGGCCTTGAACTGGGCCTGTTGATTGGCTTGCTGGCGGGGCTGGCAGCGATCGTGCCGTACATGGGTTTCATCATCGGCATCGGCGCGGCAATGATTGCCGGCTTGTTCCAGTTTGGCGGTGATCCTTATCCGCTGATGGGCATCGCTGCGGTCTTCATGGTCGGCCAGGCGCTGGAAGGCATGGTCCTGACGCCGCTGCTGGTGGGCGACCGTATCGGCCTGCACCCAGTGGCGGTGATTTTCGCCATTCTGGCCGGCGGTGAACTGTTCGGATTTACCGGGGTGCTGTTGGCGTTGCCGATGGCCGCGGTAATCATGGTGTTGCTGCGCCATGTCCATGATCTCTATAAAGAGTCGGACATGTATGCGGGCGAGATCGACCCGGAGCTCTAGCTTAATGGCCAAGGGCTTTCATCGATTATCAGGCGTCGATGCAAGCCTTTGATTTTACTTGTGGTCCGCGCTGATTGTGCGACCGGCGCCACGGGTATAAACTTTGCAGACTTTTCACAAAAGGCCCCTTGTGGTTCTTCGGAACTGCCCAGCCAGCATGAAACCGATCCAGTTGCCCTTGGGTGTGCGTCTGCGTGACGACGCCACCTTCATCAACTATTACCCGGGTGCCAACGCCGCAGCATTGGGCTACGTTGAGCGACTCTGCGAAGCCGACGCCGGCTGGACCGAAAGCCTGATTTATCTCTGGGGCAAGCAGGGCGTGGGGCGTACCCATTTGCTCCAGGCGGCTTGCCTGCGCTTCGAGCAACTGGGCGAACCCGCCGTATACTTGCCGCTGGCACAACTGCTCGACCGCGGTGTCGAGCTACTGGACAACCTCGAACAATACGAACTGGTGTGCCTCGACGACCTGCATGTCATTGCCGGCAAGCCAGAGTGGGAAGAGGCCATGTTCCACTTGTTCAACCGCCTGCGCGATAGTGGTCGGCGGTTGTTGCTGGCAGCCTCCAGTTCGCCTCGCGAACTGCCGATCAAGCTGGCAGACCTCAAGTCGCGCCTGACCCTGGCGCTGATCTTCCAGATGCGTGCGTTGTCCGACGAAGACAAACTGCGCGCCCTGCAACTGCGTGCCTCACGGCGTGGCTTGCACCTCACCGATGAGGTCGGGCACTTCATTCTAACCCGCGGCACCCGCAGCATGAGTGCGCTTTTCGATTTGCTCGAGCGTCTGGATCAGGCCTCGTTGCAGGCTCAACGCAAGCTCACCATCCCGTTTTTGAAAGAAACCTTGGGCTGGTAAGGCAGGGTCTAGAGCCTCGGCACATAAAAGTCACATTTTTTTTGATTGAATTTGCAAATCGACCCGATAGAAGGCATAGTTTCCCCCTCTTTAAATTCCAGACACGGTCGTGCCCATGCTAAAGCGCTTCGCACCCCTCGTGCCCCTCGCACTTGTGACCCTGCTTTTCGGCTGCGCAGCGCATAGCCCTGTTTCGCAGCAGCAGGTTGAGCAACCGGTTAGCGCCCAGCTTTCCAGCCAGTCCTCCCTCTCTTCGGTATTCGAAGAAGAAATGGCGACTGAAGAAGAGCTGCAAGACTTCGCCAGCAGCAAGCCATACCAGCTGCCAGCCCTGGCAGACAACATTCTTGAGCGTGGTATGTCCCTGATCGGTACCCGTTACCGTTTTGGCGGCACCTCCGAGAACACCGGTTTTGATTGCAGCGGTTTCATCGGTTACCTGTTCCGCGAAGAAGCTGGCGTGAACCTGCCGCGCTCTACCCGCGAAATGATCAACGTGAAGGCCCCGCTGGTTGCACGTAACAACCTCAAGCCGGGTGACCTGCTGTTCTTCAGCACCAACGGTCGCGGTCGTGTAAGCCATGCCGGGATCTACCTGGGGGATGACCAGTTCATTCACTCCAGCAGCCGCCGCAGCGGTGGTGTACGTATCGACAAGCTCGGTGATCGCTACTGGAGCAAGACCTTCATTGAAGCCAAGCGCGCCTTGGCCATGGCACCGACCGCGACCACCATCTCGCGCAACTGATCATGAACCGTTGCGGTATCACGGCGACGTAGCTGAAAAGCTCGTCGCCGTGCGTATTTACAGAAAGCGTCTAATCTAAATTCTCAACTATTTCCGGCCTAACGCCGGACGGCCTCAGACAGGATGTTCTGATCATGGCGATGAAGGCGCGCTTCGCTCTATTTTCCCTGCTGGCACTGCTCGGTGCCTGCTCTAGCCATGCTCCGGCCCCTAAAGTGGTCGAGCCCGTTGTCATGGCCCCTCAAGTGTATTTCTCCCCCGTTGCCGAAGATGTTCTGTTCCGCGCCCTGGGCCTGGTCGGTACGCCTTATCGCTGGGGCGGCAACACGCCGGATGCCGGTTTTGACTGCAGCGGCCTGATTGGCTACGTCTATCGTGATGCTGCAGGCATTGCACTGCCGCGTACCACGCGCGAAATGATCGGTATCCGTGGGCCAAGCATCGAGCGCGGCGCCCTGCAGTCCGGAGATCTGGTGTTCTTTGCCACCAGTGGCGGCGCTCAGGTCAGCCATGCTGGCATCTACGTCGGCGAAGGCCGCTTCGTTCACGCCCCCTCCGCTGGTGGCACGGTGCGCCTGGACTACCTGTCCAACAGCTACTGGAACAAGGCGTACCTGAATGCCAAGCGGGTCATTGTGCCTGCTCACCTGGCCCGCAACCCCTGACCTGTCGAGGTAAGCGATGACTGCGCAAACGCTCTACCTCGATGATGCTCTCTACCACTACCTGCAAGCGGTGTCCGTACGCGAGACGCCGTTGCTGGCACGCTTGCGCGTAGAAACCCAGGCATTGCCCGAAGCGCGATGGCAAGTAGCACCAGAGCAGGGCCAATTGCTGGCATTGTTGGTGCGGTTGATTGGTGCACAGCGGGTGATCGAGGTCGGAACGTTCACCGGCTACAGCGCCTTGTGCATGGCTCAGGCGATGGACCATGGGCAATTACTGTGCTGTGACCTGCCGGGCACCTACAACGACATTGCCTGGCATTACTGGCGCGAAGCTGCAGTGGCCGAGCGTATCGAGATGCGCTTGGGGCCGGCCTTGCAAACCCTGGCCACCTTGCCAGATGAGCGCTATGACCTGATCTTCATCGATGCCGACAAGGCCAATTACCCGCTGTACCTGGAGGAGGCGCTGCGCTTGCTGCGCACGGGCGGTCTGGTCGTGTTCGACAACACCCTGTGGAGTGGGCGGGTTTTACAGGAGCAGGCGGACAGTGACGATACGCGCGCGATCCAGGCACTGAACCTGGCGCTGAAAAATGATCCGCGCGTTGACCTGTCGATGCTGCCGATAGGCGATGGTCTGACACTCTGCCGTAAGCGTTTGTAGCCAGGCGCCGTTTCTTTGCTGCAGATCGCGGGGCTCGCTGCCAGTTGAAGGCTACTGGGCTTTGCTCACTCGCCAGATCTTGTTGCCCACATCATCGGCTACCAGCAAGCCGCCACGCTGATCATTGATTACACCCACCGGCCGGCCCATGGCCTTGCCTTCGTCACTGAGAAAGCCGCTGAGCAGGTCGATGGGTTTGCCCGCCGGTTTGCCGGCAGTGCTGAATGGCACGAAGATCACTTTGTAGCCGCTGTGCGGTTTGCGGTTCCAGGAGCCGTGTTGGCCGATGAAGGCGCCGTTTTCGAATGGCGGTGGCAGCACGCCGGGTTCAGCGAAGGTCAGGCCCAGTGAGGCGGTGTGCGGGCCGACGGCGTAGTCCGGGGCGATAGCCTGGGCGACCCGTTGTGGATCCTGGGGGCTGACCCTTTTGTCGATATTCTGGCCGTAGTAACTGTACGGCCAGCCATAAAAACCACCGTCCTTGACCGACGTGATGTAATCGGGCACCAGGTCGCTGCCGATCTCGTCACGCTCATTGACTGCCGTCCACAGCTGCCCGCTGTGGGGTTCCCACGCCATGCCGTTGGGGTTGCGCAGGCCGGATGCGAACAGGCGTTGCTTGCCGCTGGCGGGGTCGACTTCCCAGATCGCTGCGCGGCCTTTTTCCTTATCCAGGCCGTTTTCGCCGACATTGCTGTTGGAGCCGACGGTTACATAGAGTTTCGTGCCGTCGCGGCTGGCAATCACGTTTTTGGTCCAGTGATGATTCAAGGGGCCGCCGGGTAGAACGGCTACCAGGGTGCCGGGGCCTTGGATCGAGGTGGCGCCGGGCTGGTAGTTGAAACGCAGCAGGCGATCGGTGTCGGCCACATAAAAGTCGTTGCCGACCAGTGCCATGCCAAACGGCGAATTGAGGTTTTCGATAAAGGTCGTGCGCGTTTCGGCTACGCCATCATGGTCGCTGTCACGCAGCAGGCTGATGCGATTGGCGCTCGGCACTCCGGCACCGGCGCGGCTCATGGCCTTGCCCATGATCCAGCCGCGAATGCCTTTGCCATCTTCAGGCTTGGGTGGGGCATTGGTTTCAGCAACCAGCACATCGCCATTGGGCAGTACATACAGCCAGCGCGGATGATCCAGGCCTTCGGCAAAGGCTGCCACCTGAGTGCCTGCCGCCGCCACTGGCTTGGCACCCTGGGGCCAGCCGATGGCGGGGGCGACGTTAACGGTAGGGATCAAGGTTTTGTTCGGCTCGGGTAACTGCGGTGACGGACCGAAACCGTCGCTGACCTCCAAGCGAGCGGTTTCCCCGCAGCCACTCAAGCCGGCGGCAACCGCCAATAGCAACGCAATCCTGTGCATGCCCATGTCATTCCCCTTGCAAAGTTGACCACTGTAAAAAGTAGAGGCGGTCAGCCGGGCAGAGGTTCCTTCAATTACGCCTGCTTGAGCAGCAGGGCAATGCCGGGATGATAGTGTCCGGATTCGTTGTGCAGCTTGCGGTAGGCGTAGGGGAAGTACCAGGCGATGGCACAGGCGGTATGTTTCTGCAGGTCCTCGACCAGGTCCTGGAGTTCTTCAGGGCTGGCGTGCTGCCCGGCTTTCCAGGGGCTGGCAAACAGGGCTGCGATTTTCAGCTGGCTGGGGGCTGCTACGTAGCGGGCGGCGGCGACGCTTTCCTGCAGGGCGTTGTTCAGGTCCAGGCGGCCGATGCATGGCCAGCGTTGGCTGGCTTGCAGGTAGGCGGCTTCGCCCTGGCTGGCGATGTACAGGTCGCAGCGCGCCTCCCGCTCACCTTCGTCACGCTGCTTTTTGCTCTGGTGGTGTTGCAAGGTCACAAGCTCCGCTTGCCAGGCGGCGGTAGAAAGCAGGCTCAGGTTGGCTTGGGCGCCATGCCAGTACGGTGCCTGCGCGTCGCCCTGCACCTGATTGAAACGGTCAATGCAGGCTACCCAGCGTTCCAGGGCAGGGCGCAGGAATTCCAGGCGCGCGTTATTGATGATCAGACCTTGCATGTCGCTCTCCTTGTAGCTGTTGTAATTGAGCATAGCCAAGACATGGCTATTTGATATCACTGCGGGTACGTTGGCACAAGACCAAGCAGGCGCCATTGACCCACGTCGGTACTGCGCCTTTCATTGACGCTCCGGGTGCAACCCTCTAACCTTCGCGACTTGTTTCAGGTGCTCTGTGGGCGATGGCCTGGCAGGGTGAAACAGGGAAGCCGGTGGGTGCGCAAACGCGTGCGAGTCCGGCGCTGCCCCCGCAACGGTAAGTGAGTCAAGGCCGCGCACGGCCACTGGGTAATCGAGCCCGGGAAGGCGCGCGATCCTGGGTATTCGAACCCACTCACGAGCCCGGAGACCGGCCTGTTACAGCCAACGGCATCACGGAGGGTGATGCGCGTACTCTTCGGCCTGTGCCGCAGCCCCGCGCAATTCTCCGTTTGCCATATCCATTCATCTGTCGCCTGGTCATTACCTCGAAATTCGTGCAGCGCTGCGCTGCAGGAATCGTCGTGCAACGGCTGACAGTGGTTTGCGGAGACTTCGATGACTGAATCCACCGAGCGTGACGAACGCCACCTGGCACGAATGCTGCGCAAGAAGGCAGTAATCGACGAGCGTATTGCCAACTCGCCTAACGAATGCGGCTTGCTCCTGGTGCTCAGTGGCAACGGCAAAGGCAAGAGCAGTTCGGCCTTCGGCATGCTTGCCCGGGCCATGGGCCACGGCATGCAATGCGGCGTGGTGCAGTTCATCAAGGGCCGCAACAGCACCGGTGAAGAGTTGTTCTTCCGTCG
The DNA here is from genome assembly GCF_036324085.1 of Pseudomonas auratipiscis. Taxonomy (NCBI): domain Bacteria; kingdom Pseudomonadati; phylum Pseudomonadota; class Gammaproteobacteria; order Pseudomonadales; family Pseudomonadaceae; genus Pseudomonas; species Pseudomonas auratipiscis. Next base: position 118,366 of record NZ_JAZDCU010000006.1, read on the forward strand.
CTTCCCCGAGCAGGTGCGCTATCACGTGATGGGCGAGGGTTTCACCTGGGAAACCCAGGATCGCCAGCGCGACATCGCCGCGGCCGAAGCCGCCTGGGCGGTTTCCCGTCAATTGCTGCAGGACCCTGCGATCACTTTCGTCGTGCTCGATGAGCTGAACATTGCCCTCAAGCATGGCTACCTCGATCTGGAACAGGTGCTCAGCGACCTGCAGGCGCGTCCGCCAATGCAACACGTGATTGTCACGGGGCGCGGTGCCAAGGATGAAATGATCGAGCTGGCTGACACCGTCACCGAGATGGGCATGATCAAGCATGCTTTCCAGGCAGGCATTCGTGCTCAGAAGGGCGTTGAACTATGAGTGACACGCGTCACTGCCCGGCGGTACTGATTGCTGCCCCGGCCTCCGGCCAGGGCAAGACCACCGTGACCGCCGCCCTGGCGCGACTGCACCGCAATCAAGGGCGCAAGGTCCGCGTGTTCAAGTGCGGTCCGGACTTTCTCGATCCGATGATTCTGGAGCGAGCCAGTGGTGCACCGGTGTATCAACTGGATCTGTGGATGGTCGGTGAGCAGGAAAGCCGGCGGCTGCTCTGGGAGGCTGCAGGCGATGCCGACCTGATTCTGATCGAAGGCGTCATGGGGCTGTTCGACGGCACGCCTTCGAGTGCCGACCTGGCCCGTCATTTTGCCGTGCCGGTGTTGGCAGTTATCGACGGCACGGCGATGGCTCAAACCTTTGGTGCCCTGGCGCTGGGGCTGGCTCGCTATCAAGCGGATTTACCCTTTGCTGGTGTGCTGGCCAACCGTGTCGGCACGCTGCGCCACGCGCAATTGCTCGAGGGTAGCCTGACTGAAGGGTTGCGCTGGTATGGCGGGCTGTCGCGGGAAACCGGCATCGAGTTGCCAAGTCGGCACCTGGGCCTGGTCCAGGCCAGTGAGCTCAATGATCTGGACGCTCGCCTCGACGCCGCAGCAGCAGCCCTGGCGGCCAGTTGTGAGTCGTCGCTACCGCCAGCAGTGGCTTTTGCGGCGCCGAGCGCACAGGCCATCGAACCTTTGCTCGAAGGACTGACCATCGCCGTGGCCCGTGATGAAGCATTTGCGTTCACCTATGGTGCCAACCTCGATCTATTGCGGGCCATGGGGGCAGAGCTGAGATTCTTTTCGCCACTGCATGAGCAAACCCTGCCGCCGGCTGACAGCCTTTACTTGCCTGGCGGCTATCCGGAGCTGCACCACCAGGCGTTGGCCGCGAACACCTCGATGCTCGCGGCGATTCGCAGCCATCATCAGGCCGGCAAGCCTGTGCTCGCTGAATGCGGCGGCATGCTTTATCTGCTCGATGCCCTGACCGATGTGGCCGGTGAGCGTGCCGAGCTACTTGGCCTGCTGGAGGGCGAAGCGGTGATGCAGAAGCGCCTTGCGGCACTGGCCCTGCAAGCGGTCGAGTTGCCCGAGGGCACCTTGCGTGGGCACACCTACCATCACTCGCTGACCACTACCTCGCTGCAGCCCATTGCCCGGGGTCTGAGCCCCAACGGCGGGCGCGGTGCTGAAGCGGTCTATCGCAGTGGTCGGCTGACGGCCTCCTATGTGCACTTCTATTTCGCCTCCAATCCTCTGGCTGCGGCGGCGTTGTTGAAACCATGAGCGACCAGGCCTTCTCCGACGCCGAGCGCGCAGCGGTCTACCGAGTCATCGGCGAACGCCGCGACATGCGTCACTTCATCCAGGGTGAGGTAGCGCCCGAACTGCTCGGGCGTCTGCTCCAGGCAGCCCATCAAGCACCCAGCGTCGGCCTGATGCAGCCCTGGCGCTTTATTCGTATCACTGACCGCGAGCTGCGTCAGCGCATCCAGGGCCTGGTGGAAACGGAGCGCGTGCGCACCGCCGAAGCACTGGGTGAGCGCTCCGACGCGTTCATGCAGCTCAAGGTCGAAGGTATTAACGACTGCGCCGAACTGTTGGTAGCGGCCTTGATGGATGATCGCGAGAAGCACATTTTCGGTCGTCGCACGTTGCCGGAGATGGACCTGGCTTCACTGTCCTGCGCAATCCAGAACCTCTGGCTGACCGCGCGCGCCGAAGGGCTGGGCATGGGTTGGGTGTCGCTGTTCGAACCCCAGGCCCTGGCCGAACTGCTGGGTATGCCGGCCGGGGCTAAACCGCTGGCGATTCTCTGCCTCGGCCCGGTCCAGGCGTTCTACCCGGCACCGATGTTGGTGCTCGAAGGCTGGACCACGGCGCGGCCGTTGAGCGAAATGTTGTTTGAAAATCAGTGGGGAGAGTCTTGATGAGCGTGGCGTTGCTGACCGTAGCCGGGGTGGCGCTGGATGCGTTGTTGGGCGAGCCTCAGCGTCGACATCCGCTGGTTGCGTTTGGTCGCTTGGCCAAACGCCTGGAGCAGCGCTTCAATGCGGCGGGCCGTGGATGGCGCAGCCATGGGGTCACTGCGTGGTTCCTGGCGGTGATTCCTTTGACCCTGTTGGCCACTCTGCTGTCCTGGCTGCCCTATATCGGCTGGTTGGTGGAGGTGTTGGCGCTGTACTGTGCCTTGGGGCTGCGCAGCCTCGGTGAGCACGTCACGCCGGTGGCAGACGCGTTGCGCAATGCCGATCTTGATGAAGCGCGCCGTCGCGTGGGCTTTCTGGTCAGCCGCGAAACCCGCGAGCTGGACGAAACCGCGGTGGCGCGTGCAGCGACCGAGTCGGTGCTGGAAAATGGCAGTGATGCGGTGTTTGCCGCGTTGTTCTGGTTTGTCGTCGCAGGAGCGCCAGGCGTAGTGCTCTATCGCTTGAGCAACACCCTCGACGCCATGTGGGGCTATCGCAACGAGCGCTTCGAGCGCTTTGGCTGGGCGGCCGCACGTATCGATGACCTGCTCAACTATATTCCTGCTCGGCTGGTGGCGCTGACCTACGCATTGCTGGGCAAGACCCGTCTGGCCCTTTCGTGCTGGCGCCGTCAGGCACCGTTGTGGGACAGCCCCAATGCCGGCCCGGTCATGGCCGCCGGTGCTGGTGCTCTCGGCGTGGAGCTGGGCGGCCCGGCGGTGTATCACGGTGAGCTGCATGAGCGTGCGCAACTGGGCGAAGGCCCGGTGGCTGATGCTGATGCGATCGATCGTGGCTGGCGCCTGGTTTGCCAAGGCGTATGGTTATGGCTGCTACTGTTGTGCCTGGGAGCCGAATTCTATGCTTGAACACGGTGGTCGTCTGCAGCGCGCAGTGCAGCACTACGGCATCCCTCGCGAGCAATGGCTGGACTTGTCCAGTGGTATCGCGCCTTGGGCCTATGCCATTCCAGACATTCCGCTGCGCGCCTGGGCACGTCTGCCGGAAACCGAAGATGGTCTGGAGCAGGCAGCGGCCGATTACTATCGAGTCCGCCAGGTACTGCCGGTAGCGGGCTCGCAGGCTGCGATCCAGGCCTTGCCGCAACTGCGCGGGCGCAGCAGGGTGGGGGTACTCTCGCCGTGCTATGCCGAGCATGCCGAGGCCTGGCGTCGTGCCGGCCATCAGGTCCTGGAAGTGCAGGGCGAGCAAGTGGACAGCCTTCTCGACAGCCTCGATGTGCTGGTGGTGGTCAACCCGAACAACCCTACCGGCTGTTTGTTCAAGGCTGAGATGTTGCTGGAATGGCATGCCCGTCTGGCCCGGCGTGGCGGTTGGTTGTTGGTCGATGAAGCGTTCATGGACAACACGCCGCAACACAGTATTGGCGCCGAGGCTGAGCAAGCCGGTCTTATCGTGTTGCGCTCCTTTGGCAAGTTCTTCGGTCTTGCCGGCGTGCGTCTGGGCTTTGTGTTGGCTGAGACAGCGCTCCTGCAGCGTCTGGCTGAACTTCTGGGGCCGTGGACCATTAGCGGGCCGACCCGCATTCTCGGTCAGGCCTGTCTGCTCGACAGTGCTGCGCACCAGGGTCAGATCAGCCGCTGTGCGGTGGCCAGTCAGCGCTTGGCAAACATGCTGATGACGGCAGGTTTCATCCCGGCTGGAGGCTGTGACCTGTTCCAGTATCTGCTTATCGACAACGCGGCGCAGTTGCATGAATTCATGGCGCAGCGCGGTATTTTGCTGCGCCTGTTCTTCCAGCCGCCTAGCCTGCGACTGGGTCTGCCCGCCACAGAGGCAGACTTTCAGCGCTTGGCGCAGGCGCTCAATGAATACCGCAAGGAGCACGCATGAGTACCTTGATGGTGCAGGGCACCACCTCCGATGCCGGCAAAAGCACCCTGGTGACCGCGCTGTGCCGCTGGCTGTTGCGCCAGGGCGTGGCGGTGGTGCCTTTCAAACCACAGAACATGGCGCTCAACAGTGCGGTGACCGCCGACGGTGGGGAAATCGGCCGCGCCCAGGCTGTTCAGGCGCAAGCTGCTGGCCTGGCTCCACACACCGACATGAATCCGGTGCTGCTCAAGCCCAACAGTGATACCGGGGCGCAGGTGATCGTTCACGGGCGTGCGGTTACCAGCATGAATGCGGTGGCTTATCACGACTACAAGGTTATCGCCATGCAGGCGGTACTCGAGTCTCACCAACGATTGAGTGCGCAGTATCCGATGGTGATGGTGGAAGGTGCTGGCTCGCCAGCGGAAATCAATCTGCGTGCCGGCGACATCGCCAACATGGGCTTTGCCGAAGCGGTGGACTGCCCGGTTATCCTTATTGCCGATATCAATCGCGGTGGTGTTTTCGCCCACCTGGTGGGCACCCTGGAGCTGTTGTCGGCCACTGAGCAGGCGCGGGTCAAAGGTTTTGTCATCAACCGTTTTCGCGGCGACATTGCCTTGCTGCAACCCGGCCTGGACTGGCTCGAAACACGTACCGGCAAGCCGGTGCTGGGGGTGTTGCCCTATGTGATGGATTTGCACCTGGAGGCTGAAGACGGTATCGACCAGCGCCAGGGCGAGAAGACGGCGCGGGCGCTGAAAGTGATCGTGCCGGTACTGCCGCGCATCAGCAATCACACCGACTTCGACCCGTTGCGCCTGCATCCGCAAGTCGACCTGCAGTTCATCGGTCCCGGTGAGCCCATTCCACCCGCCGACCTGATCATCCTGCCAGGCTCCAAAAGTGTGCGCGGCGATCTGGCGCAATTGCGCAGCCGAGGCTGGGACCAGGCGATCAGTCGCCATTTGCGTTATGGCGGCAAGATCCTGGGTATTTGCGGCGGGCTACAGATGCTCGGCCAGCGCGTGGACGATCCACTGGGGCTGGAAGGGCAGGCCGGCAGCAGTGACGGATTGGGCTTGCTCGATTTTGTCACGGTGCTCGAAGCAGAAAAGCAATTGCGCAACGTGGCTGGCACCTTGCAACTGGAGCAAGCGCCAATCAGCGGTTATGAAATTCATGCCGGTGTAACCCGCGGTGCAGCGCTTGAACATCCGGCCGTGTTGCTGGCCGATGGCCGCAGCGATGGTGCTATCAGCGCCGATGGCCAGGTTTTGGCGACCTATCTGCATGGCCTGTTCGAGAGCCCGCAATCGTGCGCGGCATTGTTGCGCTGGGCGGGCTTGCACGAGGTCGAGCACGTGGATTACCAGGCATTGCGCGAACGCGACATCGAGCGCTTGGCTGACTTGGTCGAGCAACATCTGGATACCCCACGCCTGCGTCAACTGTGCGGACTGAACTGACATGCTCAACCTGATTCTTGGCGGTGCCCGTTCAGGGAAGAGCCGCTTGGCCGAACAACTGGCCGAACGCAGTGGCCTGGCAGTGATTTACATTGCCACCAGCGAGCCGCTGGACGGTGAAATGAATGCCCGGGTGCAATTGCACCGTGAGCGCCGGCCAGACAGTTGGGGGCTCATCGAAGAACCCCTGGCCCTGGCCCAGGTGCTGCGCGCCAATGCCAGCGCCGAGCACTGCCTGTTGGTCGATTGCCTGACGTTGTGGCTGACCAACCTGCTGATGCTGGACAACCCGCAGCGTCTGCTCGCCGAACGCTGCGCCTTGCTGGAGTGCCTGGCTGAGCTTCCGGGTGAAATCATTCTGGTCAGCAACGAAACTGGCCTTGGTGTCGTGCCGATGGGCGAACTGACCCGGCGCTATGTCGATGAAGCCGGCTGGCTGCACCAGGCGATTGCCGAACGCTGCCAGCGGGTGGTGCTTAGCGTTGCCGGCCTTCCCCTTACTTTGAAAGGAACTGCACCATGAGTCAGACCTGGTGGCTTGATGCCTGCCGTGCCGTTGATCAGGCTGCCTGCGATCAGGCTTTGGCGCGTCAGCAGCAATTGACCAAGCCGGCCGGCTCCCTCGGACGCCTGGAACTGCTTGCGGTGCAACTGGCCGGCCTGCAAGGGCAGCTCAAGCCACGCCTTGATAATGTCAGTATCAGCATCTTTGCCGGTGATCATGGGGTGGTTGCCGAAGGTATCTCGGCGTATCCCCAAGCGGTTACCGGGCAGATGCTGCAAAACTTTGTCGGCGGTGGTGCGGCGATCAGCGTGCTGGCCCGTCAGTTGAATGCTCAACTGGAAGTGGTAGACCTGGGCACAATCGATCCTGACCTGAACCTGCCGGGTGTACGCCACTTGCGCGTGGGGCCAGGGACGGCGAATTTTGCCAAGGCGGCGGCGATGAGTCGGGCGCAGGGGCTGCAAGCCATGCAAGGTGGCCGTGATAGCGCGCTGCGAGCAGCTGCCAGCGGCGCCCAGCTGTTTATCGGTGGTGAGATGGGTATCGGCAATACCACCGCCGCCAGTGCCCTGGCGTGCGCCTTGCTCAAATGCCCGGCCAGCGACCTCAGTGGTCCCGGTACCGGACTGGACGCTGCTGGCGTTGCGCACAAGGCGCAGGTGATCGAGCGCGCACTGAAGGTGCATGGGCAACTGTCCGATGACCCTTTGCAGCAGTTGTTCTGTTTTGGCGGCTTCGAAATCGCGGCATTGGTGGGCGCTTATCTGGGCTGCGCCCAAGCTGGGGTCGCGGTGCTCATTGATGGCTTCATCTGTACCGTTGCCGCAATGGTGGCGGTACGAATCAATCCCGCGTGTCGGGACTGGCTGTTGTTCGGCCACTGTGGCGCCGAACCTGGACATCGTCGCGTGCTGGCGGAACTGAAGGGTGAGCCGGTACTGGAGCTTGGCTTGCGCCTTGGAGAAGCGAGTGGCGCGGCACTGGCGGTTCCCGTGTTGCGCCTGGCCTGTGATCTGCACGGGCAAATGGCGACCTTCGCTGAAGCAGCCGTGGCAGACCGTCCGGCATGATTATCGACCTGCTGCGTCACGGCGAAACCGAGCTGGGCGGCGGCCTGCGCGGCAGCCTGGATGATGCGTTGACAGCCAAGGGCTGGGAGCAGATGCAGGCGGCCGTCGCCAGTGCTGGCCCCTGGCAGGTCGTGGTCAGCTCACCCCTGCAGCGCTGCGCGCGTTTTGCTCAAATGCTCGGCGAGCAACGGTGCTTGCCAGTGCAATTGGCGCCTGGATTGCAAGAGCTGCATTTCGGTGAGTGGGAAGGGCGTAGCGCCGCGGACTTGATGGTTACCCATGAGCAACAGTTGGGTCAGTTCTGGTCAGATCCCTATGCCTATACCCCGCCTGGTGGCGAGGCTGTCATCGACTTCGCCAGCCGTGTGTTGGCAGCTATTGCCGATTTGCGTCGTGAGCATGCCGACAAGCATGTGTTGCTGGTTACCCATGGGGGCGTGATGCGTTTGCTGCTGGCACGTGCCAGGGGGCTGCCCCGTGAGCAGTTGTTGCAGGTCGAGGTCGGCCACGGCGCCTTGTACCGTCTTGAGCTGTTGGTCGACGGTACTCTGCGGGAAGTGCACTGAAATGCTGGGATTCTGGATTGCCTTGCAGTTCCTCAGCAGTTTGCCGGTGCGCCTGTCGGGCATGCCGACACCCGCGCAGATGGGCCGCTCGGTGCTGTTCTATCCACTTGTGGGGTTGCTGTTCGGGGTATTGCTCTGGGGCTTGCACGCGTTGCTCGAAGGCAGCCCGGTGCTATTGCATGCGGCCGTGCTGCTGAGCGCCTGGGTAGTGCTCAGTGGCGGCCTGCATCTGGATGGTCTGGCTGACAGCGCTGATGCCTGGCTCGGTGGTTTCGGTGATCGCGAACGTACTTTGGAAATCATGAAGGACCCGCGCAGCGGCCCCATTGCGGTGGTGACGCTGGTGTTGGTGCTGTTGCTCAAGTTTTGCGCGGTGCTGGTGCTGGTGGAGCGTGAGCAAGGTGTGTTGCTGATATTGGCGCCTGTGCTGGGGCGTGCGTCCTTGTTGGGGCTGTTTCTCTGCACCCCTTATGTTCGGGCCGGAGGGATAGGCCAGGCCTTGGCCGATCATCTGCCACGACGAAGTGGGGCATGGGTGCTCTTCGCCAGTTGTGTCCTGTGTGTGTGTATCGCAGGTCTGCAAGGTTTGTACGTATTGGTCGTCGCAGGCGTAGCCTTTTTCTGGTTTCGTCGAGTGATGATTCGGCGCTTAGGTGGGACTACCGGTGACACTGCCGGCGCCCTCCTGGAATTGCTGGAGTTGGCGGTTCTGCTCTGTTTGACCCTGTAATCGCTTGTAAACAGGGAGCCATTTTTCGGGTCGTATTCAGGCGTATGCTCGCCCGCTTCTGGGGCATAGAGGTGGCATATGCGAGGACTGTTGAAAAGCATGCTGGTAGCGCTGTGTTGTTTTGTCACCAGCGCCAAGGCTGCAGACTTGATCGACTTCTGGGATACCCCCCGCCACGGCGGCAACAGTTTCAACCGACTGCCGCCTGACCAGCCATATTTCCAGGCGCTCAGCGACTACGGGGCCACTTGGGTGCGTTTGTCTTATGACAAATGGCAGCCGGAAAATCGCGACTTTTTGTTGGGTGATGCGGACGGCTACAAAGGTCTGGCAGGGGCAGACCTTACGCAACTGCGCAAGGTCCTCGATGCTGCCCATGCTGCCGGACTCAAGGTGGTCATCGCGCCGCTGTCGTTGCCCGGTATGCGTTGGGCGCAGAACAACAGCAATCGCTTTGACGACCGACTCTGGCAGGACAAAGCCTGGTGGGATCAATCCGCTGACTTCTGGCGCGACCTGGCCACGCAACTCAAGGATCATCCGGCAGTCGCTGCCTACAACCTTATCAACGAGCCTGCGCCTGAAAAAATGGGCGGGCTGGCCGAGCACGCGCCACCTGCTGCCATGCGTGCCTGGTATCAGCAACAGCAGGGTAGCGCCCGTGATCTGCCGGCGTTGTATCGGCATATCATCACGGCCATTCGTGAAGTCGACCCGTTAACCCCGGTAATGGTCGATGCCGGTTGGTACGCAGCGGCTGATGCCTTTGCCTATTGGCCGCAAGCGTTGGCGGATAAGCGGGTACTGTACAGCTTCCATATGTATGAGCCTTATCAGGCCACCAGCGCACCTAACCTGGCTCGGGCGAAGCCTTATGCTTATCCAGGGCCGGTCCCTTTTGCCGGGCAGACCCAGAACTGGGACAGCGCCAGGGTCGAAGCTTACCTGCAAAAGCCTTTGCAATGGGCGCAAGCACAGCAGGTGCCGGCCAGTCGCCTGGTGGCCGGCGAGTTTGGTTGCATGCGGCGACTGGCGGGGTGTCGGCAATACCTTGAAGACGTGCTTGGCCCACTCGATCGAGCAAAATTGCATTGGGCTTTCTACAGCTTTCGTGAAGACAGCTGGGATGGCATGGATTACGAACTGGGTAACGCCAAAGTGCCCTGGGCGTACTGGCAGGCCATAGAGCAGCAACTTCCAGATCCGTTGAAGCGTCAGGCCACGGCTGAGTTCGAACCGATTCGTGAGCGCTTGCAGCCATAGCCTCAGTTGGAAGAAACACTTGCCGTGAGATTAACGCGGGTATATACACGTAATCATGTTGACCAGTGAATGCATCTGCACCCATCTGCGTCGTGCTGCCCGTGGGGTCAGTCGACATTATGACGAAGCGCTTGAAGGCTTCGGGGTCAATGTCGCGCAGTTTTCGCTATTGCGCCATTTGCGTCGTCTTGATCAGCCGAGCATTTCAACGCTGGCCGATGCCATGGGCCTGGACCGCAGCACCCTGGGACGCAACCTGCGAGTGCTGGAGGCTGAAGGACTGGTGGCATTGACGGAAGGTCGGGATCTGCGTAATCGCCTGGTGCTGCTCACTGACCAGGGACAGGCCTGTTTGCAGTCGGCCGAGCCGGCTTGGGAGAAGGCCCAGGCGCGCATGATCGAGACCTTGGGAGCAGGGCAACGCGATGAACTGGTACGTCTGCTTGAGCTACTTGCCTGAATTTTTTTCGACTTAAAGCGGGTATATACCCGCGTAACCTTGCAGCGTTGTGGAGAAAACAATAATGACATCGGTATGGCGAACCAGTGGTTGGATTCTCCTGGGGGCTGCGTTGATTCTGGCCCTCTCGCTGGGGGTGCGGCACGGCTTCGGCTTGTTCCTGGCGCCTATGAGTGCAGATTTTGGCTGGGGACGAGAGGTTTTTGCCTTTGCCATTGCCTTGCAGAATCTGATTTGGGGGCTGGCGCAACCTTTCGCAGGGGCTCTGGCTGACCGTTTGGGTGCGGCAAAAGTCGTGATGGTCGGCGGCATTCTCTATGCCGTCGGTTTGGTGTTGATGGGGATGTCGGATTCGGCTCTGACCTTGTCGCTCAGTGCTGGCCTGTTGATCGGCATTGGTCTTTCCGGTACTTCGTTTTCAGTAATCCTGGGTGTAGTCGGTCGTGCCGTACCCGCCGAGAAACGCAGCATGGCCATGGGCATCGCCAGTGCCGCCGGTTCGTTCGGCCAATTTGCCATGCTGCCCGGAACCCTTGGCCTGATTGGCTGGCTTGGCTGGTCGGCAGCCTTGTTGGTGCTGGGCTTGCTGGTAGCGTTCATTGTGCCGCTGGTGGGCTTGTTGAAAGATCGGCCGCTGCCCAGTCACGGTGTCGAGCAAAGTCTTGGCCAAGCGTTGCGTGAGGCTTGCTCGCATTCCGGTTTCTGGTTGCTGGCGCTGGGCTTTTTCGTCTGTGGTTTCCAGGTGGTGTTCATCGGTGTCCATATTCCGGCTTACCTGGTCGACCAGCATTTACCCGCCACCATTGGCACTACGGTGCTGGCGCTGGTAGGGCTGTTCAATATCGTCGGGACCTATACTGCCGGCTGGCTGGGTGGGCGTATGTCCAAGCCGCGCTTGCTGGCGGCGCTGTATTTGCTACGTGCCGTGGTCATTGTGCTGTTCCTCTGGGCACCGGTCACTCAGTTCAGTGCCTACCTGTTTGGCATCGCCATGGGCTTGCTGTGGTTGTCGACGGTACCCTTGACCAACGGCACCGTAGCTACGTTGTTTGGAGTGCGTAACTTGTCCATGCTTGGAGGGATTGTCTTCCTGTTCCATCAGTTGGGGGCATTCCTTGGTGGGTGGCTGGGCGGGGTGGTGTATGACAAAACGGGTAACTATGACTTGGTCTGGCAGATATCGATCGTGCTCAGTCTGATCGCCGCGGCGCTCAACTGGCCGGTGCGTGAGCGGCCCGTGGCGCGCTTGCAGGCACAAGCGGCATGAGTCGCTTTGCCTTGCGCGGGGGCCTGGCCTTGGCCTCGCTACTGCTGTTGGCCCTGATCTGGTGGGGCTGGCACGAAGGTGGCTTGGCGTTGATGCAGTTGGGCATGGGCGTGTGCTGAGCGTATCCTGCAAGCTACAAGGCTTGATCAAAGGAGAGACGACAATGCGCGCACGCTGGATGTTGGTTCCGCTGTTTACCCTCATGGCTGCGGCAACGGCGCAGGCAGCCGGGTGTCCGGCGCTGCTTGAGAAGCAAGGCAGCTTGCCGGAACTGCGCGGCAAGGAGCAGATCGACTTGTGCGAACGCTTTGCCGGCAAGCCGCTGGTGGTGATCAATACCGCCAGCTACTGCGGCTTTGCACCGCAGTTCGAAGGGCTTGAAAGCGTTTACAAGACCTACCACGAGCAAGGCCTGGAAATGCTTGGCGTACCATCCAATGACTTCAAGCAGGAAGACGCCGACCTGGAAAAGACCGCCAAGGTTTGTTACGCCAACTACGGCGTTACCTTCACCATGACCAAGCCGCAGCCAGTACGCGGCAGCGATGCGACAGCGCTGTTCAAGGAGCTGGCCGAGCAGAGCAGTGCACCAAAGTGGAATTTCTACAAATACGTGGTCGATCGCCAAGGCAAGGTCGTCGCCAGCTTTTCCAGCCTGACCAAACCTAATGATCCCGAGTTCACGGCGGCTATCGAGAAGGCCATCGCTTCACAGCCGTGAATTGCCTGGTCACTGGCTGGGATGAACGGTCCAGGCCACCAGTTTGAGCACAACCGGACGCACCACCAGAACGCAGGCAAAAGCCACCGGCATCGCAAGCTGATAAGCCTTGAATACATGGTTCAGGTAATTGGCGTCGATGCCGGTGGTGGCTGCTGTGATCACGAAGCACATCAAAAAGGCCATGATGGCTGACATATAGAATGCAAATACGTAAGGGGTGGCGCGCACGCCAAGCTTGCGTCGGCCGAGGCCGACCTTCTGTGTTGTCATGAAGACTCCTGGTGAATTTCGAGGTCGCAGACTAGCAAGCGCCCTTGAGCGCAGGTAGACGAGGCGGGCTTAGGTCTTTATAAAGAAAACCTTACGAATGCTGGATTGATCTGCATGAACCTGCTGGGCTCGATTAAAAGTTTTATCAAAGTTGTCGAAGCAGGCAGCATCGCCGGGGGCGCCCGGACCTTAGGGTTGAGTGCGGCAGCAGTGAGCCAGAACGTTGCGCGCCTGGAGGGCCATCTGCAGGTCCGACTGTTGTCGCGTACTACCCGTAGCATGGCATTGACGCCAGAGGGCGCGTTGTATTACGACAAGGTCAAGCACATCGAGCGCGACCTCGAGCAGGCCTATCTAGCGATCACCACGCCTGACAGTGAGCCCAAGGGGCGTTTGTGCATTGCTTCGACGTCGGCTTTTGGTCGTCATGCCGTGGCGCCGTTGATTCCTGAGTTCAGTGCTCGCTACCCGCAGCTTTCGATTGAACTGGTTACGAATGACAGGCGCGTCAATCATGCTCAGGAAGGCGTGGATGTCAGTATTCGTATCACCCCGCAGTTGGAGGATGGCTTGCTGGCGCGCCACATTACCCGAGTCCCTTTTATTTGCTGCGCCTCACCTGTGTATCTCGCCCAGGCCGGCTGGCCAGGTGCGCCGGAAGAACTCAAGCAGCATCGCTGCCTGGTGTTTCGTTATCCGGTAGACGGTCGATTCTTGCGTTGGAGATTTGTCCGCGATGGCTTGCGTTTCGATGCTGAGTTCGGGGACGTGCTGATCAGTGACGACATCGACGTGCTTACCCAAATGGCCATCAACCATGGCGGAATCGCTCGTCTTGCAGACTTCGTCGCCCGACCGTTGATCGAGAGCGGGCAGTTGGTTGCGCTTTTTGAGTATTCACAACCTGATCAGGTTTATGTGCAGGCGGAACCGATGGATATCTATCTGTGTGTCGCCGATCGTTTTGCCATGACACCCAAGGTGCGGGTGTTTATGGATTTTCTTCAGGAGCGTTTAGGCAACCTTTCGTCGTCTGATACGAGGGCATAAAAAAACCGCCCGAAGGCGGCTTTTTCAGCGAGCTGAAATCAGAAGCGGTAGGTGAGGGAGGCACCCAGACCGTGAGCACTGTTTTCATATTTGCCGCTGTAGGAGCCCTTGGTTGGACTGCTCAGATCAACCTTGGTGTCCTCTTCCCACAGGTAGGAATAGGCCAGGTCGATCGTCATGTCGTCTGTTGGGTTGTAACCGGCACCCAGACTGAACACTTTACGATCGCCAGTTGGGATGCGTGGCGAGCGGTCGTGGTTGTTGGTTGGCGACTGGTCAACCGAGAAACCGGCGCGCAGGGTCCATTCCTTGTTCAGCTTGTAGGCTGCACCAATGGCGTGCGCCCAGGTGTCATGCCAATTCTGCTCTTCGCTGATCTGGCCAATTGCTGGGGCGAGTGGGCCAGGAACGCCTTTGTTGTTGACGGTGATGGCTTCCAGGCGGCTCCAGCGGGTCCAGGTGCTACCGGCATAGAGGGTCCAGTTGGCATCCAGTTCGTGGGTAACCGAGAAGTCGACCGATTCAGGGGTTTTGATTTTCAGCGAAGCATCGAATTTGTTGCCGCTGAACGGACCAAAGCCCTGTCCGCTGATCTTGGTATCACCCTCAAGTTTGTAGTCGACCATCGAGTGATAGGTCAGGCCAACACGAGTGCTATCAGTCGCTTGGACCAGGACACCGATGTTGTAACCGATGGCGGTGTCATCGCCAGAAATTTTCACCTTACCGTCGTTGGTACCCAGCGGGCGACCATTCGGTACAGCGGATTCCAGAGTGCCATCAATGCGGTTGATGGTTGGGCCGAAACCAATCGATACCTTGTCGTTGAAGGCATAGCTGATGGTCGGCTGCAGGGTCACGACTTGAACTTCGCTCTTGCTGCCGAAGTAACGGCCGGCAAAACCGCTTTCATAATCGGTGACCAGGCCGAAAGGTACGTACATACCGATACCGAAAGCCCAGTGCTCATCGATAGGTTTGACGTAGAACCCCATAGGTACGCCGACAAACGGCACCATGTCGCCGTCGTTGCTACCACCGAAGGTGCCTTGGCCATTCTTGATGTCGGTTTTGGCAATAATGGCTGCGCCACCAACGGTGACTTGTTCGCGCTTGAGGCGCGACATACCGGCAGGGTTGCCGAATACAGTGCTGGCATCATCGGCAGATGAGGAACGCCCCGCAAAGCCTGTGCCCATACCGCTGACGCTTTGTTCGTTGAGGGCAAAGCCACTCGCGAACAGTTGAGTCGAAGCAAGCGTGACGGCCAGGCCAAGAGAGGTTTTGAGCATTACTTTTTTCATTATTAGAACTCCTTGATATCTCCGGGGCGAAAATTACCAACATTTGGCCCGCAGCGCTATAGCGCCGTATCGCAGGAGATAGAGCGGTTTTGTAGGACAATCCGACCAAATTTGTGGGATTTTTCTGAATATGGAAATTGGTGATTGCTAGCAGGCTTGGAGGGTCACGGGGGCGACGCAGTTTTGCCAAGCGCAGGTAAAGTCGCGCAGGCGTCCTTGAGGGTGAAATGTTTGGCGCCAAATTCGTGCCAGACCCAAGAGGTCGTCGGCAGCAGGAAGTGTTGGGGCTTGTTCCTCGATGAGCATCCAGGCAATGGCTGTGGCGTAGCGAAGGTTGACCGTCAGCTCCAGGTGCGGGCCGCTGAGGAAGGCGTGCTGGCTGGCCAGGCCCCGGACCAGGCTGGCCAGTTCGGGGTCACGGGCGAGGAACTGATCCCAGACGCTTTGGTGGCGCATTTCGCCGATACGGTAGAGACCGTGGCCGCGTCGATCGTGTAGCGCGGAGCCGAGGGCGGATTGGCTGGCGGCAACACCCAGCAACAATGCTTCAGCGCTTGCGCAGTGACGGCCCAGGTAAATCAGGGTCGGGCGGATGACAAATTCACTTAACTCGCTCGCGGCGATACCCATAACACCCTCGAACATTGTTTTGGCCGGCGGACACTGGAGCTTGGCAGCTGGTGAGTCGGACAGGCCCGCCGGAAGCGGTGATGGCCGCTTGAGTTGAAGTGTAGTGTCATATTCGCGGTGTAAAGGCCTGTTTTTAAAACATTTGCAGCTTTTGGTTATAAATCATATGCCGTGTGGTGATTAGCGCTTCGCTTGCTATGGGCATAAAAAGGGTTCTTCGTGTTATCCCTGGTGGGTGATTCTGGGAGTGGACTGGGCGGGACTGGGATTTGAGGCTTATCCATTCAGTGCGGCGCCGCTGTCGGCCCCTTCCGCCCTTACGGCGGGTCCCTTTTGTCTTGGCAAAAGGAACCAAAACCGCTTGCTCCTGCATACGGCCCTACGCTGCGCTTCGGGTCCCCTCGCTACGGCACCTTCCAGGGCGACGCGGCCTACGACTTGCTTCGCCAAGTCTACGTCTCGCGTCTTCGGCTAACGCCGAAGGTGCTGCGCACCGCCCCTACAGGCACCTCCACTCGGCCTGCTGAAGTCGCACTCCACGGCGCCTGAGCTGACGTGCATGAAGATCAAGATCCAGATCAAGATCAAGATCAAGATCAGGTTGTGGATTAGCTCGCAGTCTCAATCCCCAAGCAGTCCAGTCAGGGGTTGTAGTCGCCGGGATTCCGTAACGAGTTATAAAAAAGCCCCGCGAGAGGGCGGGGCTTGAGCTGCTGCAGCGAAGCGTGAATCAGGCCACCAAGGCCTGACGGGTACGCTCGATGACCGCCTGAAGCGGTTCGGACTGGCTGTACTGCTCGGGGTACAGACGCTCGCTGTGACGGGCAATGCCGTGCTCGTTGACCAGGGTGAAACTGAAGCCACCTTTGCGCGATGCCATGATCAAGCAGTTCAGTGGCGCAAATGCCTGGGATAGGGTGCGAATGGCAGCCTGAGTATGGATAGAGTTAGTCATAGTTATTAGGTGTTCCTGCAATAGACACGGTTTCGATCCGTGCACACTTAAAACGTTCCAGTAACGCCGGGATTTAGTCGGGGCGAAGAACCTGACTGGAACAGAGCAGCCAGTTTTGGGCGCATTTATAATGTGGCGCTGGGGCTGACTGGTAGGTACGTCAGAGGGCAGGCAACACACCGGGTCGAGGTTCTATGCCACGGGGTGAAGATCCTGATCAATCTGCAGGTTGGTTCGGTCAGAGTAATAAGTGGTTTACCTGGGAACCATCAAGTGGGCCGGTCCTTGTTTCAACAGGTGCGGCTTCAGGGTGAAGTGGACCTGTAAGGACTGCTTTGGCCAGAATTGACTTTCAGCTTGGTACTAACGGCGGCAAGAATACAGCAATTGCCGTGCCTAGGCAAGCATGCCTGGCTTTTCATTCGGGGAGCCGGCCAGTATCTCGTGTTTTGACCGCGCTGTGAAGGCCTGTGTAACGGGCGAAACGCCGCGAACGTGCCAATTTCGTGCGGGGAAATGCGTTTCTGTACGGTGGTTGTACACACTTGAGGCAGCAGCTGTCACAGCTTTGCAACCGCAGGGGGGGAGACTGCCAATGACTTGGCTGAACACTTAAGTCAATGAAAAAAAACACTAATTTTAGCTGGTGAAAAAATCGACAGTTTGAGCCAAAGCCCCGTTTCATGGGGGTTTGCGGCCCCTTGGAGGGGGTTGTCCACCGAGTTATCCACAGCTTCTGTGGATTGTCCCGAGCGCTTGCTCTAGGACGGGCGTGCTAGGTTTTTCCGATCTGTCTGACAATCTGTTCGCAGGCATCCGCCAGCTGAAAAAGCGTTGTCCACGGTCAATAACTCAACATGGAAATATTTTGTAAAAAGTATCCGTGAGGCTCGGGTCATTCTCGGAAAAATGGAGTAGAGTGGCGCGCCTCTCGAGTTGCCTTCGCTGTCGTTATGAAGTTTCGCGCTAAAATTCCTGCAATTTCTTCAGTTCCCCCGCCTGTCCCTGAGCCAAAGCGCTTCTCCTTGAAGGTTGCCTTGTGGCTGCTCGACAATCCGCGCCTGGGTGACAATCCGAACGTCAAGCATTTTGCTGGGCGCTTGCTGAAGCAGCCGGCACGCCAGGGTGTGGTCGTTGCGCAAAGTCGACTTGGGCAGATGCTTTGTCGCGATTGTGGCAATGCCCGCGACCGGCGTATCGGCCACGACCTGCTGCGCCAGGCCGCTCGAGCGGGTGACCGGCGTGCCCAGCTTGAATTCGGTCGTCTGTGTGCGCTACCGCAGCACAATGAACTCGAACAGGCACGCTACTGGCTGGAGCAGGCTTCGTCCCAGGGGTCGCAGGAAGCCAGGCGCTTGCTCAAGCAATTGCCCGATGCCTGACGCGGCGCAGCGGCAAGGCTGGTAAGCTCAGGCGCTGATTTCAGGTGGGAGTGTTCGGGTGGCAATGGCGTTGGATTTGACCAGCATCGTACTGGGTGTCGTAGCGGCCACTGTGCCGTGTCTGGGCTGGTTGTTCCAGCAGCAACGGCGTCAGGCCGCGCGCGAAGCGCAGGCGGCGCTGTTGGAGGAGCGCCTGAGCAGCGCACAGTTGGCCCAGGAAGGTTTGCTCGCTCAACTTGATGCCTGCCGCGACGAAATCAGTGACCTGAGCCAGGCCAATGCCGCCAAGCAGGCGACACTTGCTGCTCAAGCCCGTGAACTGGAGTTGCTGCAGATCGAGCGTGACAACGCTCGCGACGCCAGTCATGCCTGGCAGATCGAACGTAACGCCCGAGAGGCAGAGTTACGCCGCCTGGACGCGCACAGTGCGGCCCTGGCTGCTGAACTGCGTGAGCAGCAGGAAAGCCACCAGCAGCGTCTCAACGACCTTCAGGGCTCTCGCGATGAGCTGCGGGCGCAGTTCGCCGAGATGGCGACGAAGATCTTCGACGAACGTGAGCAACGTTTCGCTCAAACCAGCCACCAGCACCTTGGACAATTGCTCGATCCGTTGAAAGAGCGTATCCAGGCGTTCGAAAAGCGCGTCGAGGACAGCTACCAGCAGGAGGCGCGCGAGCGATTCTCCCTGGCCAAGGAACTGGAGCGCCTGCAACAGCTGAACCTGCGCCTCAGTGACGAGGCGACCAACCTGACCCAGGCGTTGAAAGGCCAGAAGACTCAAGGCAATTGGGGCGAGTTGATTCTGGAGCGCGTGCTTGAGCATGCCGGACTGGAGAAGGGCCGTGAATACCAGACCCAGGTCAATCTGAAGAGCGCCGATGGTGAGCGTTTTCAGCCCGATGTGCTGATCATGCTGCCTGGCGACAAACAGGTTGTGGTCGATTCCAAGGTTAGCCTGACGGCCTATCAGCAGTATATTGCCGCTGACGACAGCGACATCGCCCAGGCCGCGCTCAAGCAGCATGTGCTGTCGTTGCGCAATCATGTCAAAGGCTTGTCCGGCAAGGATTACAACCGCCTGGAAGGCTTGCATAGCCTGGATTTCGTCTTGCTCTTCGTGCCAATCGAGGCGGCATTCTCCGCTGCGCTGCAGGCCGAACCGAATCTGTTTCAGGAAGCCTTCGACCGCCAGATTGTGATTGTCAGTCCAACCACACTGTTGGCTACCTTGAGGGTGATCGACAGCCTGTGGAAGCAGGAGCGCCAAAGCCAGAACGCGCGGGAGATTGCCGAGCGTGCCGGCTGGCTGTACGACAAGTTCGTGCTGTTCATCCAGGATCTGGACGAACTCGGCAGTCGCTTGCAACAGGTAGATAAGGCCTACAGCGCGGCGCGCAACAAACTCTGTGAGGGGCGTGGCAACCTGATCAGCCGTAGCGAGCAGCTTAAATTGCTGGGCGCGCGAGCGAGCAAAAGCCTGCCGGCAGATTTGCTGGAGCGGGCCATGAGCGAAGGCGACCCGTTGGCCGCCAGTGCCCTTACTGGACCAGACTCAGGTGCCGATTGAGCAGGGCGCGCAACGCGGCTGGCTTGACCGGCTTGGCCAGGTAGTCAAGGCCTGCAGCATGCACTTGCGCGACGGTTTCACTGCGACCGTCGGCGCTGATCACCACACCGGGAACGGGTTCGCCAAGGCTTTTGCGTAACCAGGCCATCAACTCTGTGCCGGTATCGCCTTCGTCCAGGTGATAGTCGACCAGGACCAGGTGCGGGCGCAGGCCCTCTTCCAGGAGTGCTTGGCATTCATTCCGGTTGCGGGCTGTCCAGACCTGGCAGCCCCAGCGGCTGAGCAGGCTGTTCATACCGATCAGAATGCTGTCTTCGTTGTCCACGCACAGCACCTGCAAGCCGGCCAGGGGCTGTCCGGCTTGTTCGGTCGGCGCGCTGACCACAGCGGCAGGTGTTGTCGCCAGGGGCACACTGACCCGGAAGACACTGCCCTTACCGGGCCAGGAGCGTACTTCCAGGCTATGGCCAAGTACGCGGCACAGGCCGTCGGCAATGGCCAGCCCCAGACCCAGGCCTTTTTCCGCGCGCGTCTGATGACTGTCCAGGCGCTTGAACTCTTCGAAAATCACTTGCAGCTTGTCGTCGGCAATTCCGGGGCCACGGTCCCAGACTTCCAACCACAACTTGCCGGCGTTGCGACGCACCCCCAGCAGAATCGGGCCCTTGCCATAGCGGAAGGCGTTGGTAAGGAAGTTTTGCAGGATGCGCCGCAGCAACTTCATGTCGCTGTGCACCCGTAGGCGGCTGCCACGCACGCGAAAGTCCAGGCCTTGTTGCTGGGCCAGGACCTTGAATTCGGCGCCCAGGGTGTCGAACAGTTCGTTAAGGGCGAACGGCTTGGGATCGGGATTGATCTTGCCGTTTTCCAGGCGCGAAATGTCGAGCAGATCACTGATCAATTCTTCTGCCGAGCGCAACGAGCTGTCCAGATGCTGGACCAACTGCTGGGCGTCCGCTGAGAGCCCGTCGCCTTGATGTGAGAGGGCGGCGGAGAACAACCGTGCAGCGTTCAATGGCTGCATCAGGTCATGGCTTACGGCAGCCAGGAAGCGGGTTTTCGACTGGTTGGCGGACTCGGCATGGCTCTTGGCCTCGGTCAGCGCCTGGTTCAATTGCGAGAGTTCCTGGGTACGCTCGGTGACCCGTTGCTCAAGGCCTTCGTTGGCATCCTTGAGCGCTTGCTCGGCTTCGCGGAACGGGGTGATGTCGGTGAAACTCATGACAAAGCCGCCGCCAGGCATTGGATTGCCGATCAGCTCGATGACGCGACCGTTGGGAAACAGCCGCTCCGAGGTATGCGCGCGGCCCTGACGCATCCAGTGCAGGCGGCGGGCTACGTGAACCTGGGCTTCACCCGGCCCGCAAAGACCGCGCTCGGCGTTATAGCGGATGATATCGGCAATCGGTCTGCCGACACTGATAAGGCCGTCCGGGTAGTTGAACAGCTCCAGATACCGGCGATTCCAGGCTACCAGCAGCAGGTTCTGATCGACCACGCTGATGCCCTGGCTGATGTTTTCGATGGCGCCTTGCAGCAGTGCGCGGTTGAACTGCAGGACTTCCGAGGCTTCGTCGGCGATGCGCACGACATCCTCAAGCTGCATATCACGGCCTTCGATGGCCGCCTTGACCACGGCTCGGGTCGAGGACGCCCCCAGCACGCCCGCCAGCAGGCGCTCGGTATGCTCGATCCAGTCACCGTCGGCATTCTGGTTGGGGTTGAAACCCTTGCCCTGGCGGTAGGCAAAACGGATGAAGCTCTGGCGCGCGCGTTCTTCACCGACAAAACGCGCGGCAAGGTGCAGCAGGTCGTCAATTTGCACCGCCAGCAGCGAGCGACTGTTGGGGCGGGCACTGGTTTGCTGACCAATGAAGCGGCCGGCCTGCCAGTGTTCGGAGACGCGGGTGCGCGACAGGATCGAGACCCAGGCAAACAGCGTGAAGTTACCCGCCAGCGACAACACGACACCTTGGGTTAGCGGCGTGATCGGCAGGTTCAACGGGTTGCCATGCAGCCAGGCCAGGCCAGGAAACAGGTCCAGTGACCAGCCTACGCTATGGGCGGCGATCGGCAGGACCAGGGTATAGAACCAGAGGAAAATCCCCGCTGCCAAGCCTGCGAACACGCCCCGGCGGTTGGCCTGTTTCCAGTACAGGGCACCGAGCATTGCTGGCGTCAGCTGGGTTACTGCGGCAAAGGCGACCTGGCCGATGGTGGCCAGGCTGGCCGTGGAGCCGAGCAGTCGATAGCTGACATAGGCCAGCAGGAGGATGGCGACAATGGTCACCCGGCGTACCGACAGCATCCAGTGACGGAACACTTCGAATGGACGCTCGGCGTTGTTGCGCCGCAGCAACCACGGCAGCAGCATGTCGTTGGACACCATGGTCGACAGGGCCACGGCTTCGACGATAACCATACCGGTGGCGGCAGAGGCACCGCCGATGAACGCCAGCAGCGCCAGGGTCGGATGTGCTTCGGCCAACGGCAGGCTGATGACGAACGAGTCGGGTATGACTCCTGGCAGGAGCATTTGTCCGGCCAGGGCAATAGGCACCACGAACAGCGCCGCAAGAATCAGGTACGTCGGGAATACCCAGCGCGCCAGGCGCAGATCCTGCGGTTCAATGTTTTCGACCACGGTGACGTGGAACTGTCGCGGCAGGCAGATGATCGCCATCATCGCCACCCCGGTCTGGACCACCATCGAGGGCCAATTGACGGTTTCGTTCCAGAATCCTTCCAGGCGCGGCGCCAATTTCGCTTGGCTGAACAGGTCGTCGAAACCGTCATACAGGTAGAAAGTAACGAAGATACCGACGGCCAGGAATGCCAGCAGTTTGACCATCGATTCGAAGGCGATGGCCAGGACCATGCCGCGGTGGTGTTCGGTGACATCCAGGCTGCGGGTACCGAACACGATGGAGAACAGTGCCAGTACCAGCGAGACCACCAATGCAGTGTCTTGCACGCGGCTGCCGGTGGCGTCGGCGCTGGCGCCGATCAACAGGTTCACGCCAAGCACAATACCTTTGAGTTGCAAGGCAATGTACGGCAGTACGCCCACCAGGCAGATCAGCGCCACCACCACCGCCAGTGACTGCGACTTGCCGTAGCGGGCGGCGATGAAGTCAGCGATCGAGGTAATGTTTTCCTGTTTGCTGATTAGCACCATTTTCTGCAGCACCCAGGGTGCAAACAGCAGCAACAGCACAGGGCCCAGGTAGATGGGCAGGAAGGCCCAGAGTTGTTCGGCGGATTGGCCGACCGCGCCGAAGAACGTCCAGCTGGTGCAGTACACCGCCAGCGACAAGCTGTACACCCAGGCGCGCAGGCGCGGTGGCAACGGCGTTTTACGGCGGTCACCATAGAATGCGATAGCGAACATGATGGCCATATAGGCCAGGGCGACCACGGCGATCAGCCCACTGGACAGCGACATGACTACTCCGAAACAAAAATATGCTAGAGCCGTCGGCGTAACGGCGAATCTCGATTAATCAGTCTGGCACGCCGTAGACGCTTCGTCAGCGCCGACGATGGTAGCAGTGGCAGAGCGTCGCAGGTTCGCTGACAACGTGGTCAATAGGGTTGTCGGGGCGGGTGGGCCAAGCTCAAGATGAAAAAGCAGATTGAAATGCCCACCGCGATCTGGCCTTGCGTCAATTCAAGCTGTCGCGCCGGTGTTTCCTCTGGCGCCCAGGTAATAGAACAGCGCCGCCAGACACACGGAGCCAATCAGCAGGTAGAACGTGGCCACGGGCACCAGGTGAGCAAGAGCGAATCCGCAAATTACCGGGCCCAGGGCAGCACCCAGGTTGGACAGGTTTTGTGCACCGTAATAAACCCCGCGCAGGTGCTCAGGAGCGATGCTGTCGATAAACATGTATTCAGCCGGGATCACGATGATTTCTCCCAGGGTGAATACCAGCATTGCCAGGCACCAGGCCAGCAGCGACTGGGCCAGGGAAAAGCCAAGCAGCCCAGCCAGGAACAATGCCATGCCGGCAAGCAGCCAGGGCATCAACTGGCGGCTGCTGATACGTCGGCCGATCACGTATTGCAGGGCGATGACGGTAACCGCGTTGGTGGCTACCAGGTAGCTGATGTACCGGGCCGCTTCGCTGGCACTGCTGGTGACCACCAGGTACTGCGACAGGTAAGCGGTGAATTGTCCGAACACCACGGCGCTGAGCGCGCCGCCGAGGGTAAAGCAGATCAGTCGACGATCTTTGAGCAGTTGCCCACCCACACTGAGAAAACCCGCCTGCGGGCCGTTATCCAGATTTGCCCGTGCCGAGCGCTCGCCCCAGCGCCGATAGATCAGGCACATGACCAGGCCCAACAGGGCAGATACCAGAAAAGGCAGATGATCATCGAGCAGAATCAGCGCTACACCAACGAATGGCCCAACCGCGTAAGCGACGTTGCTCAAGGTGTATTTGATCGAGAACACCTCGGAGCGCTCATCCAGCGGTAACAGTGCACAGAATCCAGCCTTGGCGGCAATGTCGACAACCGCCAATGCCAGGTTGATCAGGACCAGACTAATGAAGAACAGACTCAATTCACGGCTGGCCACTGCGGCAATGAAAGCCCCGGTGAACACCAGGGTCGAGGCGATGATCACCGTATAGCTGCGCAGGGTATCGATGAGGTAGCCGCCATACAGACTCAACAGCGACGCAACAATCAACGCGCCGCCAATCATCAAGCCGATGCCGCTGATATCCAGGGAAAAGTTCTGCGCGAGGTAGACCACCAGATAGGGCAGGGTGATTGCACGGGCTAGGGTCAATACAAAGGTGGTGGCCAGCAACAGGCGCACCTGTGGGCTGTAGCGTCTTGCGGCGGCGAGCATTTTCACGTCCTTGTTGTTACTGCGATAAGCCGACAACGGTGAAGCATACGCTCGGTGAACAACGCCTGAACAGAGGATTTATACATCTGTAAAATAGATAACAGATAGATAAAATACCCATTTTATAGATATTATTTTTCGTCCTAGGATGATCTTGCGTCACCGACCAACAGGAGACCTCGATCATGCCGTGCTTGCAACACAACGCTTCGCCCCTCAGACCCCTGCGCCACCTGGCGCATCCCCGTGAGGTTATCCGTCAGTTCACCCCCAACTGGTTCGCTGCAACCATGGGCACCGGGGTGTTGTCCCTGGCTCTCATGCAAATAGGTATGAGCAATCTGCAGAGTCTGGCGCAGGCGCTGTGGTGGCTGACCATTGCCCTGTTTTTACTGTTCAGCGGCTTGTACGTCGCACGTTGGGTCATGTTCTTCGATGAGGCGCGACAGATTTTTGCTCATTCAACGGTGTCGATGTTCTTCGGCACTATTCCGATGGGCCTGGCGACCATCCTCAATGGATGCCTGCTATTTGGCATTGATCGCTGGGGCGAAGGGATCGTGCCCTGGATCGAGGCGATGTGGTGGTTCGATGTTGGCCTGGCGCTGCTCTGCGGGGTATCGATTCCTTACCTGATGTTCACCCGCCAGGAGCACAGCATCGATCAGATGACCGCTGTCTGGCTGCTGCCAGTAGTCGCCGCGGAGGTTGCTGCTGCCAGTGGCGGTCAGTTGGCGCCGCACCTGGTCGATGCCCACAGCCAGTTTCAGGTGCTGGTGACCAGTTATGTGATGTGGGCGGTATCGCTGCCAGTGGCCTTCAGCATTCTGACCATTCTCATGCTGCGCATGGCCTTGCACAAATTACCTGCTGCCAACATGGCGGCGTCCAGCTGGCTGGCACTCGGCCCTATCGGTACCGGCGCCCTGGGCATGTTGCTACTGGGGGCTGATGCACCCGCGATATTTGCCGCCAACGGCTTTGGCAATCTGGGGGAGATCGCTCAAGGCCTGGGCTTGATCGCCGGGATCGTGCTATGGGGCGCATGCTTGTGGTGGTTGCTCACAGCGGTGCTGATCACTTGGCGCTACATGCGCCATGGCATGCCGTTCAATCTGGGCTGGTGGGGCTTCACTTTCCCGCTGGGTGTCTACAGCCTGGCCACCCTCAAACTCGGTGCCTGGTTGGGACTGGCGTTCTTCCAACACATGGGGCTGGTGTTGGTGGTCGCGCTGGTCGGCTTGTGGTTGATGGTCTTCAGTCTGACCTTGCGCGGCGCCTGGCGTGGTGAGTTGTTCGCCTCGCCGTGCATTGTCAGCTTACATAAGTAGGTTGTAATTACCTGGGTGGTTGTGGCTTTGTGCGGGTTGCGTGCCTCCAATGACAAAGCCCCACTCAGGTACACGGACGATGAGTCAAACTTCGCAATTCAGTCTTCTTGGCAAAAAGCGATTTCTGCCATTCTTCATTACCCAGTCGCTCGGGGCCTTCAACGACAACCTGTTCAAGCAATCGTTGATCCTGGCCATTCTCTACAAGTTGGCCATCGAGGGTGACCGCTCGATCTGGATCAACCTCTGCGCCTTGCTGTTCATTCTGCCGTTTTTCCTGTTCTCCGCCCTGGCCGGGCAGTTTGGCGAGAAGTATCCCAAGGACGCCTTGATTCGACTGATCAAGCTGGCCGAAATTGGCATCATGGCAGTGGGCGCCATCGGCTTTCTCACCAATCATCTGGCGCTGATGCTCCTGGCGCTGTTCGCCATGGGTACCCATTCGGCACTGTTCGGGCCGGTCAAATACTCGATCCTGCCCCAAGCCCTGCGAGAGCAGGAGTTGGTGGGCGGCAATGGCCTGGTGGAGATGGGCACCTTCCTGGCGATTCTGGCCGGTACCATCGGCGCTGGGGTCATGATGTCCAGCAGTCACTATGCGCCTGTGGTTGCCACGGCGGTGGTCGCGGTGGCTGTGCTCGGTTATCTGTCCAGCCAGTGGATTCCACGGGCCAGTGCAGCGTCGCCGCAGATGAAGCTGGACTGGAACATTTTCACCCAGTCCTGGGCCACCTTGCGTTTGGGACTGGGGCAGACACCAGCAGTGTCTCGCTCGATTGTCGGCAACTCCTGGTTCTGGTTTGTCGGGGCCATCTACCTCACGCAGATTCCGGCCTACGCCAAGGATTGGTTGCACGGTGACGAAACCGTGGTCACCTTGGTGCTGACCCTGTTTTCCGTCGGCATCGCCCTGGGTTCACTGCTGTGCGAACGCCTCAGCGGTCACAAGGTGGAAATCGGCCTGGTGCCCTTTGGCTCCTTTGGCCTGACCCTGTTTGGTTTGCTCTGGTGGTGGCATTCCGGGGATGTGCCCACAGCAGCGACGCCTTATGACTGGTTGACGCTTCTGGGGATGACTCAGGCCTGGTGGATACTGCTGTCGATTGTGGGCCTGGGGGTATTTGGTGGGTTCTATATCGTGCCCCTGTATGCCTTGATCCAATCGCGTACCGCGGTGAATGAGCGCTCCCGCGTGATCGCTGCGAACAACATTCTCAATGCGTTGTTCATGGTGGTGTCGGCAATTGTCACCATCGTGCTGCTGAGCCTGGTGGAGATGACCATTCCCCAGCTGTTCCTGGTGGTGTCGCTGCTCAACATCGGCGTCAACGCCTACATCTTCCGGATTGTTCCTGAGTTCACCATGCGCTTCATGATTTGGTTACTCAGCCATTCCATGTACCGGGTCGAGCATCGAGACCTGCAACAAATTCCGGAGGAAGGAGCGGCACTGCTGGTGTGCAATCATGTGTCGTTTGTTGATGCGTTGTTGATAGGTGGCGCAGTGCGTCGGCCGATTCGCTTTGTCATGTACTACAAGATCTTCCAACTACCGGTGCTCAATTTCATTTTTCGCACGGCAGGCGCCATCCCTATTGCCGGACGCAACGAAGACGCGGAAATCTATGAGCAGGCGTTCAAGCAGATTGCCGCCTATCTGGCTGAAGGCGAGCTGGTGTGTATTTTCCCCGAGGGCAAGTTGACCTGCGATGGCGAGATTGATCAGTTCAAGGGCGGTTTGAGCCGAATCATCGAGCAGACACCGGTACCGGTGATACCGATGGCCTTGCAGGGTTTGTGGGGAAGTTTCTTCAGCCGTGATCCGGCCAAGGGCTTTTTTCACCGCTTATGGTCGCGGGTGACCCTGGTAGCCGGTGCTGCCATCCCGGTAGAGACAGCAGAACCGGCACTGTTGCGCGAGCGGGTCAGCCAGTTGCGTGGCGACGTGCGCTAACAGGCGAGCTCAAGGTCAGCTGGCGCTGACCTTGAGGCCGACCAGACCTGCGACAATAAGGGCAACACTGGCCAGGCGCATGAACGCCATGGACTCGCCGAACAGGATGATTCCGGCGATCACCGTGCCGATCGCACCAACCCCGGTCCAGATCGCATACGCGGTGCCCAGCGGCAGCTCCTTCATTGCCAACCCGAGCAAGCCGAGGCTGACCAGCATGGCAGCGACAGTCAGCACGGTGGGCAAAGGGCGAGTGAAACCGTCGGTGTACTTGAGGCCGACAGCCCAGCCAACTTCAAACAGGCCGGCGAAAAACAGAATGATCCAGGACATGCAGTATCTCCATCGAATGATGGGGCCGTCCCCGTAATGGTCACGCGTTGCGTCGTGAGGTCGTCCTCACCGTTCGGCAGCTTAAGGCTGCAAGTTTCAAGCTTCAAGTAAAGGCATGGAATACGCAGGACATGCCTTCACTTGGTGCTTGAAGCTTTAGGCTTATATGCCCTGCGGAATGTCTTCGCCGCCCAATGCCTCGAACAGCGCCGGCAGGAAATCGCCAAAGGTCAGCATCATCAGGGTAAAGCTGGCGTCGAGCTGGCCCAGGGCTTCTTCGCCGCCGTCTTCTTCGGCCTGGTCTTGCAGCAGTTCTTCGAAGCGCAGGCGTTTGATGACCATCTTGTCGTCGAGTACGAACGACAGTTTGTCCTGCCAGGCCAGTGACAGCTGGGTCACTACCTTGCCGGTACCCAAGTGCAGCTGGATTTCGTCGCTGGTCAGATCCTGACGCTTGCAGCGCACGATGCCACCGTCTTCATGGGTGTCACGCAGTTCGCATTCGTCCAGTACATAGAAGTCAGGCGCTGCTTGTTGGGTCTTGACCCAATCGGTCATGGTTGCGCTCGGGGCAATTTTTACGGTTACCGGGCGCACGGGCAGCGAGCCCATGACTTCACGCAAGGTCGAGAGCAGGTCTTCGGCACGTTTGGCGCTGGCCGAGTTGACCAGGATCAGGCCCTGCTTGGGGGCGATGGCAGCGAAGATCATCGAGCGGCGAATAAAGGCACGTGGCAAGAAAGCCTGGATGATCTCGTCCTTGATCTGGTCGCGCTCCTTCTTATAGACCTTGCGCATTTGTTCAGCTTCGATCTCGTCGATCTTCTCTTTCACCGCATCACGTACCACGCTGCCTGGAAGAATACGCTCTTCCTTGCGCGCAGCGATCAGCAGGAAGTCACCGCTGACGTGAACCAGTGGAGCATCTTCGCCTTTGCCGAATGGGGCGACGAAGCCATAAGTGGTCAACTCCTGGCTGGCGCAAGGGCGCGCCGGCTTGCTGGCCAGAGCGGTTTCCAGTGCTTCGGGATCGAACGGGACATCCTGGGTCAGGCGGTAGGTCAGCAGGTTTTTGAACCACATGGGGTGAAGCTCTCCTTAATACATAGGCAGGCATTATTCTCCGAGCAGGCACCCAAGGCCAACCCCGCGCTAAGTCTTTGGAACGCCTGAAAAATTTTTTTAAAAAAGTGCTTGCCAGAGTGTTCGGTGCTCCGTAGAATGCGCGCCACACCGAGACGAAGGGTGATTAGCTCAGCCGGGAGAGCATCTGCCTTACAAGCAGAGGGTCGGCGGTTCGATCCCGTCATCACCCACCACTCAGTGTATAGCGCAGCGGTAGTTCAGTCGGTTAGAATACCGGCCTGTCACGCCGGGGGTCGCGGGTTCGAGTCCCGTCCGCTGCGCCATATTTAGCTTCAGGGCCCACTGAACACCCTGAAGCAACAAAGAAAGCGACCTTAGGGTCGCTTTTTTTGTGCCTGGAATTTTCCCAGACGCCACCAGCACGCTGGTACGCCATTGCTTTCTCCGTGCCAGCATGGGCCGAGTTGGTGCGCGCATACCCAAGGCAGTGCAAAAGTTGCGCTGCGCGCTTGAGCAAATCGCGGGCTCATGCGGCGCCTGCGGTTCTGGCGCGACCCTTGCTTTAGCTTGAGCATTCGGCAATCAACGCAGATTGCCCCGTTCACGACAAAGGCGCCGTGTTGCCCTGCTTGTTTTTTCGAGCCGGGGCAGCAGGGCGCCTTTTTGTTTGCGCAAGCAGGAGGTCGGCAGATGAACAGCACCAGTGTGCGTAGCGTTTGCCCTTATTGTGGGGTTGGGTGTGGCATTGTCATGTCGGTTGAGGGCAACCGGGTAACCAAGATCAGTGGTGACAAGCAGCATCCGAGCAATTTCGGGCGCTTGTGCACCAAAGGGCTGACCGCGCATCTGCCGCTGTGCGATTCAGGTCGCATGGAGCACGCCTTTGTGCGCAATGAACGCCAGCGCGATCCGGTGCAGACCCCCATCGATGTCGCCATCGAGCAGACGGCGCTGCGTTTGCGCGCAATCATCGACGCGCACGGACCGGACGCCCTGGCGTTCTATGTCTCCGGGCAGATGTCGCTGGAGGCCCAATACCTGATCAACAAACTGGCCAAAGGTTTTATCCGCAGCCGACACATCGAGTCCAACTCGCGCCTGTGCATGGCCAGCGCTAGCAGTGGCTACAAGCAATCACTGGGCGCCGACGGACCACCGGGCAGCTACCAGGACATCGATCGCGCCGAAGTCTTCTTCGTCATCGGCGCGAACATGGCCGACTGTCATCCGATTCTTTTTCTACGTCTGCTTGATCGGCTCAAGGCTGGGGCTCGACTGATTGTTGTCGACCCGCGGCGCAGTGCGACCGCCGACAAGGCCGATCTGTTCCTGCAGATCAAGCCGGGCACCGATCTGGCGCTGCTTAATGGCCTGCTGTATCTACTCAGGCACAAGGGCCACTGTGACCATGCCTTCATCGAGCGCTACACCGAAGGCTGGGCGGCCATGGCGGAATTTCTCGAGGATTACACCCCCGAGCGCGTCGCGGCCATAACCGGGCTTGCCGAGGCGGACATTCGCCAGGCCGCCGACTGGATCGGCCAGGCGCCGGAGTGGATGAGTTGTTGGACCATGGGCCTGAACCAGAGCATTCATGGCACCTGGCAGACCAACGCCTTGTGCAATCTGCACCTGGCCACCGGGGCGATCTGTCGGCCGGGTAGTGGGCCGTTCTCCCTGACCGGCCAGCCTAACGCGATGGGGGGGCGCGAGATGGGCTACATGGGCGCAGGCCTGCCCGGTCAGCGGTCGGCCTTGATCGACAGTGATCGGGCCTTTGTCGAACAGCTCTGGCAAGTGCCTGCCGGTAGCCTGCGCAGTGAAGCAGGGGATGGCACTGTGGCGTTGTTCGAGCAATTGGCTGCAGGGCAGATCAAGGCGTGCTGGATCATCTGCAGCAACCCGGTGGCCAGCGTTGCCAATCGCCAACAGGTGATCGATGGATTGCGCAAGGCAGCGCTGGTGATCACCCAGGATGCCTTTCTCGATACCGAAACCAACCGCTACGCCGATATCCTTTTGCCCGCGACGCTTTGGGCCGAAGGCGAAGGGGTGATGATCAACTCCGAGCGCAACCTGACGTTGATGAACAAGGCCGTAGAGCCTGCGGGTGACAGCTTGCCAGACTGGCAAATCATCGCCCGAGTTGCTTGTGCCATGGGGTACGCCGAGGCCTTCAGCTACGAAAATGCCGAGGCTGTATTCGATGAGATCCGCCGCGCCTGGAATCCCGCGACGGGCTACGACGTGCGTGGGATCAGCTATACCGCGTTGCGCCAGGCGCCTCGGCAGTGGCCGTGCGAACCCGGGCGCACAGACACGCGCAGCTCGCTGCGCTATCGCAACGACGGCATCAGCCAGACGCTGTACTGCGATGTTCAAGGGCATACGCCGAGCATTGCCTTTCCCACCAGCAGCGCCAAGGCGCGCTTTTTTGCGCGTCCGTGCCTGCCCGCTGCCGAGTTGCCGGATGATGAGTTTGCCTTGGTGCTCAATACCGGCCGGGTCCAGCATCAATGGCACACGCTGACCAAGACCGGCAAGGTTGCCGCACTGAACAAGCTTGACCCTGGCACCTTTGTGGAAATTCATCCGGAAGATGCCACGCGCCTGGGTATCGCTGAAAAAGATCAGGTGCAAATACGTTCACGACGGGGCCAGGCGGTATTACCGGCACGAATCACCACGCGGGTGCTGCCGGGCAATTGTTTTGCACCCTTTCATTGGAATGATGTCTACGGTGAAAACCTGGCAATTAACGCACTGACCAGTGACGCCGTTGATCCTGACTCGCTGCAACCTGCTTTCAAATACTGCGCAGTGGCGTTAAGCCGGGTAGCAGGTGAGCGCATAAAAGCAGTTGAAATTGAGCAACCGCCTGTTTCGACGCAAGACCAGCATTTGTTGCTCTGGGCCTCGCAAACCGGCAACGGCCAGGCCCTTGCTGAACAGTGCGCAGCGCGCTTGCGCGAAGTGGGGCTGGCGGTGCAGTTGAGCTGCATGGAAGATGTAGCGCTGGCGCAACTCGATAGCCCCGCAAGTCTGCTGTTGATCGCCAGCACCTTTGGTGACGGCGATGCGCCAGATTCAGGCGCCGGTTTTTGGCAGGACCTGCATGGCGAGCATTCGCAACGCTGTGCCGGGCTGCCCTATGCGGTATTGGCCCTGGGCGATTCCAGCTACGAGCAGTTTTGTGGCTTTGGTCGCAAGCTGGACCAGCGCTTGTCCGAGGTGGGCGGCCAGCGCCTGCTGGCACGCGTCGATTGCGAGGGTGACTTCAGCGAGCCCGCCGGGCAATGGCTGCAGGCCTTGCTCAGCAAGCTCGGCCAGCAGGCGCCGCTGCTTGCTCTGCCTATGCCAGCGCCGGCGACCTCGGGTTTCAACAAGCACAATCCGTTGCCGACCAGATTGGTGGGCAACCGCTTGCTGAACAGTCCAGGAGCGAGCAAGGAAACACGGCAGATAATCTTCGATTTGGCCGGTAGCGAAATGCGCTATCAGGCGGGTGATGCCTTGGGCGTGTGGCCGCGCAACTGCCCGGCGCTGGTGGATGAGTTGCTGACGGCGGCGGGGCTTGAGGGAGCCAGCCCTGTCAGCCTTAAAGGCAAGGCCGACATGGCGTTGTTCAGCGCCTTGAGCGAGCACCTGGAAATTGCCCGCATTACCCCGGCAATCCTTGAGGCCATCGCCCGGCATAGCGGCGACTCAATGCTGACCGATATGCTCAAGCCGCAGAACAAGGCGGCCCTCAAAGCGTGGCTGTGGGGCAAACAACTGATCGACCTGGTGCATGCCTTCCAGCCGCAATGGGACCAGGAAACCTGGTTGAGCCTGCTCAAACCCTTGCAGCCCCGGCTGTACTCGATCAGTTCGAGCCCCAAGCTGCATTCGGACCAGGTTCATCTGACCCTCTCTACCGTTCGCTACGGCCAGCGCAAAGGTGTTTGCTCCACCTATTTGGCCGATCGCGCCACGCAAGCCGAGGTGGCCATTTTCACCCAACCGACGGCCCATTTTCGTTTGCCCAAGGACAACTCCGCGCCGGTGATCATGGTCGGTCCCGGTACTGGGGTCGCACCGTTTCGAGCGTTTTTGCAGGAGCGTCAGGCCGAGGGGGCCAAGGGGCGCAACTGGTTGCTGTTCGGCGAGCAAAAGGCTGCCAGTGATTTTTACTACCGGGACGAGTTACAGACCTGGCAGCGCGAAGGGCATTTGCATCGGCTGGACACCGCGTTCTCCCGCGATCAGCCGGAAAAAATCTATGTGCAGCAACGCATGCTCGAACAAGGCGCTGAGCTTTGGCGCTGGTTGGAGGAAGGGGGGCACTTTTATGTCTGTGGTGATGCCGAGCGCATGGCCCGTGACGTCGATGCGGCGCTCAAGCAGGTGATTGCCAAGCATGGCGCGATGAACGTCGATCAGGCTGATGCCTACGTCGCAGAGATGAGTCGCAACAAGCGCTATCTGCGCGATGTGTATTGAGCGCCCCATAAGAGGGAGGGCTGCACCAGGCTGGGTCGGGAAGTGCGCTTTGTCGTAACCGCAGGCCGCGGTTTCAGGGACTTCGGCAGTTGGCACGCTCTGTGCTGCTGCTCTGTTACAACGTTCTGGCGGGTCAATGGCGATCTGCACCCTGAACTACATAAAACGACCAGGCAAAGGCGCCTGGAGCTTCGGCTCCAGGCGCCTTTTTGTTTTTCCGGGCTAGCCCCAGCAGCACAGCCACCGTGAATGGCCTTGAGTGAGGATCGGGTATGAATGCAGAAACTATCGTCCAGCGGCAAAAGTTGATCATCGTCGGCAACGGCATGGTCGGGCATCACTGCGTTGAGCAACTGATTGAGCGCAATGCCTTGAGCCGTTTCGAAGTGCGGGTGTTCGGTGAGGAGCGCCAGCGTGCCTACGACCGTGTTCACTTGTCCGAGTATTTCAGTGGCAGCGACGCTGAAGCCTTGGCCCTGGGTGCTGCGAGCCTGTACGCCGACAGCGGCGTCAGCCTGCATTTGGGTGAAGCCGTGCTGGAGATCGACCGCGACCGCTGTGAAGTGCTGACGTCGGCTGGTCGCTACCCCTATGATCAATTGATCCTGGCCACCGGTTCATACCCTTTCGTTCCGCCAGTCGTCGGCTGCGAAGGGGCGTCGCGTCTGGTCTACCGCACCCTCGATGACCTTGATGGCATCCGCGCGGCAGCTGCCAATGCACGGCGCGGCGTGGTGGTCGGCGGTGGCTTGTTGGGGCTTGAAGCTGCCAATGCCCTGAAGTCATTGGGGCTCGAAGCGCATGTGGTCGAGTTTGCACCACGCTTGATGCCGGTGCAGTTGGACAGCGAAGGTGGCGCAGCCCTGCGGGCGCAGATCGAGGCACTTGGCGTCGGTGTGCATGTCTCGCGTGGCACGCAAGCGGTGGTAACCGGTGAAGATTATCGCTACCGGATGAACTTCGATGGTGGCGAATTCCTGGAAACCGACCTGATCGTGTTTTCCGCCGGTATCCGCCCGCAGGATGCCCTGGGGCGCAACAGCGGTTTGGAGATTGCCGCACGCGGTGGCGTGGTGATCGACAGCGACTGTCGCAGCAGCGACCCGCGGATTTTTGCCATTGGCGAATGCGCATCGTGGAACGGCAGCGTGTTCGGTCTCGTAGCACCGGGCTACAGCATGGCGCGTAACGTTGCGGCGACGCTGATGGGGGATGCGGCCGCACGCTTCAACGGTGCCGACATGTCGACCAAGCTCAAGTTGCTCGGGGTTGACGTCGGTTCAATCGGCGATGCCCATGGTGCGACACCCGGGGCGCGTAGCTACCGTTTCATCGACGAAGCCAACTCGGCGTACCGCCGTCTGGTGGTGGATGCCTCGGGCAAACGCGTGCTGGGCGCGGTGCTGGTAGGCGATAACAGCTATTACGACACCTTGCTGCAATACGTGCAGAATGCAATTGCCCTGCCGGCTGATCCCGCGGCCTTGATTCTGCCGCAAGTGTCCGGGGCGCCGACCCTGGGTGCCGATGCCCTGCCGGACACTGCGACCATCTGCTCCTGCCACAACGTCAGCAAAGGCGCGATCTGCGGCGCCATCGACGAGGGTTGTGGCGAACTGGCTGCCCTCAAGCAACAGACCAAGGCGTGTACCGGTTGCGGTGGTTGCGCGGCATTGCTCAAGCAGGTCTTCGAGCACGAGCTGATTGCCCGGGGTGTCAGTGTCGACAAGAGCCTATGCGAACACTTTGCCTACACGCGCCAGGAGTTGTATGCCCTGGTGCGCGTTGAGGGCATCCTCAGTTTTGACGAAATGCTCGCCAAGCATGGTCGCGGCCATGTCGGTTGCGACATTTGCAAGCCCACGGTCGGCTCCATCCTCGCATCGTGCTGGAACCAGCCCATCATGGACGCATCGCTGGTGCCGCTGCAGGACACCAACGACACCTTCATGGCCAACATGCAGAAGAACGGTACCTATTCGGTGGTGCCACGGATTCCTGGCGGTGAAATCACCCCGGACAAGCTCATCGTCATCGGTGAGGTGGCGAAAAAGTACGACCTCTACACCAAGATTACCGGTGGCCAGCGCATCGATCTTTTTGGCGCGCAATTGCACGAGTTGCCGGCGATCTGGGGTGAGCTGATCGAAGCCGGCTTCGAAACCGGCCACGCCTACGGCAAGTCCACGCGCACGGTGAAATCCTGTGTCGGCAGCACCTGGTGTCGCTACGGCGTGCAGGACAGCGTGAAGATGGCCTTGCTTCTGGAGGACCGCTACAAGGGCCTGCGCTCGCCGCACAAACTCAAGTTCGCGGTTTCTGGCTGCACCCGCGAATGTGCCGAAGCGCAGAGTAAGGATATTGGTGTAATCGCCACCGAGAAGGGCTGGAACCTGTACATCTGCGGCAATGGCGGCATGCGTCCGCGGCATGCCGAGCTGTTCGCCACTGATCTGGATGATGCCGGGCTGATCCGCCTCATCGACCGGGTGCTGATGTTCTACATCCGCACCGCCGACAAATTGCAGCGCACGTCGGTCTGGCGCGAGAGCCTGGAAGGCGGCTTGAACTATCTGAAACAGGTCATTATCGAAGATTCACTAGGCCTGGCTGCCGAGCTGGAAGCTCAGATGCAGTTAGTGGTCGATCGCTACGAATGTGAATGGGCCAATGCTCTCAAGGATCCCGAGAAGCTCAAGCGCTTTCGCACTTTCGTCAATGACCATCGCCCAGATCCCGGCGTGCACTTTGTTCGTGAGCGTGGTCAACGCCGCCCCATTGCCGCCGCAGAGCTTCACTTGATCCCGACCACTGAAGAGGTGCTGTGATGAGTCTGTCCAATGCTGCTGTAAACCTGCAAACCCAAGACTGGCAAACGGTGTGCAAACGCCAGGACCTGGTTGCGCAATCGGGCGTGGTTGTCTGGTTCGAAGGCCGGCAGGTGGCGCTGTTCTACCTGCCCGAGGAGCAAACACCCCTGTTTGCTATCGACAACCACGACCCCAAGTCAGGCGCCAATGTGATCGGTCGCGGCCTGATCGGACACATCAAGGGCGAGTTGGTGGTGGCAGCGCCCTTGTACAAACAGCATTTCAGCCTCCGCGATGGCCACTGCCTGGAGGATGCACAGCAGGGGCTGCAAGTATGGCCGGTGCGGATTCGCGGTGACCAGGTAGAGATCGGAATGTAGTAACAACAGGTTCATCCGGCGAAAGCAGTCGCAGACGGGTCAGGGCCTCGATAAACTTCGCGGATGAACCTCGACACCCGAATCAAGTTCCGCCACCTGTTGTGCTTTCTCGAAATCGCTCGTCAGGGCAGTTTCGCCAAGGCTGCTGACGCCATGGCGATCAGTCAGCCGGCGATTTCCAAGACCCTCAAGGAGCTTGAAGCGCTTTTGCAGACCCGCCTGTTCGAGCGCAGCAAGCAGGGCGTCGAACTGACCTCTGCCGGGGTGCGCTTCATGCGCTACGCAGGGCCCAGTGTGCAGGCCTTGCGCGAAGGCGTGAGTAGCTTGCGTGGCGAAGAACATGCGCCACCACAGGTCAAGGTCGGTGTACTGTCGACGGTGGAAAGCCTGCTGATGCCGGAGGTGCTGTGCCGCCTGCATCAACGTCACCAGGCCCTGGTAGTCAGTGTCGCCACCGGGCCCAGCGCGCACCTGCTGGCGCAACTGCATGTCGGCGAGCTTGACCTGGTGATCGGACGCATGACCGACAGTCCGCAGATCCAGGGCCTATCGTTCGAA
Organism: Pseudomonas auratipiscis; assembly: GCF_036324085.1. Classification (NCBI taxonomy): domain Bacteria; kingdom Pseudomonadati; phylum Pseudomonadota; class Gammaproteobacteria; order Pseudomonadales; family Pseudomonadaceae; genus Pseudomonas; species Pseudomonas auratipiscis. The sequence goes on from NZ_JAZDCU010000006.1 coordinate 155,548, forward strand.
CATCTGTACAGCGAGTCGATGTCACTGGTGGTGCGTCCGGCTCATCCGTTGCTTGCGCGCCAGCCCGTCGAGCGCAGCCAACTGGGGCGTTACCCATTGGTGCTACCGCTGGCCGGCACCACTATTCGCAAGCATGCCGACAGCTTGTTTATCCAGTGCGCCATCGAGCAGCCGGCCCAGCGCCTGGAAACCCTTTCGCCCGCCTTGAGCCGGCGTTACGTGCAAAGCAGTGACGCGGTGTGGGTCGCACCCAGGGATGCGGTGCGCATCGACCTGGGGCGCGGTGAGTTGTGCGAGCTGGACCTTGGCGTACAAGAGCCGGGCGGCTCGGTAGGCATCTGTAGCAATGCCGCTTTGCCGTTGAGCTTGCCCACGCGCTGGCTGTGCGAAGTGCTGCGCGAAGTGGCAGGGCAGTACCGCGATGGCAGCTACCCGTGAAATCCTGGCAATCTTACAAACAGCTACAAAACCTGCTGGAAGAAGTTGCCCAAGTGCGTGGCCCCGTCAATACTGGCCACTGGCTGCAGCTTTGTATGAAGATGGATTTACTTGGCTGAACTTATCCGGCTTTTCTTGCTCTCATGCCGGTAGCCATTGGTCGTGGCCGCCTGATAAGCTCGCGGCTTTACTCGATTGCCCTATTGGCGCATGAACAAGGAAATAGCATGAAACAGCATCGGTTGGCGGCTGCGGTTGCCCTGGTTAGTCTGGTCCTGGCGGGTTGCGATTCGCAGACCAGCGTCGAGCTCAAGACTCCGGCACAGAAAGCCTCCTACGGTATTGGCCTGAACATGGGCAAAAGCCTGGCTCAGGAAGGCATGGACGACCTTGATTCTAAAGCTGTCGCTCAAGGCATCGAAGATGCTGTCGGCAAGAAAGAACAGAAAATCAAGGACGAAGAACTGGTCGAAGCCTTTGCTGCCTTGCAGAAGCGCGCTGAAGAGCGCCTGGTCAAGATGAGCGAAGAATCGGCTGCCGCTGGCAAGAAGTTCCTTGATGAAAACGGCAAGAAAGCCGGTGTCGTCACCACTGCTTCGGGCCTGCAGTACGAAGTGGTCAAGAAGGCCGACGGCGCTCAGCCCAAGCCTACCGACGTAGTCACTGTTCACTACGAAGGCAAGCTGATCGACGGCAAGGTATTCGACAGTTCGGTCGAGCGCGGCAGCCCGATCGACCTGCCAGTAAGCGGCGTGATCCCGGGTTGGGTCGAAGGCCTGCAACTGATGCACGTTGGTGAGAAGTACAAGCTGTTCATTCCGTCGGACCTGGCTTACGGCGCACAAAGCCCAAGCCCGATGATCCCGGCCAATTCGGTTCTGGTATTCGAACTGGAACTGCTGGGCATCAAGGACCAGGCCAAGCCTGACGCCGAGGCGCCAGCTGATCCTGCAGCCGAGTAAATTCGCTTGCAGTACCGACAACGCCCCGTCTCTACGGGGCGTTGTTGTTTGTGTAATCGATACGAACGCTGTAGGGCTCAGACGGTCTGAAAAGCTGCACCCCATGTGTAAAAGGTGCAGGATTGGCAAAACGTTTGCGCAATTGAAACAGGTGTGTAAAAAACGCCCGATTTAAGCCCGGCCCTTGCCGGGCGGGCGCCCTGAGCTCCAAAAGTGGCTCTGTTCACAAGGTTATCCACAATAATTGTGGATAACATTTCCCCGGTGGGGATGGAGGACGTATGAAAGCTCCGTGGAATTTCGCCCGCTTTCTGCCCTTGGCCGAGCGATTGCTCAGCCGTGGCCGTCTGCCAGCGTTGATTTTCGCCGTGGCGCGCAAAGGCCCACGGCTGGGCAAGCTGCGCGAAGACGTGCGCTTGATGCAGGCGCTGTGCCTGGCCTGGTGGCGCGGTGAATACCGCTCGATCAGCACCAAGGCGCTGGTTACCGTCGTCGCCGGGTTGCTGTACTTCGTAAGCCCGCTGGATGCCATTCCCGACTGGTTGCTGGGGGTTGGCATGCTGGATGATATCGCCGTCCTGGCCTGGGTAATGAAGGCTGTATCTGATGAGCTGGCGGCGTTCAGCGCCTGGCGCAAGCGTCAGGCGCCGGAAAAACTGCGGGTTGTCGAACGCCTGCCCGATACCCCTGAAGCGCTACGCCTGGAGCAGACTAAAGGCTAATTTCATCAGTACGCTGCACACCCTTGTGGGCTGGTAATATAATTGGCATAAGGATTATGCCTACAAATTACATCTCGTAATCCTACAAGGGGGTTGCAATGGGTATTCAGGTCATCAGCCGGGACGGTCAACCCGAATATGCGGTTGTACCTTGGGAGCAGTACCAGGCACTGCTCAAGGCAGCAGGCCAGTTGGAGTCGACGGTTGTTGAAGATGCGCATGCTACCTCTCAAGAAACCAGCAGCTTGCCGTGTTTCAGCGAGCTGGGGCGTTTGCGCGAGGGCAAGGGACTGGCCGCCGAGCAACTGGCTCGCAGCGTTGGTATCAGCCCGGTGTACCTGGCCTTGATCGAGAGCGGCGAGCGCCACCCCGATGCCGCGATTCGTCGTAGCCTGGCGTGGGAGCTAGGTGTACCTGGATGGAGCGAGCCGACGTGAGCGGCGTACGGATCAGCCGTCAGCACTGGGATGGCCTGCTCGATGAGCTGGATCTGGCTCGCCGCCAACGCCACCTGCTGACCTATCGTGCGTTACTTGAACGCCTGCAACTGCCCAGCCCTGCCATGCAAACCCTGACCGCGGCGCTGGAACATCTGGCGGCACTCGATGCCCGTGCCGAACAGCCACTGCGCAGCTCGCTGGTGATCAGCCAAGGTGCCAGCCGCTTGCCACGTACCGGCTTTTTCGAGTGTGTGGAGCGCCTCGGACGCTTTACCGGCCCATCTGACGGAATGGCCGCTGCTTCCTGGCATGCCTCGGAAGTGGTGCGCGTGTTCGAATTCAGCTATCCGGAAAAAGAAGAAGCCTGATCCGTACCCACGGTATCGATCAGGTACAGGCTGTGCTCGCACAGTTCCTTGGCCTGGTGCTTGGCCTGTGATGCCAGTTCGGCGAGCTGCCCGGCATCGAGGTCGGCGCATGCCTCCGGGCGCAGGTGCACCACGCCGATCGACAATGACAACAGCGCGAACTCCTGACGCTGCCCTTGCCGATTGGGGGCGATGAAACACCCGGCCTGCGCGTGTTCGGGGCGGTAGAAGCGCCGGCACTGGCGCTGGAAGTCTTCGAGCAGCAGTTGCAGCCTGCGCTCCCAGTCGGCAGAACCCAGAACCAGCATGAAATCGTCACCGCCAATGTGACCGACGAAGTCGTGGTTGGGATCTACCCGTTCATTCAGGCACTGGGCCAGGCACAGCAAGACCTCGTCGCCACGGGCATAACCGTAGATGTCATTGAAAGGTTTGAAACTGTCGATATCCACATAGCAGATTGTTGCCTCGCGCTGCTGTTGCAGCAGGCGAGTCAGGCACTGCTGGATCGGTACGTTGCCAGGCAACAGGGTCAGGGGATTGGCGTAACGCGCCTGCTGGATTTTTTGTTCGGTGATCAACTTGAGCACATCGATTACCCGACCCAGGCCCAAGTAGCGGCCGTTATGAATAATGATGAAGTCTTCTTCAATGCGCTGGCGTGCTCGGCTGGTGAGCAAGCGACTGACCTGTTGCAGCGACTGGGTCAACTCCACGGCCAGAAAGTCGTCGCTCATCAGCCTGCTGATCGGCTTGCGGGCAAACAGGTCGGTGGCAAAGGGTTTGAGCAAGGCATCGGACAACGAATGACGGTGGACGATACCGCAGGGTTGACGGTGTTCATTGAGCACTGCCAGCGAATTGAGGTTGGCCTGACGCCGAAACAGGTCCAACACCTGCGCGGTGGAGGTGCCCTGCGGCACCGCAGGCTGCTCGTTGAGCAGGGCCGCCAGGTTGCCGCTGTCTTCGCTCAGGGGCTGCATTTGCCGGTCAGGGCTGGCCAGCATGTGCTGGATATCTCGCGATGGCTGTTCCTGGGGACGGCCGAGCAAGTAGCCCTGAACAAGGTCGACGCCCATTTCGGTCAATACCTTGAGCTCTTCGGCAAGCTCGATGCCTTCGGCGATCACTTGCGCTCGCGATGCTCGAGCGATTTGCAGAATGGAACCGATGAACTCGCGTTTGACCGTGTCCAGGTGAATACCATCGATGAAGTGACGATCGATCTTGACGTAGTCCGGACGGAGTTCCGACCACAAGCGCAGGCTTGAATAGCCGGCGCCCAGGTCATCCAGGGCAATCGAAAACCCCATGTCACGATAGTGGTGCAGGGCATTGAACAGCAGCTGGAAATCGTCGGTGGGCGTTTGTTCGGTGAGCTCGATGACCACCCGGCTTGGCGATAAACCCAGCTCGTGAAGCATTTTCAAGGTGCGCCCAGACTGATACTGAGGCTCCAGCAAGGACTCAGGAGACACGTTGAGGAACAGCTTGCCATCCAGTTGCTGCTGACTGAAGCGTCGGCAGGCGCTTTCCCGGCAGGCCACTTCCAGCTCGGTCAGTCGACCGGCCTGGCGCGCGACGCCAAACAGGTTGATGGGGGAGTGCAACGGGCTGTTGGACGGGCCACGGCTCAAGGCTTCGTAGCCGAGGATACGCCGCTCGGACAGGCAGACAATCGGCTGGAACAGGCTGTGCAAGCCGCCTTGAGCAAGAATGGTGCTCAACGCGCTGAGCTGTTCGGTCACGGTCATGGCGGTACTACCTTGAAAAAAAGGGACTGAGGCCAGTGGCGCTCAGTCCCTTATTTCACGACAGAATCGTGACTGTTTAATGACGCAATGGAGGCACAGTCACATTATTTTGCCATCACCGTTTTACGGGTTGTTTTTCGCCACTGCCGAGTTCAAGCCCAGGTAGTCGAGCAAGATACGTCCCGACTCCGCGAGGTAGGCGTCGTCTTCCGGTTTGGTATCGTCCGGCTCCGCTGGCAGCGCGTCTTCGTCTTCCTTCTTCAGTTCCTTGAGCGGCTCTTCGCCCTTGGCCTTGCGTCGGGTGTTTTCCAGCGCCAGTTGCTTGCTTTCGATATCGGCATGCTGGGCACGGCGTTCAGCTTCGTTGAGGCTGACGGTTTTCTCGTTCATCAGCTTTTGCGTCAGCGCCAGGCGGTCACGGATATAGACAAACTCCGGGTCCTTGGCGGTGCGGCTGTCGTGGCGTGCCTTGAGCTGGGCCAGGAACGGCTTGAACGGGTCGACCGCAGGTTTGATCGCAGGACGGATGGTGTCCCACGGCATGGCTTCGGGCAGGGCGCTTTCGCCAATTTCCTTGGTGTCGATGATCGACGGGTAATCGATGTCCGGCAGTACGCCCTGATGTTGGGTGCTTTGCCCGGAAACCCGGTAGAACTTGGCCAGGGTCAGTTTCAGCTCGCCGTGGTTGAGCGGCTGAATCGTCTGCACCGTGCCTTTACCGAAGGTTTGGCCACCCAGGATCAGTGCGCGGTGGTAGTCCTGCATGGCACCGGCGAAAATCTCCGAGGCTGAGGCGGACAGGCGGTTGACCACCAGCGCCAACGGACCTTTGTAGAAGGCACCGGGGTTTTCATCTTCAAGCACATCGACGCGACCATCGGCGTTGCGTACCAGCACCGTCGGGCCTTTGTCGATGAACAGACTGGTCAGCTCGGTAGCTTCCTGCAGAGAGCCGCCGCCGTTGTTGCGCAGGTCGATGACCACGCCGTCGACTTTTTCCTTCTGCAGTTCGGTGAGCAGTTTTTTCACGTCACGGGTGGTGCTCTTGTACTCTGGATCACCGGCCCGGAAAGCCTTGAAGTCCAGGTAGAAAGCCGGAATTTCGATAATGCCGAGCTTGTAGTCGCGCCCGTCCTGCTTGAGCTTGAGCACCGATTTTTTCGCTGCCTGCTCTTCGAGTTTCACCGCTTCTCGGGTAATCGGCACAATTTTGGTGGTCTGGTCGTTCGGGGCGTTGCTCGCTGGAATCACTTCCAGGCGTACCACCGAACCTTTCGGGCCACGAATCAGCTTGACCACTTCATCCAGGCGCCAGCCGATCACGTCGACCATTTCCTTGTCACCCTGGGCGACACCAATGATCTTGTCGGCCGGAGCGACTTGCTTGGTCTTGGCAGCAGGGCCGGCAGGCACCAGGCGCACGATCTTGACCTGGTCGTTGTCGCTTTGCAGCACAGCACCGATACCTTCGAGCGACAGGCTCATGTTGATATCGAAGTTTTCCGCGCTATCGGGCGACAGGTAGTTGGTGTGCGGGTCGTAGGACTGCGCAAAGGTGTTGATGTAGGTCTGGAAGATATCTTCGGCGCGGGTCTGGTCCAGGCGCGAAAGCTGATTCTTGTAGCGCTTGGTCAGCAGTTCCTGGATGGCCTTTGGCTCTTTGCCGGCGATCTTCAGGCGCAGGACTTCATCTTTGACACGTTTGCGCCACAGATCGTCGAGTTCTGCCTGGCTTTTGATCCACGGGGCGTCCTTGCGGTCGACCAGCAGCGTTTCCTTGGTGTTGAAGTCGAAGTTCTCGACGCCCTTGTTCAGCTCGGCCAAGGCGAAGTCCAGGCGCGACTTGACGCGGTCCAGGTAGCGCTTGTAGATGGTAAAGCCAGGGTCCAGGTTGCCGCTTTTGAGGAAGTCGTCGAACTGTGTCTTCCACTTGTCGAACTCGGCGATATCACTGGCCAGGAAGTAGCTGCGCGCAGGATCGAGCAGCTTGATGTAGCTGTCGTAGATGATGACTGAGCGCGCGTCATTGAGCGGCGGCTTGCTGTAGTGGTGGCGCTTTAGCAGCTCGACCACGTTGAGGCTGGCGACGACTTCATCGCGATCAGGCTGGAGTTTATCCCAGCTGTTGGCAGCCAATGCATTGCCCGTAAACGGCAAACTGCCCAGTCCGATCAACAGTGCGAGGGTGGTGCTTGGTAAAAAATGCTTCATGCTGATTCGACGTAGGGACAATTGATCACGCATATTAGGCCGTCTTTGAATTCGCCGGTTCCATAAGAACCGGACGCATAATGCAAAAAGCCCGGGGCTACAGCACCCAGGCTCAGTCATGACTCAACTATGGAGGCACTGTGAAGGCATTGCAAGGCGTTGACGGACATGTGGAGTGGGTTGCGACGACAAGTCCAGCTTGCGATATCGGTCAAGTACGAATTCGTGTGGCTGCTGCTGGCCTCAATCGTGCCGATCTGCTGCAACGTGCAGGGCTTTATCCACCACCCCCTGGGGCCAGTGAGTTTCTTGGCCTGGAATGCTCGGGGGTGATCACTGAAGTGGGCGCAGGTTCGTCCTGGCAGGTCGGTGACCGCGTCTGTGCGCTGCTGGCGGGCGGCGGCATGGCTGAAGAAGTGGTGGTGGATGCCCGTCATGTGCTGCCGGTGCCGGAAGGTTTGAGCCTGCACGAAGCCGCGGCGATTCCCGAGGTGTACGCCACTGCCTGGCTCAATCTGTTCCAGTTGGCTGGACTCAAACCGGGCGAGAAGGTGTTGTTGCATGCGGGCGCCAGTGGCGTCGGCTCGGCCGCTATTCAACTGTGCAAAGCCTTCGGTAGCCCGTGCTGGGTGAGCGTCGGTTCGGCCGAGCGCCTGGCCTACTGCGAAGCGCTGGGGGCCAGCGCCGGGGTGGTGCGCGGTGATGACCTGAACAGCCTGAGTGATTTCGGGCCGTTCGATGTGATTCTTGACCCGGTCGGGGCCAACTACGCCGAGCTGAACCTCAAACTGCTGGCCCGGGATGGACGCTGGGTGATCATTGGTTTGATGGGCGGGCGCAAGGCCGAGCTGGATCTGGCGCAACTGCTGGTCAAGCGTGTGCAAGTGACCGGATCGACGCTGCGCACGCGCGACGATCAATTCAAGGCGGAACTGCTCAGCGATCTGGGCCAGCAAGTGTGGCCACTGTTCACTGAAGGGCGGCTCAAGCCACAACTGGCCAAGGCCTTCCCGATCAAGGACGCCGAAGCGGCGTTTGCCGAACTTGCCAGCAATCAAGTGTCGGGCAAGTTGGTACTGGTGATCGACGAGAGCCTGGCGTAACCCAGTTCGCGGGGTAATCCCGCTCCCACAGCAGTGGGAGCGGGATTACCCCGCGACGACGTCGATCAAGTCCAGGCGTGAATCGGCCAATTGTTGGTTTCGGCATGCTCGCGCAGCACCGGGTCCGGGTTGACCACATGCGGGTAATCGACCTTCACCAGCAGTGGCAGGTCATTGCGCGAGTCCGAGTAGAAGCTCGCGCCTTCAAGGTTTTCCTCTTCCTGATCCAGCCATTCCAGCAAACGAGTGATCTTGCCTTCACGGTAGGTCAGAACACCGCTGGTGCTGCCGGTATACACCCCGTTTTGCACGCTCAGATTGATCCCCAGGTACTCATCAATGCCCAGGCGCGCGGCAATCGGCCCCACCAAATGGGTGCCCGAGGCCGAGATCACCAGGATGCGGTCACCGGCCTTGCGATGTTCGGCGATGGTTCGGGTGGCGTCGCTGAAGATGATCGGCTCGATAAAGTCTTCAACCCAGGGTCCCACCAGGTGATCGACTTCTTCCGGGGTACGCCCGATCAAGGGCTCGAGGCTGAACGCCATGTAGTCTTCCATGGCCAGGTGTCCCTTGCCGTAGGCGTCCATCAGTTCCTTGTCGCGGCGCAGGAAGGATTCGCCATCGACCCAGCCAAGGCGGGCCATCTGTTCGCTCCACAACGAGGCGCAGTCGCCGTGGATCAGGGTTTCATCCAGATCGAAAATCGCTAGTGCCATATTCAGAAAAGCTCCTGTGCAACCCTCACGCGACTTCGCGCAGGGCGGTGGGATCGATCAACAAGGATACCCGCTGGCCGTCGGGGTGCAGATCGGCGGACGAGCGGTTGAGCACATCGACCATCAATTCTACTCCGCGGGCCTCGACGCGGTAGCGGATCACATTGCCAAGCAGGCTGTGGCCGCGTACCAGGCCTTCCCGCTCACCGCTAAGGCTCAGGGCGATAGCTTCCGGGCGGATCGCCAGGCGGCTGTCCACGGGGCGTTGCAGCAAGCGGCTGGCGCTCTGCGCGTCCAACAGGTTGTAGTTACCGATAAAGCCGGCCGCGAACACATCCACGGGCGCGGTGTAGAGGGTTTCGGCATCGCCGCTCTGAACGATACGGCCCTGATTCATCAGAAAGATACGGTCCGAAAGAATCAGCGCTTCTTCCTGGTCATGGGTGACGAAGATTGTCGTCAGGCCCAGCTCGCGCTGGATCTGGCGTATCTGCTCGCGCAAATGCTTGCGAATTCGCGCATCCAAAGCCGACAGGGGCTCGTCGAGCAACAGCAGGCGCGGGCGGGTGACCAGTGAGCGGGCGAGGGCGACGCGCTGGCATTGACCGCCGGACAACTGATGTGGATAGCGGCTGGCGAAGTCCTGCAGCTCTACCAATTGCAACGCCTCACGCACCCGCGTGCGGGTTTCATCGGCATTGACCTTTTGCATGCGCAGGCCAAAAGCGACGTTTTGCTCCACGGTCATATTGGGAAACAGGGCGTAGCTCTGGAACACCATGCCGATTCCACGTTTTTGTGGGCTCACGGGTACCAGATCATTGCCGTCGAGGAGGATTTTGCCGCTGTCGACCGCTGTCAGCCCGGCAATGCAACGCAGCAGGGTGGATTTACCACAGCCGGAGGGGCCGAGCAGGGTGACGAATTCACCGCGTTGGATCTGGCAGTTGATGTCGTTGAACACCGGGTTGCCACCATAACTTTTTTGCAGATTCTGTACGCTGACAAAGCTCATATCAGGACTTGTCCTTGTTCAGGTGGTTGGCGATCCAGGTCAGCACCAGCACGAAGATGAAATAGGAAATCACCAGGGCACTGTTGAAGTGACCACTGCTGTTACGCATGTTGTTCAGGTACACCTGCAGGGTTTCGTAACGGGTGCCCACCAACAAGTTGGCAAAGACGAACTCGCCAAACAGGAACGAGAACGACAACAGCAAGGCCACCAGCAGACCCTTGCGCAGGTTTGGCAGCACCACCAGGAACGCAGCCTGGAACGTGCTTGCTCCCAGCAGTTGGGCGGCGTCCATCAAGTCGCGCAGATTGATGGCCTGCAGGTTGTTGGTAATTGCCCGATACATGAACGGCAAGGCCACGGTGAAATAACAGCCGATCAGAATCCACGGCGTACCGACCATGGCCATGGGCCCTGAACCGTACAGCTGCAACAAACCTACTGAAGACACGACCGGTGGCACGGCGAAGGGCAGCAGGATAAGGATGTTCATCAGCGCATCAAGGCGCGGAAAGTGGTAGTGCACCACGAACAGCAGCGGCAGGATCAGCAGCACCGACAACACCAGCGCCCCGACGCAGACCAGCAACGATTGCCCGAAGGCCGCAAGAAACCGCGGGTCGCTCCACAGCGCCAGGTACCACTTGAAGGTAAGACCGCTGGGCAACAGGCTCGCCGACCAACTGGTGGCCAGCGAGTAGAGCAGGGTGCCGGCCAGCGGTAGCAGGAGAATGATGAACAGCAGGTAGACCATCAGGCGATGGTAGAGCGGGTGGGTGCCCGGTTCAGCGCGCGACATGGTAGCTCCTCTTCAGCAGCCATTGATGGACAATGGTCACCAAGGTCATCAACCCGACCAGGATCATCGCCAGGGCGCTGGCCAGATTCGGATCCAGTGAGATGTCGCCGGCCACCAGCGCGGCGATGCGAATCGGCAATACGTTGAAGTTGCCGGTGGTCAAGGCATAGACCGTGGCATAGGCACCCAGGGCATTGGCCAGAAGGATCACAAAGGTGCCCAGCAGCGCGGGCGTCAGCACCGGCAAGCCGATATGCCGCCAGTATTGCCAGGTGCTGGCACCGAGCAGTTGCGCCGATTCTCGCCAGTCTTCGCGCAGCGCATCAAAGGCAGGGTAAAGCAGCAATACACCCAACGGGATCTGGAAGTAGGTGTAGAGAATGATCAGCCCGGTTTTCGAATAGAGGTTGAAGTCTTCGATGATGCCGGCCTGCTTCAGCAGCAAGGTCAGCGCGCCGTTGAAACCCAGCAGAATGATGAAGGCGAAGGCCAGCGGCACCCCGGAAAAGTTGCTGGTCATATTGGCGAATGCGTTGACGAAATCGCGCAGGCGTGAATCGACCTTGCGCAAGGAATAACTACCGAGAACGGCAATGACAATGCCGAATACGCTCGACCAGAAGCTGATCTCCAGGCTGTGCTGGATGGCCTGGCGGTAGAAGCGCGAGTCGAAGATCTTGCTGAAATTGGCCAGGCCCCAGCCACTCTCTGCCTGCAGGCTGTGAATCGCGACCCAGGCCAAGGGGGCGATTTGGAAAATGATGAAGAACAGCGCAAAAGGCAGGAGGAAAAGCATCGCCAGCCATCGGCCGCGTTTGATCGAATTCACTTGAGCAGCTCCCGGCACACAGGCTTGTCATGCGCGACACCCAGCAACTCGCAAATGGTGCCGCACAATTCGGTCTGCAACGGCTTGGCCGCCGGATCAAGGCTGAACGCTTCGCCAAACACGAACAGTGGGACCTCGCGTTCTTCGACCAGCAGGCCGTTGTGCGAGCGGTCGTTGTTCATGCCGTGGTCGGCAGTCACCAGCACCTGATAACCCTCCTGCAGCCATGTGTGCAGGTAGTCGGCCAGAAGAATGTCGGCACTGCGCGCACTGTTGCGATACTGGCTGCTGTCCAGGCCGTGGCGGTGGCCGGCGTCATCGATGTTCATCGGATGGGCGAGGAGAAAGTTCGGTGCGTGGCGGCGGCGCAGGTATTCGGCATCGGCGAACAGATGCGAGTCCGGGTAGTGGTCGGCGTAGTAGAACAGCCCGTGCTGGATGGGCAGCTTGGGCGAATGGGTGTGACGATCGCGCAGCGGATCGAACGGTGAGCGGTTGTACAGCTCGCTGACCCAGTGATAGGCCGCCGCCGCAGTGCCCAGGCCGGCTTCGCGGGCGTAGTGGAAGATGCTGCGTTGCTGCGACAGGCGGGTGACGTTGTTATGCACGATGCCGCTGTCGATTGGCGCTACGCCGGTGAGGATGCATTCGTACAGTGGCCGCGACAGGGCTGGCAGTTCGCATTCGACCCGATACAAGGCGGCGCGGTCAGCCTCGACATAGGCGTGCAGGTGACCCATGGCGTGGTGGGCTACCTGGTAGTTCAGACCATCGAGCAGGACCAGGATGACGTTGTGTTTCATGGCTTCTCCGCGGTAGCAGGGGGCTTATCGCCGGGCAAGCCTGCTCCCCCAGGAGAAACCTGGTGGGTGCGGGCTCGCCCGGCGAATAACTTCACTCCATCTCGATAATCACTTGCTCCTGCCACATCTGTGGCAGCTTCTTGGAGGTCGCTTCCCAGGCCGCGGCGTCCTTGATTGGCTGCACAGACTTGTACTGCTCGTTCGGCAGCAGTTTGGCCTGTACCTCAGCGGGTAGCTTCAGATGCTCGGCGCGGATTGGTCGGGCGTGGCCTTGCGCCAGATTGATCTGTCCGGCATCGCTGAAGATGTACTCACGGGTCAGCTTGGCGGCGTTGGGGTGCTTGGCATATTTGTTGATGATGGTGGTATAGCCGGAAATCACCGAGCCATCAGACGGAATCAGCACCTCGAAACGCGTCGGGTCGATCTGCTGGCGATAGCTCAGGCCGTTGAAGTCCCAGACCACGCCGACTTCGATCTCACCCTTCTCCAGGGTCTGGATGGTCGGGTTGGCCAGCGACAAGCGCTTCTGCTGGGCCAGCTTGGTGAACAACTGCAAGCCTGGCTCGATGTTCTTTTCATCACCCTTGTAAGCGATGGCTGCGGCCAGTACCCCGTTGGCCGCCTGGGCCGCAGTGCCTACGTCACCGATGGCGACTTTGTATTTGCCTTTTTCCAGGTCATGCCAGGTTTTGGGCATGTCTTCGGCTTTGACCAGTTGCTTGTTGATAATGAAGGCAATGGAGCCGGTATAGGCCAGGGCCCAATGGCCATCTTTATCCTTGGCCCAATCCGGGATCTGTTCCCAGGTGCTGGGCTTGTACGGCTGGGTCACACCCTTGGCCACTGCTATCGGCCCGAACGCGGCTCCGACGTCACCAATGTCTGCGCTGGCATTGTCTTTTTCCGCATCGAACTTGGCCACTTCCTGAGCCGAACTCATGTCGGTGTCCATGTGCTTGAGGCCGTACTTTTTCGCCAGGTCCTCCCAGGTGCCTTTCCAGTTGGCCCAGGCATCGGGCATGCCTACGCTATTGACGGCGCCTTCCTTGCGGGCGGCGTCCTCGAGGGCCTTGAGGTCGGTACCGGCGGCCATGGCCGTGGTACACAGGGCGATGGTCGAACCGAGCAGTGAGGCCAGAAAAAGCTGTTTCATCCGAAGCTCCTTGATGGGTGCCGTGCAAAACGCGAAAAGTGTTGTTGGACGTTGTTGCGATTCGGTTGGTCTAGGTCAGCAATACCCGAGCCAAGGTAGGCCTGTTGCATGACAATTTAATGTCCGCAGCCACGCCTGCTCAGGGTCTGTGCCCCTGAAAATCAAGCGTAGACCACCTTGGCTGTCATCTGAGATTCATCTGTGGTGCCTAGGCTTGCACTATTCTCATAGCCCTGAAGGCGCCAATTGTGTGCGCTGCCAGCGCTGGACTAGTCCAGATAGGTAACCTTCGATGACGCCACTGCCGCCCCGTGCAGTAACAGCCATCTGTCATGCCCTGCAGGAGCAGATCGAGCATGGTCTGCTGTCGCCCGGCTGCAAACTGCCGGCCGAGCGCAAGCTCAGTGAAGTGTTCGACACCACGCGCATTACCCTGCGCGAGGCGCTGGTGCAGTTGGAGGCACGCGGGTTGATTTATCGGGAGGAAAGGCGTGGCTGGTTCGTTGCACCTGAACGACTGACGTATGACCTGATCCAGCGCAGCCACTTCCATGCCATGGTCCGCGAGCAGGGCCGCGAAGCGCACACACAATTGTTGTCGGCGCGCTTGCTGCCTGCAGCCGCGATGGTCTGCGCGCGTCTGCAACTGGCGCCGCTGTCCAGTGTTATCCAGATTTGTCGGCTACGGCGAATCGACGATCGTGCCGTGCTGTATGCCGAGCACTACCTTAACCCGGAGTACTTTCCGGGCATTCTCGATCACGACCTCAGCCAGTCGTTGACCGAACTTTATGCCCGTCACTACGGTATCGCGTATGGGCGGGTGGCTTTCGAGATCCTGCCGACGGCGTTGCCCTCGGCGGCAGCCACTGCGCTTAAGGTGTCGGTGGGTAACCCCGGGCTGCACATTACCCGGGTCAACAGTGATCAGCACGGCAGGCTGATCGACTGTGACCTGGAGTATTGGCGCCACGATGCCATTCGCATCAAGGCCGAAGCCGGTTAAGACTTGCTATCGCCATCGTTGAATGGCGTGCTGGCATCGCTGGTGATCACCTGTACGCTCAGGCGCGGCGTGGCCAGGTCCAGGCCTGCTTCGTCGAGTTGGCGCTTGAGCGCCAGGTTGAACGCCCGTGAAACTTCCCATTGTTTGATCGGCGCGGTTTTGAAGCGTGCGCGCAGAATGGCCGAGCCCGACTCGAAGCTCTCGACCCCTTGCAGCTCCAGCGGTGACCAGATATTGCGACGCATCAACGGATCGTTGCGCATCTTCTGGCCGACGTCGCGAATCAGGCTAATGGCCTGGTCGATGTTCATGCTGTGCGGGATGGCCACACGAAAAATCGCGTAGCCGAACTCGCGGGAGTAGTTCTTGATGCTCTTGATTTCACTGAACGGGATGGTGTGGACAATCCCGTCGATGTCGCGCAGGCGCACCGTGCGAATGGTCAGGCCCTCGACCGTGCCCAGGTGACCGCCGACATCGACGTAGTCATCGATGGCCAGCGAGTCCTCGATAATGATGAACAAACCGGTAATGAGGTCGGCGACCAACGACTGGGCACCGAAGCCGATGGCTAGGCCGATGACACCGGCACCGGCCAGCAGCGGTGTGACGTTCATGCCCATGTTGGCCAGGGCTACGATCACCGCAATGATGAAAATGGCCACGAACAACACGTTGCGGATCAGCGGCATCATGGTTTGCGCGCGGGTATTGGCCAGGCCTTTGCGCGAGCGGGTCAGGGCGTGGTGAACGGCGGTGTCGGCGAGAATCCAGACCAGCCAGGCGGCGATCAGGGTACCGGCCAGACCCAGTAGCCGAACTGCCACTTCGTGGCCTTCGCCTTCAGTGAACGCGATCAGGGAGAAACCCCAGACGCGCATCCCCAGCTCGATGAACACCAGCCAGATACCCATGTGCACCAAGGTGTAGCCGAAGTTGCGCAAGCGTTCGCTGTACACCGCCTGGCGGCGATTGGCACGTTGCGGCTTGAGGCCGTGGCGGCGTACCAGGCCATTGATGACCATGCACAGGATCAGCAGTACTGTGCACATCAACGACTGACGCAAGGCTGTACTGGTGTCCCCGGCAGAGATAAAGGTGGCAATCAGTGAGATCGCTACCAGCACCAGGGCAGGCAGATACCAGAAGGTGCCGAGAATTTCGATGGTGTCGCTCAAGGCGCGGCGGGTAAGGCGCCGGGACAGCGGTTGGTTGCGAATGAGGTGGGCGATGGGTCGACGAAAACGCAGGATGAACAACCCGGTGGATAGCCCGGCGAGCACATTGGCCAGGGTGGCCAGGGTATGGGCCAGATGATCGCCCAGGGTACCGGCCATGCGTGGGTCATTCATCGCCTCGCCAAAGGCGGCGAAGCTGCCGATCAGCCACAGGGGGCGAAAGGCCTGGTGACGGAGGATATGCAAGGCGCGATGGCGGTGCGGACCATCGAGCAGGGAAAAGGCGATGACACAGATGGCCGAGAAGCAGGTGCCGATCACCAGGGCGTAGGCCAGTACCATCGCCATCGACTTGCCCAGCGATGAGGGCAGAACGAAGCTCAGGTACACGGTGATGACCAAGGCCACCAGCCACGGTCCGAGCTTGCGCAAGGCAAAGCGCACCAGGTCCCAAGTGCGAGGATGCTGCGGCAGTTCCTCGCTCAGGCCAAAGCGCAGGCGTACCTGATGGCTGACCCAGTTGAGGGCGTAGGCCAGCAAGCTCCAGAGGGCAATGATGGCTGCAAAGCCGAACAGAATCGGCGGCCATTCGTGCAGGGGCACCAGGCGTGCGTCGAATTCGATTTGTGCCAGTTCAAGTTCCCGGCTCCAGCGCGTGAGCGGACTGGCATCGCCACTGAACTGTTTTTCCAGCTCGGCGAAAGTGGTGCCGATCAGGCCCAGCACCCCTTGCTCGGCATTGGGTTGGGCTTGTTTGGTGCTGTCGCGCAGCTTCTTCAAATCGGCCAGCAGCTTGGTGCGCTGCTGGTCGTTTTCCAGGGTCTTGATCACCTCATCCAGGGACTGGCCCAGCGGCTCGGTTGCCTCTGGCTGGGCCTTGCTGCCACCGAGCATGCTCGGCAGGCCGGCAGCATAGGCTGGGACTAAGGTGAATAACGCCAGGAATAAAGCTAATACGCGGAAAAAGGCAGGCACCGGACAATCAACCTCAAAACGATCAATCGCCCGAGTGTAGTGTATTTGTCAGTTGAGTTTCTCGAGGATCTTCCAGCACATGATGCCAATCATGCCGAGGGTGCCGATCCACATCATCACCACGCCAAAATTACGGTCGCGGAAGTTGAAGCCCACGGTCAGCATGATCAGGCCGGCCATAACGGGAAGGAACAGGGATTGAAAAGCTGACATGCGGCAAGGTCCTTGAATTCGAATTTATGTTCAAGGATAGCGGGAAACACCGGCACAAGGGGTGATTGAGGTCAGTGATGGGGCACGAACCCGGTTGTCCGGGTTCGTGTGGGTGTCGGCCTTGGCGGCGACACGGATGCGACAAAACAAGGTCGCCGCAAAACGACGTGCGCTGCAACGCTATGGAAGGTCGCGACTGCGGTAGAAAGCAGTGAGTACCTTTACCAGATGGGCCAGGTCCTGACTGCCGCAGAGTTCACGAATCGAGTGCATGGCAAAGGTCGGCAAGCCGATATCCACGGTACGTACACCCAGGTGGCTGGCGGTGATCGGGCCGATGGTCGAGCCACACCCCATGTCGCTGCGCACGACAAAACTTTGCACTGGCACCTCTTCGGCCATGCACAAATGGCGGAAGAAACCCGCGGTCTCGCTGTTGGTCGCGTAGCGCTGGTTGTTGTTGACCTTGATGACCGGGCCGGCATTGAGTTTCGGGCCATGGTTGCCATCGTGCTTGTCGGCATAGTTGGGGTGGACGCCGTGAGCGTTGTCGGCCGAGACCAGCAGCGAGCGCTGGATTGCGCGCACGAAGTCGTCGCCATCGGGCATCAGGCGGCGCAGGGTCTGTTCCAGCATCGGGCCATCGGCGCCGCAGGCCGAGCAGGAGCCGACTTCTTCATGGTCGTTGCACACCAGTACGCAAGTTTCCTCGCTGTCGGCGTTGAGCAAAGCCTGCAAGCCGGCGTAGCAGGACAACAGGTTGTCCAGGCGCGCACCGGCGATGAACTCACCGTGCAGGCCAACCAGGGCTGCGCTCTGGGTGTCGTAGAAACTCAGCTCGTAGTCCAGCACCACATCGGCGTTCAGATCATGCTCGCGGGCCAGTTGGTCGGTGAGCAGGGCGCGGAAGTCGACGCGCTCGTCGCCTGCAACCTGGGCCAGGATCGGTGGCAGTTCGGTTTGCGGGTTGATCGCCCAGCCTTCGTTGGCGGTGCGATTGAGGTGGATCGCCAGGTTTGGAATGACTGCAATCGGCAGCTTGAAGTCAACCAACTGACTTTCGACCTTGCCGTCGCGCCGGAACGTTACGCGTCCGGCCAGGGACAGGTCGCGGTCGAACCAGGGCGCGAGCAGGGCGCCACCGTAGACTTCCACGCCCAACTGCCAGAAGCCGTGGCGCTGCAGTTCGGGTTGTGGCTTGACCCGCAGGCACGGGCTGTCGGTGTGCGCACCCACCAGGCGAATGCCGTCGAGCAGCGGCGAGTGACGACCGAGCTTGAAGGCGATAATCGAAGAATCGTTGCGGGTCAGGTAATAACGACCGCCGGCCACGGTAGCCCAGCTATCGCGCTCGTCCAGGCGCTGGTAACCGGCAGCTTCAAGGCGCTGAGCCAAGGCCGCGGTGGCATGAAAGGGGGTGGGGGAGGCCTTGAGAAAGTCGATCAGGCCTTGATTCAGTGCTTCGCGCATAGGTCACTCCAGACAGCAGTGGCGCGAGTTTAACGTACTTGGCGGCGGATTTGTGGCGTGCCTGTCGTGGCGCAAGCCCGCTCCCAAACGGTCTGGAGGCGGGCTGGCGCCGCGGTGCGCTGTATTAGAACGGGGCCGGGCACTCGAAGCGCAGGCGCTCCCCGGAAACCGGGTGGGTAAAGCTGAGCATGCTCGCGTGCAGGCACAGGCGCTCATGGGCAGCGAGGGCTTCGGGGTAGGCGTACAGGCGGTCACCGAGCAGCGGGTGGCCAATTGAAAGCATGTGTACCCGCAACTGATGCGAACGCCCGGTGATCGGCGTCAGCTCCACGCGGCAATGATTGCCACAGCGTTCGACAATGCGCCAGAAGGTCAGGGCATGCTTGCCTTGTTCGTGGTCGACCACATGCCGTGGCTTGGTCGGCGGGTCGTAGCGCAGCGGCAGATCGATGCTGCCACTGTCGAGTTCCGGCTGACCCCAGCACAGGGCGGTGTAGGCCTTCTCGGTTTCACGGTCATGAAACTGCCGGGACAGCTCGCGATGGCTATCGGCGTCGCGGGCCAGGAGGATGATGCCCGAGGTTTCCCAATCCAGACGATGGACGATCAGGGCATCGGGATAGCCGTTTTCCTGCAGGCGGGTGATCAGGCAATCCTTGTTGTCGTCGGCGCGCCCAGGCACCGACAACAGCAAGGTCGGCTTGTTTATCACCAGGATGGCAGCGTCTTCGAAGAGGACTTGAACATTGGACAGCGGCATTGCGTGTTCTCTGCAAACGCCAACGGCGACGACTGACGCCTATGTGTAAACGGGCTTGCCTTGCGATTGCGATGGTTCAGTTACATCGCTATCGCGGGGCAAGCCCGCTCCTACACAAGCACCAGCCATCGCCGTGGCAGGTTACCCGTAAGCGCCGATCAACGATCGGGCAGGGTGATGTTGAGTTCCAGGATTGAGCAGCTGCCCTGATTTTCCAGAGCGACATGCACATCATCGGAGCCGATGTTGACGTATTTGCGGATTACCTCCACCAGTTCCTTCTGCAAGGCTGGCAAGTAGTCCGGAGTACTGCGCTGACCGCGCTCGTGCGCCACGATGATCTGTAGACGCTCTTTCGCGACCGAGGCGGTGCTTACTTTTTTGCTGGCACGAAAGAAGTCAAAAAGGTTCATTGGTTAGTTGCCTCCAAACAGGCGCTCGAAGAATCCCTTCTTCTTAACATCAAGGAACCGATGTTCCACATTTTTGCCCAACAGGCGGTCGACAGTATCGCTGTACGCCTGGCCTGCATCGCTCTGGTCGTCGAGGATGACCGGGACACCCTGGTTGGATGCCTTGAGCACCGCCTGGGATTCCGGAATCACGCCCAACAGGGCAACCGAGAGGATTTCCTTGACGTCTTCAACGCCAAGCATTTCGCCCTGGCTCACGCGCTCTGGATGGTAGCGGGTGATCAGCAGGTGTTCTTTGATCGGATCTTCTTCGCGTTCGGCGCGGCGCGATTTGCTCGCCAGCAGGCCTAGCATGCGGTCCGAGTCACGTACGGAGGAGACTTCCGGGTTGGTCACGACGATGGCCTCGTCGGCGAAGTACATCGCCAGGTGGGCACCTTTCTCGATACCGGCCGGGGAGTCGCAGACCACGTATTCGAAGTCTTCCTTGAGCTGCATCAGGACCTTTTCAACGCCTTCCTGGGTCAGCGCATCTTTGTCACGGGTCTGGCTGGCGGCCAGGACATAGAGGTTCTCAAGGCGTTTATCCTTGATCAGCGCCTGTTGCAGGTTGGCTTCGCCGTTTACCACGTTGACGAAGTCGTACACCACGCGGCGCTCGCAGCCCATGATCAGGTCGAGGTTACGCAGGCCGACGTCGAAGTCGACGATGACTGTCTTGTGGCCACGCAGTGCGAGGCCGGTACCAATAGCGGCGCTGGTGGTGGTCTTACCCACACCACCCTTGCCGGATGTAACCACTAGAATCTTGGCCAAGGTGCTTCACCCCTAATGAAAAAGGACGTCGAGTCCCAAAAATACAAAAAAAACGGCAACATCGAAAAAAGTTGCGCAGAAAATGGCGGCAAGTATCCGTTAAAGACGGGTGATGTTCAACACGTCACCAGACAGGCTGATCTGCACACCGGCCCCCCATAGCGGATCGCGGCGCAAGTCCTCGGAGACCTTGTACTGTCCGGCGATCGAGACCATTTCGGCGGTCAGCTGCTGGCAGAAAATGCGCGCACGGGTATTGCCCTTGATCCCGGCCAGTGCACGGCCACGCATTGCACCGTACACATGGATGTTGCCATCGGCGAGAAGTTCCGCGCCCGGGCTGACCGACGACACTACTATCAAATCGCCACCTTGGGCGTAGATCTGCTGACCGCCACGTACCGGCGTGGTGATGATCTTGGTCGGCTTGATCGCAGGCTCCGGGGCAGGCGCGGGGGGCGGTGGTGGCGCCGGAGCAGGCTTGACCTCAGGCTCCGGTTCGACTGCACGTTCGCGAGCGCCAGACGGCGGCAGCACCGGCAGGTCGATGGCAATGGCCGCGGCGATGTCTTCGATGCGGCTGGCACGGATGGCCAGAGTGCGCAGGCCATGATGGCGGCAGACGCGCATCAGCCCTGGCAGATCAACTGCGCCTTCGCTTGCCGGAAGTTTGTCCAGGGCCAGCACCAGCGGCGTGTTGCTGAAAAAATTGGGTGCCTGGGCGACCTTGGCCGCCAACTGCCGGTTGAGGCTTTCGAGGTTGTTCCGGGCGAGCTCAAGCACAGTAATGGCAAGCATGCTGCCCTTGAGCTGGAACACGGGGTCTTGGTCTGACGTTTGGGTTTGGCTCATGGTCTGCATTGGACGGCTTGTTGCGAAAAAGTGCCCTGACTTATAACGAGAACGCCGGTTAGCCGCAACCCGTGCCGAACCGTTGTAGAATGCACGGCCATTGTCATTCCGGAATCTTTAATGGATCGCCCGCGTTTTCGTCGTTATTTTCTCCACCCGCGTTTCTGGCCGCTATGGTTGGGCCTGGGCCTGTTGTGGCTGATCGTGCAGCTGCCGTACCGGGTTCTGCTGGTTATCGGGCGCGCTTTGGGTGCCTTGATGTATCGGGTGGCCGGTGAGCGCCGGTACATTGCCGCGCGCAACCTGGAGCTGTGTTTCCCGGAACTACCGTCCGTCGAGCGCACGCGCCTGCTCAAGGAAAATTTTGCCTCCACCGGCATCGCCTTCTTCGAAATGGCCATGAGTTGGTGGTGGCCAAAAGCCCGCTTGGCGCGTCTGGCCCATATCGAAGGATTGGAGCATTTGCAGGCTGCCCAGCGTGAAGGCCAAGGGGCCATTCTGATGGCCTTGCATTTCACCACCCTGGAAATCGGCGCAGCCCTGCTTGGCCAGGAACACACCATCGACGGTATGTACCGCGAGCACGGCAATCCGGTGTTCGACTTCATTCAGCGGCGCGGCCGCGAGCGGCACAACCACGACTCGCTTGCCGTAGAGCGCGAGGACGTGCGCGGCATGCTCAAGCTGCTGCGCGCCGGACGCGCAATCTGGTACGCACCCGACCAGGATTATGGCGCCAAGCAAAGCCTGTTCGTGCCGTTGTTCGGTATCGAGGCGGCGACGGTCACGGCGACCACCAAATTTGCCCGTCTGGGCAAGGCCCGGGTGATTCCCTTCACTCAGCAGCGCCTGGCTGATGGCAGCGGTTACCGGCTGGTGATTCATCCACCGCTGGCGGACTTCCCCGGCGAGACTGAAGAGGCCGATTGCCTGCGCATCAACCAGTGGATCGAAAGTGCTCTGCGCGAATGCCCCGAGCAGTACCTGTGGGCTCACCGACGTTTCAAGTCACGGCCGCCGGGGGCGCCGAAGCTCTACGACAAGCGGCGTTGAAGCCATTCGCGGGCCGATATTTTTCTTGAGAGACACCATGTCAGCACAACCGATCACAGGATTGATCCTCTCCGGCGGTGGCGCCCGCGCCGCCTACCAGGTGGGTGTGCTGGCCGGGATCGCCGATCTTCTGCCTGCCAATGCTGGCAATCCGTTTCCCGTGATCGTCGGTACATCCGCCGGGGCAATCAACGCTGTGACCCTGGCCAGTGGCGCCATGCATTTTGCCGATGCCATCCGCCGCCTGACCAGTTTCTGGCAGGGTTTTCGCAGTCACCAGGTACTGCGCAGCGATTGGCCCGGGGTCATTCGCCAGGCTAGCCGCTTTGTCGGGCATAGCCTTCTCGGCCTGGGCGCGCCGGTGCCGGTGGCGTTGCTGGACAGTTCGCCGTTGCGTCAGTTGCTCAACGAACACCTGGACATCAACGGTATCGCCCAGGCGCTCGAACAGCAGCACCTGCATGCGGTGGCGGTCACAGCCTTCGGTTATGAGTCGGGTCAGGCTGTCACATTCTTTCAGGGCAAGGGCGCGATCGATCCCTGGCTGCGCCACCGTCGCATCGGCTTGCCGACGCGCTTGAGCGTCGAACACTTGCTGGCCAGCTCAGCCATTCCGTTGTTGTTTGCGCCAGTCAAGTTGGGCGAGGAATACTTTGGTGACGGTGCGGTTCGCCAATCGGCGCCCATCAGCCCGGCGCTGCACCTGGGGGCCAGCCGCGTGCTGGTGGTCGGGGTCAGCGGCAACCCTCAGCGGCCGCTGGAGGGTGAGTCGCGGGCGCGGGTGTTCAGCGGTCAGCAACCGAGCCTGGCGCAGATCGGCGGGCATATGCTCAATAGCACCTTCATCGACAGCCTGGAGGACGACATTGAGCTGTTGCAGCGCCTGAACCACCTCAGCCACCTGATGCCCGAGCACCTGGAACGCCGTCGCCTTGGCCTGGCGCCAGTCGATGTATTGGTGGTGGCCCCGAGTCAGCCGCTGGATGAAATCGCTGCACGCCATCGACGCGAGCTACCTGCGGCGCTGCGCCTGTTTCTGCGTGGCCCGGGGGCGACGAAAACCAGCGGTGCCGGTGTGCTCAGCTACCTGTTGTTCGAGGCGGGCTACTGCAGTGAGCTGATCGAGCTGGGGCGTCGCGATGCCCTGGCCAAGCGTCGGGAGTTGTGCAACTTCCTCGGCTTGCCCCAGGCCGCTGGCTGAGCAGGATTACTCGGCGATTTGTAGATGACGCGCTGCGGTGTACACGTAGCGGACTTTTTCATACTCGAATGGCGAGTTCAGTTGCCCATAGCGGAAGTTGGTGGTGTAGCGCTTGTCGATCGCGCGCAAAATCCACACTTCTGGATGGTTGCTGCTGACTTCGGCGACATTGAGGTAATTGATCCAGTTCTCAGCGCTGTAATCGACCACCAGCCCGCTGGTGTCACGCAAGTTCGAAGGGCCCAGGATTGGCAACATCAAGTAAGGACCGTCCGGCACGCCGTAGAAACCCAGGGTCTGACCGAAGTCTTCGCCTTGGTAGGGCAAGCCCATTTTCGTTGCCGGGTCCCACAGCCCGCCAACGCCGATGGTGGTATTGAGCAGCAAGCGTGCGGTGATCTCCATTGAGCGCTGGCCCTTGAACTGCAGCAGGCTGTTGAGCAAGTTGGGCACATCGCTCAGGTTGCTGAAGAAGTTGCTGACCCCGGTGCGCACAAAGCTTGGGGTGATGTAGCGATAGCCATCGACTACTGGCAGGAACACCCACTGATCGAAGCGATAGTTGAAGTGGTATATCCGCCGGTTCATCGACTCCAGCGGGTCGTAGACGTTGAGTGCCGCCAGGGTAGAGCGTTCGAACTCTCGCTGGTCCAGCCCCGGGTTGAATTTCAATTCCTTGAGTGGCTCGGTGAAGCCATCGGCTTCGACCACGCTGGCACGCGGCGCGACTTCATCAGCCTGGGCCAGGGCGCTGGCAAACAGTGCGGTGGCAATCAATAGGTGTTTAACCACGGAAAAACTCCAGCATGGCGTCGCTGTTGACGCGGTAGTTGAGGTTGCCGCAATGGCCGCCGTGGGGGTAAAGGGTCAAGCGATCGCCAAAGGTCTTGCGCAAAAAGCCAATGTCGCCCGGGCCGAGAATCACGTCATCGGCGTTGTGCATCACGGCGATTTTCGAGCTGTTTTGCAGGTAATCCTGAAGCGCATAGAGGCTGACCTGATCGACCAGTTGCAACAAGCTGCCGCCATCGGTGCGTGCGCGCCACATGGGAATGACCTGGTCGGTCAGGTAGCAGTCGAAGTCACACTGCAGCGCACGCTTGAAAAACGGCGTGAGGCTACTGCCCTCGGTAATCGGATACTTGGGCGGAATGATCAGCCCGCGACGATTGATCAGGTCGGAGGTGAAGGCGATGTCGGCGGCAGAGAAGCGAAACGAGGTGCCGATGAGCATTGCCATCTGTTCGTTGCTCAGATGTTGCCGCGATTGCTGGAAATCATAGAGCAGGGCGTCGTTGAGGTCGATGTAGCCTTTCTGCTGAAAGTAGCGGGTGAGCTTGCTCAGCACCAGTTCGTAGAAAGTGGTGCTGGTGGTTACGCCCTTGACCTCGGTTTGCACCATCTTGTCGAGGTTGCTGATCGAGGTGTACAGGTTGACGGGTGGGTTGAGCAGCAGCACGCGCTTGAAATTGAAGCTGCGTCGGGTTTCATCCAGGTGGCTGACGAATGCAGCATCCAATGCACCCAGGCTGTAACCGCTGAGGTAGTACTCGGTCACCGGCAGTCGCGGATGTTGGGCGCGCACCGCTTGCATGACCCGGTAGAGGTCTTCGGCATCGTCCTGGCTTATACCCGGTGTGGCGTAGCGCGACGCCGAGGTGATGAAGTCGAAGCTGGTTGGCGAGGACAACTGCACCACGTGGTAACCGGCTTTGTAAAAAAGCCGCTTGAGGTATTCGTTGATACTGCTGGAGTAGGGTGCGCCTGTACCGGCAATGAGAAATATCAGGGGTGCCGGGTGGTCTTGTCTAGCCAGGCGGTACTTGAGTTTCTTCACTGCCCAGAAATTATCGGGGAGGGTGAAGGCACGCTCCGGACGCAGGTTCAGGCTGTAGTCGGATTGAGAGATATCATCGTCGGTGGGCAGTTCCGGACGCAGGTCCGGGGGCGTGGTGGCGATGGTCGCTTCGAACGGATTGGTCAGCGGATAGCCGTAACTGGCGGCATCGATATCTTGTGCCGAAGCGGACGCACTCAGAAAAATGCCGCCCGCGAGGGCAGCGAGGCGTAGTAATCGAAGCATGACGGATCCCCAAAAAAGGCAACTGCAAATTGCGTAACGCAGGCTAGGACCATGATGTCCCTGGCAAAGTTGCCTGGCGCTCCGGCATTTATCGTCCCAGATGTTGCCGCTTTCATCTGTAGTGCGGCAACAATTGGTTCCATTTATCTTCAGTTCAAAGTAGCCGAGCCTGGCGCTTTTGCCTTGCATAGACGGCTCGGACCATTATGCTGGGCGCCGAATTCGAAGATTCCGGAGCATTGCATGTCTCGCCGTTTGCCGCTGATCATATTGTTGCTGTTTGTGCCCTTATGGGTCGCGGTCAGTTACGGGGTGCGTTACGTGCTGATGGAAGATGGCCAATGGGTGGGTATCTGTGCCGAGCAGGCGCAACTGTGGGAGTGCCAGGCACGCTCGACCTTGGGGTTGATGATTCACTTTCGGGTCATCGCCTGGACCGCCCTGGGCCTGGCGCTGCTGGCGCAAGTGCTGCCTGCCCGTGCGGGTTGGCGCCTGGCGGTACTGGCCTTGGTGTTCGGGATTCCGGCGCTGGTGTTGTACACCGCCAGCATCGCGGTGTTTGCGGTGGTACTGGCAGGATTGCGCCTGGTGCGCCGTTCGCGCTAGCGAATCACCCCCAGGTGGGAGCGGGCTCATCCGCAAAGGGCTGCGTGGCAGTCCCATCGCCGGCAGCCGGCTCCCACATTGAGGCGCTAACCACGTTTGGTCCTAGCCCTGAACACGAACCCGCAGGCTGCGCCACAGCGCCGCAACCATCAGCACACTGACGCCCGCCCATACCAGCGCCTGCTGGTTATTCAAGCCTTCACTGTACAATTGCGGGGCGATGCCGGCGCCAACGATAAAGGCCAGCAAGCCTATTTCTGCCCGCGGTCCGCGCACCGGGCGCAGCAGGTAGACCACCGCTGGCAGAATCAATGCAGCGCTCGGGAAGCTGCGATAACGCGGGTCAAACACCAGCGCCAGCATGCTCACTGCCGCAGCAAAACCTGCCGCCAGCAGCCACCAGCCAGCACGTGCTTCAAGCCAGGCAAATAGCCGTTGGCGCCATCCGTCCCGTTGCGCCAGTGCCAGCGCCGCGTGGGCGAGGACAAGCAGGTTCAAGCCCGCCAGCAACCCCGCCCAGATCCATTCGCCAACAAAGCGGCTGTTGATTCGTACCAGCTCGCCCCAGAGGCCCAGGCTCGCGGCACCAAGGGCTGCCAGTAGCGGCAACAGCAAGGCTGCGCGGGTGCTACTGACACGACCGGCCAGCAGCAGGGTGGCAGCAAACAGCAGGACACCTGCGATCAACCATTGCGACCAGAACACCAGATTGCTCACCGGGCCTTCGAGAATGCCCTTGTCCTGGCGGTCTGCATCGTACAGGCCCCAGTAACCCCCTACCGCGCCTTCGCTGGCACGTTTCCAGGGTTGGTCGAAGGCTTCGATCAGGTTGTAATGCCAGCCGTTCTGCTCGGCCATGGTGACGAAACCGCGAATGAACCGCGCTTCATTCACCCGGCTAGGCAGTGCGGTTTCGCGTTGTCGGCCCTCACTGGGCCAGCCGGTTTCACCAATGACGATATCCTTGGGCGCAAAGCGGTTGCCGAACACCTGGCGAATCTCACCGACGTGCACCAGGGCATCGTCGATGCCCTTGGGATCATCTTCCCAGTAAGGCAGCAGATGGATGGTGAGAAAGTCTACGGTGGGGGCGATTTCCGGATGCTGCAGCCAGAACTCCCAGACGTCGGCATACGTCACCGGCACACTGACCTGGCTTTTCACCTGTTTGATCAATGCAGCCAATTGCGGGCCGGTCACTTCCTTGCGCAGCAGGGTTTCGTTGCCGACGATTACTGCTTTGACCACATCCGGGTTGGCGTTGGCCGAGGCAATCAGGGCGTTGACCTCTTTTTGCGTATCGACCGGATTGGCGTTGATCCAGGCGCCGAGCATGACTTTCAACCCATGCTTGCGAGCAAGCTCGGGAATGGCCTCCAGCCCCGTCATCGAATAGGTGCGAATGCACTCGAAGCGCTGGGAAAGCAATGCCAGGTCGGCGTCCATGCGCGCCGGGCGCAGTTTGAATGGCTGGTCGAACGGCGATTGGTCCTTGTCGAACGGGGTGTAGGAGGCGCACTGCAATTTGTGCGAGGCACTGGCCGCATCCGGCAGGACCACCGGCTGGCCCAGTCCATACCAGAGGCCTGCCAATGCAAACAGGCCAAGCAGGCAGGCGAATAGATACGGCAACAAGGGGAAGCGGGCAGTCGGGGACATGGATCGGACCGTCAGGGAGCAAAGCCGTCAATAGTACCTGCAAATGAGCCGGGCTAAAGCCTTGGGCGGAAAACTTGGCCAGGCTGCATGTTGCTTCATGTAACGGCACTAGTTGCTGGCGATGTGATGTCGCTTCTCGATGCCTAAAGGTCGTTGCCAGAGCAGGTCAGAGGGCGGTAGCGGTTGATGATGCAACTTCCGTGACGTGACGAGGGGAAGCTTTGATGAAAATGCGACGACTCCTGGGGGTGGGCACAGCCCTGGTAATGGCCATTGGCGCTGCACACGCGTCGGCCAAGGAAGTGAGCATCGGCTACGTCGATGGGTGGTCCGACAGTGTCGCCACCACCAACGTGGCTGCCGAAGTGATCAGGCAGAAGCTCGGTTATGACGTCAAACTGCAGGCCGTCGCCACCGGCATCATGTGGCAGGGGGTTGCCACCGGGAAGCTCGACGCCATGCTCTCGGCCTGGTTGCCGGTCACCCATGGTGATTACTGGACCAAGAACAAAGATAACGTTGTCGACTACGGCCCCAACTTCAAGGACGCCAAGATCGGCCTGATCGTCCCCGAGTACGTCAAGGCGCAATCGCTGGCCGATCTGAAGACTGACGACAGCTTCAAGCACAAAATCGTCGGCATCGATGCAGGCTCGGGGGTGATGCTCAAGACCGATCAGGCGATCAAGGACTACGACCTGACCGGCTACAAATTGCAGGCCAGCTCCGGCGCAGCGATGACCGCCGAACTGGGTCGCGCCTATGCCAAGCAGCAATCCATCGCCGTCACCGGTTGGGTGCCGCACTGGATGTTTGCCAAGTGGAAACTCAAGTTCCTCGACGATCCGAAAGGCGTTTATGGTGCCGCTGAAACGGTCAACAGCATCGGCAGTAAAGACCTGGACAAGAAGGCGCCCGAAGTCGCGGCCTTCCTGAAGAAGTTCCAGTGGCAGTCCAAGGATGAAATCGGCGAGGTCATGTTGGCCATTCAAGAGGGCGCAAAGCCTGAAGCCGCAGCCAAGGAATGGGTGGCCAAACACCCCGAACGCGTCGCGGAATGGATCGCCAAATAATAGCCTGAAGCCTCTATCGCGCATCTTCCAGGACCGCAGCACTGACAACAGTGCTGCGGTCCTTGTCGTTCCTGGCTATTACCGAATCGGTAAAACAGTTTTGCATCTAAGACTAAGGTCGTCTGGAGTGCGTCCAAAGGCAGCATAAAGTGGAGCGGGTACTACCTAATCTGTGCTGCGAGGACAAAAACAATGAACGACAGCATTTATCTCTCGATACAAAACAGCCCGCGGTTCAAGGAGCTGGTGTCAAAACGTGAACGTTTCGCCTGGATTCTCTCGGCGATCATGCTCGGTCTCTACTCCGCTTTTATCCTGTTGATCGCCTATGGCCCGCATGTATTGGGTGCCAAGCTCAGTCCTGATTCTTCGATTACCTGGGGTATCCCCCTCGGTGTTGGCCTGATCCTTTCGGCATTCGTGCTGACGGCGATCTATGTGCGTCGCGCCAACGGCGAGTTCGACGAGATGAACAAAGCGATTCTCAAGGAGGCACAGCAATGATCCGGCGTCTTCTGGCAACTCTGGCCTTCGGCGTTTTCGCACCTGCCGTCTGGGCCGCCGACGCCCTTACCGGCGAGGTGCACAAGCAACCTTTGAACATGGCTGCGATCCTCATGTTCGTCGCCTTCGTCGGTGCAACGCTGTGCATCACCTACTGGGCTTCCAAGCGCAACAACTCTGCCTCCGACTACTACGCAGCCGGCGGCCGTATCACCGGTTTCCAGAACGGCCTGGCGATTGCCGGTGACTACATGTCGGCAGCCTCCTTCCTGGGTATTTCCGCCCTGGTGTTCACCTCTGGCTACGATGGCCTGATCTACTCGATCGGCTTTCTGGTCGGCTGGCCGATCATTCTCTTCCTGATTGCCGAGCGCCTGCGTAACCTCGGTAAATACACCTTTGCCGACGTCGCCTCGTATCGCCTTGGCCAGAAGGAAATCCGCACCCTGTCGGCCTCAGGCTCGCTGGTGGTGGTGGCGTTCTACCTGATCGCGCAAATGGTGGGTGCTGGCAAGCTGATCCAACTGCTGTTCGGTCTGGACTACCATGTCGCAGTGATTCTGGTCGGTATCCTGATGTGCATGTACGTGTTGTTCGGCGGCATGCTGGCGACCACCTGGGTACAGATCATCAAGGCTGTGCTGCTGCTCTCCGGTGCCAGCTTCATGGCCCTGATGGTGATGAAGCACGTCAACTTCGACTTCAACGCCTTGTTCTCGCAAGCCATTGATGTTCACCCTAAAGGTGAAGCAATCATGAGCCCTGGCGGATTGGTCAAAGATCCGATTTCGGCGTTCTCGCTCGGTCTGGCACTGATGTTCGGTACCGCTGGCCTGCCGCACATCCTGATGCGCTTCTTCACCGTCAGCGATGCCAAGGAAGCACGCAAGAGCGTTCTCTACGCGACTGGTTTCATCGGTTACTTCTACATCCTGACGTTCATCATCGGCTTCGGCGCGATTCTGCTGGTCAGCACCAACCCGGACTTCAAGGACGCCGCTGGCGCCCTGATCGGCGGCAACAACATGGCAGCGGTGCACCTGGCTGACGCCGTCGGTGGCAGCGTGTTCCTCGGCTTCATTTCGGCGGTTGCCTTCGCGACCATTCTGGCAGTAGTGGCCGGCCTGACCCTGGCCGGTGCTTCCGCGGTGTCCCATGACCTGTACGCCAGCGTGATCAAGAAGGGCAAGGCGAACGAGAAGGATGAAATCCGTGTCTCGAAAATCACCACCATTGCCCTGGCAATTCTGGCGATCGGCCTGGGTATTCTTTTCGAAAGCCAGAACATTGCCTTCATGGTCGGCCTGGCGTTCTCGATTGCTGCCAGCTGCAACTTCCCGGTACTGCTGCTCTCGATGTACTGGAAAAAACTGACCACCCGTGGCGCCATGATCGGTGGCTGGTTGGGTCTGATCAGCGCCGTGGCACTGATGATTCTCGGCCCAACCATCTGGGTGCAGATCCTCGGTCATGAGAAAGCGATCTACCCGTACGAGTACCCGGCACTGTTCTCGATGCTCATTGCCTTCGTTGGGATCTGGTTCTTCTCGATCACTGACAAGTCCAAGGCAGCTGACGAGGAACGCGCGTTGTTCTTCCCGCAGTTTGTTCGTTCGCAGACTGGCCTGGGTGCCAGCGGTGCAGTCTCGCACTAAGTAATAAGGCAGCCCCTGGGTTCAGGGGCTGCCTTATTAGTCACCAACTGAACACCTCAAGCCGCACGTTACTGCAGTATGTGTACTGCATTGGCCTGCGGCTTTTTGCTGCGTCTAGATTTTGCCTAGTAGCAACAGGATCAACAGGATAATAAGAACCGTACCGATGATACCGGACGGGCCATAGCCCCAACTTCTGGAGTGCGGGAAGACGGGTAGACCACCGATCAGCAGCAGTATCAGAATGATGATGAGAATGGTGCCCATGGCAATTTCCTTGTTTGACTTGAGGGAGTAGGCGTATCGGTACAATCCATCTAATCGGTCATGGGTTTCATGCCCGCTTGTTAATTCCGACTCCTTTGCGCAGCGAAAAGTTTAATTCTGCTTTCATCACTGTTTGCCTGTGCCATTCAGCATCCTGATAGAGCGTGGGGGCAGGCCATGCCTTCGCTACACTGGCGCTAACTTTCAGAACCGTACAAGGCATCCGGCTATGCAAAATCGCATGATGATTACTGGCGCAGGCTCGGGCCTGGGCCGGGAGATCGCACTACGTTGGGCGCGCGAGGGTTGGCAACTGGCGTTGGCGGATGTCAACGAGGCTGGCCTCAAGGAAACCCTGGTATTGGTCAGCCAGGCGGGCGGTCAGGGTTTCGTGCAGCGCTGCGATGTACGCGACTACAGCCAACTGACTGCACTGGCCCAGGCCTGCGAGGAAAAGTTTGGCGGTATCGACGTCATCGTCAACAACGCAGGTGTTGCTGCTGGTGGCTTCTTTGCCGAGTTGTCGCTGGAGGATTGGGAGTGGCAGCTGTCGATCAACCTGATGGGCGTGGTCAAGGGCTGCAAGGCATTTCTACCGATGCTCGAACGCAGCAAAGGCCGGATCATCAATATTGCCTCGATGGCGGCGTTGATGCAGGGGCCGGCCATGAGCAACTACAACGTGGCCAAGGCTGGTGTACTGGCGCTTTCGGAAAGCCTGTTGATTGAGCTTCGCCAGCAGGAAGTCGCCGTGCACGTGGTGTGTCCGTCGTTCTTCCAGACCAACCTGCTGGACTCGTTCCGGGGCCCGACCCCAGCGATGAAGGCGCAGGTCGGCAAGCTGCTTGAAAGCTCGCCGATTACCGCCGCCGATATAGCCGAGTACATCTACCAGCAGGTTGCTCAGGGTCAGTTCCTGATTCTGCCCCACGAGCAGGGGCGCGAAGCCTGGACGCTCAAGCAGCGCAACCCGCAATTGATCTATGACGAGATGGCCGTCATGGCAGAAAAAATGCGCGCCAAAGCCAAGCCTGTTGTGTAGTACAGGCCTGGCGCGTGCCACTGGCGAGGAACCGGATCGGCTATCCTAGGGCCGTTTTCAGTTGGAACGGGATTGCCGGTGTGATCAATTACGTGTTGTTTTTTCTTGCGGCGGTTTTTGAAATCGCCGGTTGCTACGCCTTTTACATGTGGCTGCGATTAGGCAAAAGCGGCTGGTGGATTGCGCCAGCGCTTTTGAGCCTGACCCTGTTCGCGCTGATTCTGACGCGCGTCGAAGCGGCCTATGCCGGGCGCGCTTACGCCGCCTACGGTGGGATCTATATCGTCACTTCATTGCTCTGGCTGGCGCTGGTCGAGCGGGCGCGGCCCTTGGGTAGCGACTGGATCGGTGCGTTGCTGTGTGTGCTGGGCGCAAGCATCATCGTGCTGGGGCCACGGTTGCAGAGTGCCTGAGCTGGCTCAGACGTCGAAAATCTGTAGGAGTTATCGCCAGCTTTGGTGGGATCGGTCTATTTGACCGGCGGAGTATTGAAGCGCTCTGACACCCCGTGCAGTCTCCGAATTCTCAGCTTAGTGGAGGATCGGAGCATGTTAGTAATAGGCCGCGAAGTTGGCGAAGTCATCACTATTGACGAGAAAATCAAGGTCAAGGTGCTGTCGGTGGAGGGCAATGTGGTGCGCTTTGGTATCAGTGCACCCCGTGAAATCGAAGTGCACCGCGCCGAGATCTACCGACGAATAGCCGAAAAGGTGGCCAAGAACCCGAGTTGATCAGTCGAACAATTCCTTGGGCACGTCGTGCTTGGCCAACAGCTGGCATTGCTGGCTTTCCAGATCGAAGAGAATAAACGCCTGTTTCTTCGCCAGCGCTTGGCGTACGCGCAACACGCGGGTTTCCAGCGGCGTGTCGTCACCGTTGTCGGTGCCGTCGCGCGTGACGAAGTCCTCGATCAGGCGGGTGAGGGTTTCGGCTTCCAGTTGGTCGTAGGGAATCAGCATAATCAGCGCAGGTTTGGCGAAATAAGCCCGCATGCTACGCCAAACCTGCCCTTACTGTGTAGGCGCTAACCCTTGTTGCCTACCAGGCTGTCGACTGCCGGCACGCGCGTGTCACTTTCCATCTGGGTGTCGTGCTCCAACTGATGGCTGAAGCTTTCCAGGGAACTGCCGGTGGCGTGCGAATCGCTGGCGAACACCGGCGGACTGAGCAGGTAGGCGGTCAGTAACCGGCTCAGGGCAGCCAGGCTGTCGATATGCGTTCGTTCGTAACCGTGGGTGGCATCGCAACCAAAAGCCAATAACGCAGTGCGAATATCGTGGCCTGCGGTAATTGCCGAGTGGGCATCGCTGAAGTAGTAGCGAAACAGGTCGCGGCGCGCAGGCAGTTCGTTGTCGCGGGCAAGTTTGAGCAAATGCCGTGACAAGTGATAGTCATAGGGCCCCGCCGAGTCCTGCATGGCGACGCTCACGGCATGCTCGCTGGAGTGTTGACCGGGGGCGACAGGCGCAATGTCGATACCGACGAATTCGCTGACGTCCCAGGGCAAGGCAGCCGCCGCGCCTGAGCCGGTTTCCTCGGTGATGGTGAACAGCGGATGGCAGTCGATCAAGGGTTGTGCGCCGCTGTCGACGATGGCCTTGAGTGACGCCAGCAGTGCTGCGACGCCGGCCTTGTCGTCCAGGTGACGGGCACTGATATGGCCGCTTTCGGTAAATTCCGGCAATGGATCGAAGGCCACGAAGTCGCCGATGTCGATCCCCAGGGTCTGGCAATCGGCACGGGTGGCGCAGTAGGCATCCAGGCGCAATTCAACATGCTCCCAACTCACTGGCATCTGGTCGATGGCGGTGTTGAAGGCGTGTCCGCTGGCCATCAGCGGCAACACGCTGCCCCGCAGTACCCCATTGTCGGTGAAGACGCTGACGCGGCTGCCTTCGGCGAAGCGGCTCGACCAGCAGCCTACCGGCGCCAGCGACAGCCTGCCATTGTCCTGGATCGCCCGCACGCTGGCGCCGATGGTGTCCAGATGGGCTGAAACGGCGCGGTCCGGAGAGCTCTTGCGACCCTTCAGGGTTGCGCGAATGGTGCCGCGGCGGGTCAGTTCGAAGGGGATAGCGAGTTCTTCCAGACGCTCGGCAACATAGCGCACGATG
Organism: Pseudomonas auratipiscis; assembly: GCF_036324085.1. Classification (NCBI taxonomy): domain Bacteria; kingdom Pseudomonadati; phylum Pseudomonadota; class Gammaproteobacteria; order Pseudomonadales; family Pseudomonadaceae; genus Pseudomonas; species Pseudomonas auratipiscis. Next base: position 189,807 of record NZ_JAZDCU010000006.1, read on the forward strand.
GTGTCGGTAAAACCAGTGGGGCTGGGGATGGCGAGCATCTCCAACAAGACTTTTTGCAGGTAATTGAGGTCAGGTTCCGGTAGCTGTTCAGCCATGTATCCTCCTGTGCTCAGGGTGCCGGCCGGCTGTGTGGAAACAGCAGGTCGACGAAGCGTTCGGCAGTGGGTTGTGGCTCGTGGTTAGCCAGTCCGGCGCGTTCGTTGGCTTCGATGAAAACGTGGTCGGGCTGGTCGGCGGCGGTGACCATCAGGTCGAGGCCGACGACCGCAATGTCCAGGGCGCGCGCGGCGCGGATCGCCGCGTCGGCCAGGGTCGGGTGCAGGCGCTCGGTGACGTCCTCCAGGCAACCGCCGGTGTGCAGATTGGCAGTGCGTCGTACCGCCAGGCGCTGGCCGGCAGGCAACACGGTGTCGTAGTCGACCCCAGCCGCGTGCAGGGTGCGCTGGGTTTCGTCGTCGAGCGGAATGCGGCTCTCGCCGCCGGTAGCGCTCTGGCGGCGTCGGCTCTGGGCTTCGATCAGCGCGCCGACTGCATGTTGGCCGTCGCCGACAATGTGCGCAGGATGGCGAATGGCGGCAGCCACCACTTCGAAACCAATGACCACGATGCGCAGGTCCAGGCCTTCGTGGAAGCTTTCCAGCAACACACGACTGTCGAAGCGCCGGGCGTTTTCCACCGCCTGACTGATCTCTTCAAGGCTGGTGAGGTTGACGGACACCCCCTGGCCTTGCTCACCATCCAGGGGTTTGACCACCACCGCGCCATGGTCTTCGAGAAAGGCCAGGTTGTCGTCGGCGTTGCCCGCCAGTTGTTGCGCCGGCAATTGCAGGCCGGCGTTCTTCAGTACCTTGTGGGTCAGGCTCTTGTCCTGGCACAGGGTCATGCTCACGGCGCTGGTGAGGTCGCTCAACGACTCGCGGCAGCGTACCCGCCGACCGCCCAGGCTGAGTGTGAACAGACCGGCGTCGGCGTCATCGACCTGTACCTCAATGCCGCGTCGGTAGGCTTCCTCGACAATGATGCGGGCATAGGGGTTGAGCCCGGTCTGCGGACCTGGGCCGAGGAACAAAGTCTGGTTGATGCCGTTTTTGCGTTTGATCGCGAAGGTCGGCAGGGTGCGAAAGCCCAATTTCGCATACAAACGCTTGGCCTGGCGGTTGTCGTGCAACACCGAAAGATCGAGACAACTCAAGCCGCGACTCATGAAATGCTCGATCAAGTGCCGCACCAGCACTTCGCCCACCCCAGGCCGGGTGCAATGTGGGTCGACCGCCAGGCACCAGAGGCTGCTGCCGTGCTCGGGATCGGCAAAAGCCTTGTGATGATTCAAGCCCATCACGCTGCCGATCACCGCGCCCGTATCTTCATCTTCGGCCAACCAGTACACCGGGCCGCCTTGGTGGCGCGGGGTGAGCAGCGCCGGATCGACCGGCAGCATATTGCGCGCCAGATACAGGGCGTTGATGGCTTGCCAGTCACTGTCGTTCTGCGCACGGCGGATACGAAAACCACGAAACACCCGCTGTGCCGGACGGTAGTCAGTGAACCACAGGCGCAGCGTGTCGGAAGGGTCGAGGAATAACTGCTGGGGCGCCTGGGCCAACACTTGTTGAGGGGCGGCCACATACAGGGCGATATCGCGTTCCCCGGCACGCTCATCCTGCAACGCGCAGGCAAGGCTTTGCGGGTCGGGATAGGTGTGACCGATCAGCAAGCGCCCCCAGCCGCAATGCAGCGAACGCGGTTGGTCGTGAGGATCGCTGCCATCGCCAGCCAGTTGCGCCTGCAGACGCTCGTAGGACGGTACCTGGCCGCGAACCAGGCGCTGACCATAAGGTGAAGCGTGGGCTTTCATCGATCAGATTCCTTGTTCGCTGAGCCACAGGTTCAAAGCCGCCAGTTGCCAGAGCTTCGAACCGCGCAGCGGCGTCAATTGGCCGTGAGGGTCGCTGAGCAGGCGGTCCAGGGCGGCCGGTTCGAACAGGCCGCGATCCTGGCTTGGGTCGAGCAACAGTTCGCGCACCCAGTCCAGCGTGGCACCTTGCAAATGCTTGAGGCCCGGTACCGGGAAGTAGCCTTTCTTGCGATCGATGACTTCGCTGGGGATCACCAGGCGTGCCGCTTCCTTGAGCACCTGCTTGCCGCCATCGGGCAGTTTGAAGCGTGCCGGGATGCGCGCCGACAGTTCCACCAGGCGGTAATCCAGAAACGGCGTGCGAGCCTCCAGGCCCCAGGCCATGGTCATGTTGTCGACGCGTTTGACCGGGTCATCGACCAGCATCACTGTGCTGTCCAGACGCAGGGCTTTGTCCACGGCGTCGCTGGCGCCGGGTTGAGCGAAGTGATGGCGGACAAAGTCGCCGGCAGCGTCATGCTCGAGTCGCCACGGCTGTTGAACCGTCTCGGCGTAGTCGGCAAAGCTGCGGTCGAAAAAGGCGTCGCGGTAGGCGGCATAAGGGTTCGATGCACCATCAACCTGCGGGTACCAGTGATAACCGGCGAACAACTCGTCAGCGCCCTGGCCGCTTTGCACCACTTTGCAGTGTTTGGCTACCTCCCGTGACAGCAGGTAAAAGGCGATACAGTCGTGGCTGACCATCGGCTCGCTCATGGCGCGGAATGCAGCCGGTAGTTGCTCGATGATTTCTCGCTCGTCGATACGTAACTGATGATGGCGTGTGCCGTAATGGCGTGCGATCAGGTCCGAATACTGGAATTCGTCGCCGCGCTCGCCACCGGCATCTTCGAAGCCGATGGAAAAGGTCGACAAGTCTTCCACGCCCACTTCGCGCAGCAGCCCGACCAGCATGCTCGAATCAACGCCACCGGACAGCAGGACGCCGACATCGACGGCTGCCCGCTGACGAATCGCCACGGCTTCGCGGGTGCTGTCGAGTACGCGGTCACGCCAGTCTTCCAGGCTCAGGTCCAACTCGTCGGTGCGCGGTCCGTATTGCAGTTGCCACCATACTTGCTGTTCGACACGGCCTTGGGCATCGATACGCATCCAGGTAGCCGGCGCCAGCTTCTGCACATTGGCCAGCAGGGTGCGCGGTGCAGGCACCACCGCATGGAAATTCAGGTAATGGTTGAGCGCTACCGGGTCGAGCATCGGGTTGATGTCGCCGCCTTTCAACAAGGCCGGCAGGCTTGAGGCGAAGCGCAGACGCTCGCCGTTGCGCGACAGGTATAGCGGCTTGACCCCGAGACGGTCGCGGGCAAGAAACAGGTGTTGGGTGTCGCGCTCCCAGATCGCCAGGGCAAACATGCCGTTCAGGCGCGGCAGCAAATCGGCGCCCCAGGCATGGTAGCCCTTGAGCAGTACCTCGGTGTCGCCGTCTGAATAGAACCCGTAACCGAGCTCTTCAAGCTCGCTGCGCAGTTCAGGGAAGTTGTAGATGGCGCCGTTGAAGGCCAGTGATAAACCTAACTGACTATCGACCATGGGCTGCGCCGAGCCGTCGGACAGATCCATGATTTTCAGCCGACGATGGCCCAGCGCAATAGGGCCCTGGCTATGAAAGCCCCAGGCATCCGGCCCGCGAGGCGCCAGGTGATGGGTCATTCGCTCGACCGCGGCGAGGTCCGCCGGGCGTGGTGGATGGGCAACAGGGGTGAAACGAAACTCTCCAGCTAATCCGCACATAAGTCCTTACCGGTTTTGCCGTTGGGGAAGGTGCCCAAAACGCGGGCACATTGAAACTGACCGAGCGGGCTGGCGAGAGTTTTAGAACGATTGGTTATATGCGGTAGCGACGAGCTTTGAGCTGCAAGACTGCAAGCGGGAGGTGCCGCTTGCAGTACTTCTAGCTCAGGGCTTGGGAGTTGGCGCTGTTTTTTTTCCGCGAATCAACTCGCGCAGCATGAAGCGGTTGGGGTGGCAGGCTTCGGCTACGTCGCGCGGGACTGGCAGTGGTGCGTTGTCGATCCAGGCGGCGATCATTTCGCCGGACAGTGGCGCGGTGATGATTCCGCGCGAGCCGTGGCCGCTGTTGATGTACAAGCCTTCGATCCAGGGGCAGGGCGTCTCTGGCACCTGACGGGCATCCTTGGCCAGGACGGCGTATTGCTGGTCGAACGTTTGTCGATCGGCCAGCGGGCCGACGATTGGTAGATAGTCTGGGCTGGTACAGCGGAAGGCTGCGCGTCCCTGCAAGGTGTGTGGGTCGATTTGGTGGGTGTCGAGGCGTTCGGCGAGGTCGCTGGAGATTTCATCGAGCAGGTGCAGGTTACCGATGTGCTCTTCGACGGTGGGGGTCGTGTCGATGCTATGGAAGTCGAAGCTGGCGCCCAGGGTGTGCTCGCCGCCTCGTGACGGTGCAACGTAGCCGTCGGCGCATACCACGGTGTTCAAGGTCTGGCTTCGGGCGGTAGCTGGCAAGCGGGTGATCTGCCCGCGTATGCGCTTGAGCGGCAGGCCGGCGCAAGGTTCGAAGCGCTGGATTTCGGCGGCAGTGGCCAGCACCACCACCGGTGCACTGGCGAGGAATTTCTCGCTCTCCCAGGCCTGCCACAGGCCATCGACTTTTCGCAGTTGCATCACCTGGTGGTGGGTCAGCAAGGTGATATTGGGGTGCTGCAATTGCGCCTGGCACAACGCCGGCGGATGCGCCCAACCCGCCTGGGGGTAGAACAATCCGCCACTGGCCAGGGCTACGCCGGCCACAGCCTGTGCTTGCTCGCGACTCAGGCGCTGCAGCAGTTGCGGGTCGAAGGCGTTGGCCAGGGTTTCCTGGCGTTGCTCTTCCTTGCTGTCGAAAGCCAGTTGCAGTACACCGCAGGCGTCCCAATCCTGCCCCCGCTGCAGGCATTGCAGCAGGCGTCTGGTGTAACCGAAGCCACTCAGAATCAGACGTGACAGCGCTGTGCCATGGGCCGAAAGCTTGAGGTAGAGCACCCCTTGTGGATTGCCCGAGGCTTCTGCAGCCACGGTCGCATGGCGTTCCAGCACGCTGACCTGCCAGCCCCGTGCGGCAAGGCTGGCGGCGCTGGCACACCCGGCAAGGCCGGCACCTATGACCAGGGCCTGACGTGGGCCGTTCAGGGCAGGAGGGCGGGCGAACCAGGGCGCGACGCTAGCCGTGTTGTCCTGGATATCGGGGGTGCCACGAAAGACCCCACGCAGTACTTCCCACTTCTTGCCGATACCCGGGATGCGCTTCATCTCAAAGCCTACGGCAATCAGGCCGCGGCGCACCCAGCCGGTGCTGGTGAACGTGCCGAGGGTGGCGTTGGCAGCGCAGAGGCGGCCAATTTGAGTGAACAGTTCCGGTGTCCACATCTGCGGATTCTTCGCCGGGGCGAAGCCGTCGAGGAACCAGGCGTCGATCTCGGCATCGAGTTGTGGCAGTTGCTCCAGGGCATCACCAATCATCAGGGTCAACCGCACCCGGCCCTGATCGAAGACGAAGGTCTGGAAGCCATCATGCACCGCCACGTATTGCGCCAGCAGCGCAGCACTGAAAGGCGCCAACTCCGGCCACAGGGCCAAGGCACGAGCGAGGTCAGCATGACTGAGCGGGTACTTTTCCACGCTGATGAAATGCAGGCGGGCATCGGCGTTTGCGCATTCGTTGAACAGTTGCCAGGCACAGAAGAAATTCAGTCCCGTGCCAAAACCGGTTTCACCGATCACCAGGCACTGTTCCGGCGCCATCGTGCTGAAACGCTGGCGCAGGTCGTTCTGGTCAATGAACACATGACGGGTTTCCTCCAGGCTCTGGTCCTTGGAGAAATAAATGTCATCGAACTGGCGCGAATGGGGGCGGCCCTGCTCGTCCCAGTCGATCTGGGCGTATTGGGTTACTTCAGTCATGGTCGGCTCAGGTCAGGCTAGAACGGCATTTTAGCTGATCGACACGACACTGTTGGCCTGACCTGGAGCAATCTTTGTTTGCCGGACAAAGAGGGCCTCGATCCGCTAGTCTTGCTTATCCATGTAGGGAGCCTGGTATGTTCGAATCCGCTGAAATTGGTCACGCAATCGATAAAGAAACCTACGACGCTGAAGTGCCCGCACTTCGCGAAGCGTTGTTGGAGGCACAGTTCGAACTCAAACAGCAGGCGCGTTTCCCGGTGATTGTGTTGATCAACGGTATTGAAGGCGCTGGCAAGGGCGAAACGGTGAAGCTGCTCAACGAGTGGATGGACCCGCGCCTGATTGAAGTGCGTACGTTTGACCAACAGACTGACGAAGAACTGGCGCGGCCACCGGCCTGGCGCTATTGGCGCGCATTGCCCGCCAAGGGGCGAATGGGTGTGTTTTTCGGCAACTGGTACAGCCAGATGCTGCAGGGGCGGGTCCACGGGCATTTCAAGGATGCCGTGCTCGACCAGGCCATCCGCGGCGCCGAGCGCCTGGAGGAAATGCTCTGTGACGAAGGGGCGTTGATCTTCAAGTTCTGGTTTCACTTGTCGAAAAAACAGATGAAGGCGCGGCTCAAGGCGCTCAAGGACGATCCGTTGCACAGCTGGCGCATCAGCCCGCTGGATTGGCAGCAGTCGCAAACCTATGATCGCTTTGTGCGTTTCGGTGAACGGGTGCTGCGCCAGACCAGCCGAGATTACGCGCCCTGGCATGTCATTGAAGGTGTTGACCCGCATTACCGCAGCCTGGCAGTCGGGCGCATTCTGCTTGAAGGCTTGCAGGCCGCACTCAAGGTCCAGCATGCACCGATTCATCGCGCCCACGTCGCCCCGCTGGGCGAGAGTATCGATGAGCGCAGCTTGCTGGGTAGCCTGGACATGACCCTGCGTCTGGACAAAAGCGAGTACCAGGAGCAATTGATCACCGAGCAAGCGCGGCTGGCGGGTTTGCTACGCGACAAGCATATGCGTCGCCATGCCCTGGTGGCGGTGTTCGAGGGCAATGATGCAGCGGGCAAGGGCGGCGCCATTCGTCGCGTCGCCGCGGCACTGGACCCACGGCAGTACCGTATCGTGCCGATTGCTGCGCCATCCGAAGAGGAACGCGCACAACCTTACCTGTGGCGGTTCTGGCGCCATGTGCCGGCACGCGGCAAATTCACCGTGTTCGACCGCTCCTGGTACGGCCGCGTGTTGGTCGAGCGCATCGAAGGCTTCTGCAGCCAGGCCGACTGGATGCGTGCCTACGGCGAAATCAACGACTTTGAAGAGCAACTGACCGATGCCGGTGTAGTGCTGGTCAAGTTCTGGCTGTCGATTGACGAACAGACTCAGCTCGAGCGTTTCCAGGAGCGTGAAAAGATTCCGTTCAAGCGTTTCAAAATCACCGAGGAAGACTGGCGCAATCGCGAAAAGTGGGGGCAATACGCGGAAGCTGTCGGCGACATGGTTGACCGCACCAGTACCGAAATCGCGCCATGGACATTGGTTGAAGCCAATGACAAGCGCTGGGCGCGGGTTAAAGTGTTGCGCACCATCAACAATGCCCTGGAGGCAGCGTTCAAAAAAGACAAGAAATAGCAGTCGCTCGGGGAATGAAGTGCTGAAATCTTTTCTGCAATTGTACCTGTCGGCCCCCACAGCCAATCCGTAGAATTCAGGCTTCCGCCACACAGGGCTATTGAGGCTGTTATGCACATTTCTTCCGGACGCTGGGTCTACGGTCTGTCACTTTCACTACTGACCGCCTTGCTCTGGGGCATTCTGCCGATCAAGCTCAAACAAGTGTTGCAGGTGATGGACCCGGTCACCGTCACCTGGTTTCGCCTGTTGGTGTCCGGCGGCCTGTTGTTTGCCTGGCTGGCGGCCAGCAAGCGCCTGCCGTCGTTCAATCGTCTTGGGCGCAAAGGCTGGGGGCTGGTAGCGCTGGCCACGGGTGGCCTGGTCGGCAACTACGTGCTGTACCTGATGGGACTCAACCTGCTCAGCCCGGGCACCGCGCAATTGGTGGTGCAGCTTGGTCCGGTGCTGCTGCTGGTGGCCAGTGTGATCTTATTCAAGGAACGCTTCAGTCTGGGGCAGGGTGTGGGCCTGTTGATTCTACTGATGGGGTTTGGCCTGTTCTTCAACCAACGCCTGGAAGAGCTGCTGACGTCCCTGAGTGTCTACACCACCGGTGTACTGACTATTATCCTGGCTACCACCATTTGGGTGTTTTACGCCCTGAGTCAGAAGCAATTGTTGACGGTGTGGAATTCGATGCAGGTGATGATGGTCATCTACCTGTGCTGCGCGGTGCTCCTCACGCCGTGGGTGCATCCGCTAGAAGCCTTGCAACTGAACCCGCTGCAAGGCTGGCTATTGCTCGCCTGCTGCCTCAATACCTTGGTTGCCTATGGCGCTTTCGCCGAAGCGCTTGCGCACTGGGAAGCGTCCAAGGTCAGTGCCACCCTGGCGCTGACGCCGCTGGTGACGTTTGTCGCCGTGGCGCTGGCGGCCTGGTTCTGGCCTGACTATGTGCACGCCGAGCAGATCAACACGCTGGGATATATCGGTGCAATGGTGGTGGTAGTGGGCTCGGTGCTGACTGCGCTGGGGCCGTCGCTGCTTGCCGGCTGGCGGGCCAGGCGAGTGCGCCTGGCCCGCTGATTCAGCCTTTTTTACCCGGTTCGAGCATGTCTTGCGGGCGTACCCATTGATCGAACTGTTCGTTACTCAGGTAGCCCAGGCTCAGGGCCGCATCGCGCAGGGTGGTGCCTTCGCTGTAGGCCTTCTTGGCTATCTCCGCCGCCTTGTCGTAGCCGATGTGCGGATTGAGCGCGGTGACCAGCATCAGCCCGCGTTCCAGGTGCGCTGCCATTTGTTCGGCATCGGGTTCGATGCCGGCCACGCAGTGCTGCTGGAAGTTGCGGCAGCCGTCGGCCAGCAGCTCGATCGATTGCAGCAGGTTGTGAATGATGACCGGCTTGAATACGTTCAACTGCAAGTGCCCCTGGCTTGCGGCAAAGCCAATCGCCGTGTCGTTGCCCAGCACCTGGCAGGCGAGCATCGACAGCGCCTCGCACTGCGTCGGATTGACCTTGCCAGGCATGATCGAACTGCCCGGTTCGTTGGCCGGCAGGCGCACTTCGGCAAGGCCGGCACGCGGGCCTGAACTCAACAGGCGCAGGTCATTGGCGATTTTCATCAAGGCCACCGCCAGGGTTTTCAAGCCACCGGCCAAGGTGGTCAGCGGCTCATGCCCGGCCAGGGCGGCAAACTTGTTCGGCGCCGTCACGAAGGGCAGGCCGGAGAGGGCGGCCAACTCTGCGGCGATAGCTTCGGCAAAACCATGTGGGGCGTTGAGGCCGGTGCCGACCGCGGTACCGCCCTGGGCCAGCTCGCACACGGCGGGCAGCGCGGCACGGATTGCGCGCTGGGCGTAATCGAGCTGAGCGACATAGGCCGATACTTCCTGGCCAAACGTGATCGGGGTGGCATCCATCATGTGCGTGCGACCGGTCTTGACCAGGTGCAGATGACGTGCCGAGAGTTCGGCCAGGCCTGAGGACAATTCGGTGATCGCTGGCAGCAGATGGTGCTGAACAGCCTGCGCCGCGGCAATGTGCATGGCCGTTGGAAAGCAGTCGTTGGAGCTCTGCGAGCGATTGACATGATCGTTGGGGTGAACCGGAATCTTGCCGCCGCGCCCTTTGCCGGCCAGTTCGTTGGCGCGCCCGGCGATAACTTCATTAACGTTCATGTTGCTTTGCGTGCCACTGCCTGTCTGCCAGACGACGAGTGGAAACTGATCGTCCAACTGGCCATCGAGCACTTCATCGGCCGCTTGTTCGATCAGACGGGAAATATCGGCCGGCAGGTCTCCGTTGCGGTTATTGACCCGTGCAGCAGCCTTTTTGATCATCGCCAGCGCATGCAGGACAGCGATTGGCATGCGCTCCTTGCCGATGGCGAAGTTGATCATCGAGCGTTGTGTCTGGGCTCCCCAGTAGGCCTGCTCAGGAACTTCGACCTGCCCCAGGCTGTCAGTTTCGATACGGCTCATACTGCACTCACTCCCTTGTGGTCTGAATTCGCAGTTTAGGTCCCTTTTAGTCGCAGCGGTTCCATCGCTCGTCGACCCACTTGAGTGCTGCGCCCGAGTCGGCGCAGAATGCTCTACTCTGGGGTACTACCTCTTCTGTCCTAATGAAGGAATTACGATGACCCGTCTTCGCGCCCTTTGCACTGCTGTTGCGCTGGTCTGCGCCAGCGGCCAGGTGCTTGCCGATACCGCTAGCCACAACGCCAGTGCCGAAAAATTCCTCATGATGGCGCACGCTGACAAGCTGGGCACCCCGGTCTATATGCAGGTGCAGCAGATGTTTGCCCAACGTTTCGAGCAGACCAAGGCGCCTGCTTCGAAAAAGTCCGTGCTCGACAGCTACCAGGCCAAGGCCAACGCCGCGCTGGACCAGGCCATCGGCTGGAACAAGCTCAAACCCGACATGGTCAAGCTGTACACCAGCACCTTCAGCGAAAGCGAGCTGAAAGACCTGGTAGCCTTCTACCAGTCGCCGCTGGGCAAGAAAGTCCTGGAAAAAATGCCTCAGGTCACCCAGCAATCGGCGCAACTGACCCAGCAAAAGCTGGAAAGTGCAGTGCCGGTGGTCAACAAGCTGTTGGCTGATATGACCAAGGAACTTGACCCGAACGCTGGCAAGGCCGCCGCGCCAGCGAAGAAGTAATACGCGGAGCCCGCCATGTCCATGCAGCAAAAGATTGAACAGAGCCTGGCCGCGCTGGCGCCTCAGCACCTGTCGGTGCTCGATGAAAGCCATATGCACAGCCGTGGGCAGGAAACCCATTACAAAGCTGTACTGGTCAGCGAACAGTTCACTGGCCTGAACAGCGTGAAGCGCCACCAGAAGGTCTACGCCACCCTCGGCGAGTTGATGGGCCAGGTGCATGCCTTGGCCCTGCATACCTATACCCCTGAGGAATGGCAGAAGGTCGGTGCAGCACCCGCTTCACCCACCTGCGCAGGTGGTAGCAAACACTGATTTCATCGTCAGGTTTTTGCTAGAATGTGCAACGCGCCGCTCGACGGCGCGTTTTTTTTGTCATCCGGTCCGCCCTTTACGAGGGTGACCACCTGGAGATTCATTGCATGACCCAAGCTATCGTCGTGGCGGCGCTGTACAAGTTCGTCACCCTGAAAGATTACATCGAACTGCGCGAACCGCTGCTCGAAACCATGTTGAGCAACGACGTCAAGGGCACCTTGCTGCTGGCCGAAGAAGGCATCAACGGCACCGTGTCGGGCACCCGCGAAGGGATCGATGGCCTGTTGACCTGGCTGCGCAGCGACGCACGGCTCGAGGATATCGATCATAAGGAGTCCTATTGCGATGAACAGCCGTTCTATCGCACCAAGGTCAAACTCAAGAAAGAGATCGTTACCCTGGGTGTGCCGGGCGTAGACCCGAACCACAAGGTTGGCACTTATGTTGAGCCCAAGGACTGGAATGCGCTGATCAGCGACCCGGAAGTACTGCTCATCGACACCCGTAATGACTACGAAGTGGCCATCGGCACCTTTGATGGTGCAATCGATCCGAAAACCACCACCTTTCGTGAGTTCCCGGACTACATCAAGGCCAACTTCGACCCATCGCGCCACAAGAAAGTGGCCATGTTCTGCACCGGCGGCATTCGTTGCGAAAAAGCCTCCAGCTACATGCTCGGTGAAGGTTTCGAAGAGGTCTATCATCTTAAAGGCGGCATCCTGAAATACCTCGAAGAGGTACCGCAGGAAGAAACCCGCTGGCAGGGCGACTGCTTCGTGTTCGACAACCGGGTCACTGTGCGTCACGACCTGAGCGAGGGCGACTACGACCAATGCCATGCCTGCCGTACACCGATCAGCGTCGAAGAGCGTGCGTCCGAGCATTATTCGCCAGGTATCAGCTGCCCGCATTGCTGGGACAGCTTGAGCGAAAAGACCCGCCGCAGCGCCGTTGACCGGCAGAAGCAGATCGAATTGGCCAAGGCTCGCAACATGCCGCACCCAATCGGTCACAACTACCGCAAAGCCGCCGAGGCCTGATAGATGTCCGCACGCCTGCTCTATGTGATGGACCCGATGTGCTCCTGGTGCTGGGGCTTTGCACCCGTCGCGCAGGCCTTGATCGCCCAGGCCCGTGACGCCGGTGTCGAAACCCACCTGGTGCCAGGCGGCTTGCGTACCGGCAGCAGTGCACTGGACGCATCGACTCGCGGCTACATTCTTGATCATTGGCAGGCTGTTAATACCGCCACCGGTCAGCCCTTTACCCTTGAAGGGGCGATGCCGGAAGGTTTCGTCTACGACACCGAGCCTGCCTGTCGGGCATTGGTGGCGGCGCGCGGCCTGGACGTGGAGCGCACCTGGATATTGCTCGCGGCTATCCAGCAGGCGTTCTACCAAGGTGGTGAAGACGTCACCCTTGCGCCGAAACTGGTGGAGCTGGCTGAAAAGGCCGGCTACGAGCGCGGGCTGTTTGCCGAGCGCTTTGCCAGTGCTGACGTGCGTTCGGCCACGGCCTCCGATATCACCTGGGTGCAGGATCTGGGCATCGCCGGGTTTCCAACCTTGCTGGCGGAACGTAACGGTCAGTTGGCGCTGTTGACCAATGGGTATCAGCCGCTTGAATCCCTCAGTCCGCTGCTCGGCCGCTGGCTGCAGCAGGCTGCCTGTGCTTGATGTCCCCGGGTCACCCGACCCTGTGCCGGGGCCGGCGCCCGCCGTTGCCGATCGGCTGAGCTGGGCGGAAATTCGCCGTCTGGCGTTGCAGCATAAAAAAGCCCTGTGGATTGCCAACGGTGTCGCGGTACTGGCGGCCCTGTGCAGCGTTCCTATCCCGCTGTTGTTACCGTTGCTGGTCGATGAAGTATTGCTCGGGCATGGTGATGCCGCGCTCAAGTGGATGAATCAGTTCCTGCCGGGCAGCTGGCAGGTAGCGGCAGGTTACATCGGTTTGATGCTGGTGCTCACGCTGTGCCTGCGGTGCGCCGCACTGGCCTTCAACGTGGTCCAGGCCAAGCTGTTCGCGGGCCTTGCCAAGGATATTGTCTACCGCCTGCGTATTCGCCTGATCGAGCGTCTCAAACGAATTTCCCTCAAAGAGTACGAAAGCCTGGGTAGCGGCACCGTGACCACTCATCTGGTCACTGACCTGGATACCCTGGACAAGTTCGTCGGTGAAACCCTCAGCCGCTTCCTGGTCGCCATGCTGACCCTTACCGGCACCGCGGCGATCTTGATGTGGATGCACTGGAAGCTGGCGCTGTTGATTCTGCTGTTCAATCCCTTGGTCATTTTTGCCACGGTGCAGTTGGGTAAGCGGGTCAAGCACCTGAAGAAGCTGGAGAACGACAGTACTTCACGCTTCACCCAGGCGCTGACCGAAACCCTGGATGCCATCCAGGAAATTCGGGCCAGCAACCGTCAGGGCTATTTCCTCGGGCGTCTGGGCTTGCGTGCCCAGGAAGTGCGTAATTACGCGGTAGCTTCGCAGTGGAAGAGTGATGCCAGCGGCCGCGCCAGTGGTCTGTTGTTTCAATTCGGCATCGATATTTTCCGCGCGGCAGCGATGCTCACGGTGCTGTTTTCCGACCTGTCGATCGGGCAGATGCTGGCAGTGTTCAGCTACCTGTGGTTCATGATTGGCCCGGTCGAGCAGTTGCTGAACTTGCAATACGCCTACTACGCTGCAGGCGGCGCATTGAGCCGGCTCAACGAGTTGCTGGCGCGTGCCGACGAGCCGCAATACCCAGGTGGCGTCGATCCATTCAGAGGTCGTGACACCGTCGGTATCGAAGTGCAGGGCTTGCGCTTTGCCTATGCCGACGAACCGGTTCTCGATCAGTTGAACCTGTCCATTGCCCCCGGTGAAAAAGTTGCCATCGTCGGGGCCAGTGGTGGCGGCAAGAGCACCTTGGTGCAGTTGCTGCTTGGCCTCTATAGCCCGCAGGCCGGTACCATTCGCTTCGGTGGTTCGACCCTGCAGGACATCGGCCTGGAAACCTTGCGCGAGCATGTCGCTGTGGTGCTGCAGCATCCGTCGCTGTTCAACGACACCGTGCGTGCCAACCTGACCATGGGGCGAGACTGCAGCGACGAAGCCTGCTGGCAGGCGCTGGCTATTGCCCAGTTGGAAACCACCATCGCCGCGCTACCCCGTGGTCTGGACACCGTGGTGGGCCGCTCGGGCGTGCGCCTGTCGGGTGGCCAGCGCCAGCGCCTGGCAATCGCACGCATGGTGCTGGCCGAGCCCAAGGTGGTCATTCTCGACGAAGCGACCTCGGCCCTCGATGCGGCGACCGAATACAACCTGCACCAGGCGCTTGCACGCTTTCTCAGTGCGCGCACTACGTTGATCATTGCCCATCGTCTGTCAGCAGTGAAGCAGGCAGACCGGGTACTGGTGTTTGATGGTGGGCATGTGGCCGAGGATGGCGATCATCAGCAGTTGATCGCTGATGGCGGCTTGTATGCCAAGCTGTATGGTCATCTGCAGCAGAGTTGAGCTTAAACTGCGTGTAAAGGAGAAAAGCTCTCCAGTATTGCGAGCAAATAGCCTAGGCTGTGCCTTTATAAGATAAAGATTCATCCGGCTCTGTGTGCAAGGGACCTCATGAAGCGAAAAAGGACTCTCGAAGCCCCGAACTTGTTCGGCATCATTTGGCCATTTGTCGCCGTGGTGTTGTTTCAGGCATTACTGGGGGGGATCAGTCTCTACGCCTTGTCGGCAGTACGTGGCTATGTAGCAGGGGAGAGCCTTTGGTCCAAGGGGCAAAAGGACGCCATCTATTACCTCAACCTGTATGCCGACAATCGCGATGAAGCGGTTTTCGCAAAGTACCAGACTGCCTTCGCCGTGCCGCAGGGCGGACACGACCTGCGTGCTGCCCTGGATCTGCCCGAACCGGATCTGGACGCGGCGCGACGCGGTATTTTGCAGGGCGGCAATCACCCCGATGATGTCTCCAGTCTTATCTGGTTGTACTTGAACTTTCGCCAGGTCAGTTACCTGGAAAAGGCCATTGAGCTGTGGTCGGTGGGCGATAGCTTTCTGAAGCAGCTCAACGATGTCGCTCAACAGATGCAGGACGGCTTTCGCAGTAACACCGCCACCGCCAGCGATGTGGCCGAATGGAAGGCGCGCATCGCCACTATCAACGATGGTGTAACGCCTGCGGCCCGAGCGTTCAGTGATGCTTTGGGCGAAGGTTCCCGTGTACTGCTGCGGGTACTGCTGGTGACCAACCTGGCCACCGCCTTGTTTCTGATTGCCTTGGCATGGATGCGCTCAAGCAAGTTGCTGGCCCAACGACAAGCCTTTGCCAACGCCTTGGAGGTAGAAAAGGAGCGGGCGCAGATTACCTTGGAGTCGATTGGCGACGGCGTGATCACCACCGACGTTGAAGGCTGCATCGCTTACATGAACCCTGCGGCCGAGCAATTGACCCACTGGCATGCGGCCCAGGCCCAGGGCTTGCCCCTGGCGGCGCTGTTCAGCCTGCTCGACGAGAGCGCCGAGAAAAACAGCCTGACATTGGTCGAACGCATTCTGGGTGGAGACTTCAGCGGCGGCACCGAGCATACCAAGCTGATCCAGCGCCTTGATGGCAGCACCGTCTCGGTCACCCTGGTGGGTGCACCGATCATGGCTGAAGGGCAGATAAGTGGCACCGTGCTGGTTCTGCATGACATGACCCAGGAGCGTCAGTACATCGCCAACCTGTCCTGGCAGGCGACCCATGATGCACTGACCGGCCTCGCCAACCGCCGCGAATTCGAGTATCGCCTGGAGCAGGCACTCAACGCCCTGGCGCGTAAGCCGGCGCGGCACGCGCTGATGTTCCTCGATCTTGACCAGTTCAAGCTGGTCAACGACACCTGTGGGCATGCCGCCGGTGACGAACTGCTCAGGCATATCTGTGCCGTGCTGCAGGCGGGATTGCGCGAAGGCGATACCCTGGCGCGCCTGGGCGGTGATGAGTTCGGTATCCTCCTTGAGAATTGTGGCCACGAGCAGGCGGAGCGCATTGCTGAAAGCTTGCGCCAAGCCGTCCAGAACCTGCATTTTGTCTGGAAGAACCGCCCGTTCATGACCACCGTGAGCATCGGCTTGGTGCATGTTGCCCAAGCGCCCGTCACCCTTGAGGCTTCGCTGCGGGCGGCGGATATGGCGTGCTACATGGCCAAGGAAAAGGGCCGCAATCGGGTCCAGGTGTACCATGCCGACGACAGCGAGTTGTCCATGCGTTTCGGCGAAATGGCCTGGATTCAGCGGCTGCATGTGGCATTGGAAGAAAACCGCTTCTGCCTGTACGCCCAGGAAATAGCGGCCCTCGGGGCGCATGACGGGGCAGGGCACATCGAAATTCTCCTGCGCCTGCAGGATGAAAACGGGCGCATCATCCTGCCCGACAGTTTCATTCCAGCCGCCGAGCGCTACGGTTTGATGACTGCGCTGGATCGTTGGGTGGTACGCAATGTTTTCGAGGTGATTCGCCAGTGCCTGGATGAGCGCGGTGATGGCCCACTGGCCATGTGTGCGATCAATCTATCGGGTAGCAGCATTGGCGATGACAAATTCCTCGAGTACCTGCGCCGGCTGTTCGGTGAGTATGATATTCCGCCGCAAATGATCTGTTTCGAGATCACCGAAACCAGTGCCATTGCCAATCTGGGCAGTGCCATACGCTTTATCAACGAGCTGAAAAGCCTCGGTTGCCGGTTCTCGCTGGATGACTTCTGCGCCGGAATGTCGTCATTTGCTTACTTGAAGCATCTGCCCGTGGATTTCCTGAAAATCGACGGCAGTTTCGTCAAGGACATGCTCGATGACCCGGTCAATCGAGCTATGGTTGAGGTCATCAATCATATCGGCCATGTCATGGGCAAATGCACCATTGCCGAGTTCGTCGAAACGCCGTTGATTGAGCAAGCCCTGCAGGAAATAGGCGTCGACTACGCCCAGGGCTACCTGATCGAGCGACCGCAGGCCTTTACCTGCGACAGCTTGCAGCGCCAACGGATTGCAGCAAGGCCTTTGTTGTTCAAGGCACCAGGGACTTTTCGCTGAAATCTGCACGAATAATCACAAGGAACAAGGAGCTAAAAGTGATTGACGCGTTTGTTCGTACCGGTCCATTGATGGACCCCACCAGTTACCCGCTCTGGGCCCAGCAGTTGATCAAAGACTGTCATGAGAGCAAGCGTCGGGTAGTCGAACACGAACTTTACCAGCGTATGCGAGATGGCCGGCTCAGCGCCCGCACCATGCGCCAGTACCTGATTGGCGGCTGGCCGGTAGTCGAACAGTTTTCCCTGTACATGGCCAAGAACCTGACCAAGACCCGCTACGCCCGCCATCCCGGCGAAGACATGGCGCGTCGCTGGTTGATGCGCAACATTCGTGTCGAGCTCAATCATGCCGATTACTGGCTGTACTGGAGCCAGGCCCATGGCGTTAGCCTGGAAGACCTGCAGGCCCAGGAAGTGCCGGCTGAGCTCAACGCATTGAGCGATTGGTGCTGGCACACCTGTGCAGCCGATTCGCTGGTGGTGGCGGTGGCGGCGACCAACTATGCAATCGAAGGTGCGACGGGCGAATGGTCGGCGGTGGTGTGCTCTACCGGCGTTTATGCCCAGGGCTTCCCCGAGGAGGGTCGCAAGCGCGCCATGAAGTGGCTGAAGATGCATGCCCAGTACGATGACGCCCACCCATGGGAAGCACTGGAAATCGTCTGCACCCTGGCGGGCAATCATCCAACCCAGGCGCTGCAGACCGAGCTGCGGCGGGCGGTGTGCAAGAGCTACGACTACATGTACTTGTTTCTGGAGCGCTGCATGCAACTGGAACAGCACCAGCCCGCCCGGGTTCAGGCGGAACTGGTAGAGAGCTGAGCTTACTGGGCGTTGAACGCCTGGCCGTTGACGCCAGTGCTGTCCGGGCCCATCAAGTACAGGTAGACCGGCATGATTTGCTCAGGCAACGGGTTGTTCTCCGGGTTCTCGCCCGGGTAAGCCTGGGCACGCATGCTGGTGCGGGTGGCGCCTGGGTTGATGCTGTTGGCGCGAACCGGGGCCACGTTTTCCAGTTCGTCGGCGAGGGTTTGCATCAACCCTTCGGTGGCGAACTTCGACACACCGTAGGCGCCCCAGTAGGCCCGGCCTTTGCGCCCGACGCTGCTGGAAGTGAAGATCACCGATGCATCCTTAGACAGCTTGAGCAGCGGCAGCAGGGTGCTGGTGAGCATGAACATGGCGTTGACGTTGACTTGCATGACGCGCATGAAGTTATCGCCAGACAACTGCTCCAGCGGCGTGCGCGGGCCAATGATCGAGGCGTTGTGCAGCAAGCCGTCGATGTGGCCGAACTCGTTTTCAATCATTGCTGCCAGTTCGTCGTACTGATGCGGCAACGCGGTTTCCAGGTTGAATGGAATCACCGCAGGCTTGGGGTGGCCGGCCGCTTCGATCTCATCGTAGACCTGGCTCAGGTTGCCTTCAGTCTTGCCCAGTAACAGTACGGTCGCGCCGTGGGCGGCGTAGGCCTTGGCCGCAGCTGCACCGATTCCACGACCAGCGCCGGTGACCATGATGGTCCGGCCTTGCAGCAGGTCGGGGCGGGCGGAATATTCGAACATGGGGTTACCTCGTGGGAAGTGGGACGTTTCATCGCTGGGCAAGCCCGCTCCCACAGGGGAGACTACCAGCCTGTGGGGGCTTGCCCGCGTGACCAAATCAGCAGCCGCAGAGTGCGCTATCGAGCACCTTGCGCAGCTCCAGCGGATGATCGACCACAACATCCGCACCCCAGTTGTTGGGGTTGTCGTCCGGGTGAATGTAGCCATAGCGCACCGCTGCGGTGCGGGTGCCGGCATCACGACCAGACTCGATGTCGCGCAGGTCATCACCGACAAACAGCACGCTGGCCGGGTCCAGGTTCAAGGTTTTGCAGGCAAGGATCAGCGGCTCGGGGTCTGGCTTGCTGTTCTTCACGTGATCGGGGCAAATTAGCAGGGCCGAGCGTTCGGCCAGGCCCAGCTGCTGCATGATCGGCTCGGCGAAACGCACCGGCTTGTTGGTGACTACGCCCCACAGCAGGTTGCCTTTCTCGATGTCGGCGAGCAATTCAGCCATGCCGTCGTAGAGTTTGCTGTGAACCGCACAACCTTGTTGGTAGCGCTCGAGGAACTCCAGGCGCAGGGCTTCGAATTCCGGTGCTTCTGGGTCAAGGTTGAAGGTAACCGCTACCATCGCCTTGGCACCGCCGGAGACCACGTCGCGGATGCGCTGGTCGTCGATTGCCGGCAGGCCACGTTCGGCGAGCATCGCCTGGCAGATGGCGATAAAGTCCGGCGCCGTGTCGAGCAGGGTGCCGTCCATGTCGAAAAGTACTGCTCTCAGGCGCATGCTCATTCCTCGCGCAGGGTCTGGATCATGTAATTGACGTCGACATCGTTGGCCAGCTTGTAGTGCTTGGTCAACGGGTTGTAGGTCAGGCCGATGATGTCCTTGACGTTCAGGCCGGCTTCACGGCTCCAGGCGCCGAGCTCGGAAGGGCGGATGAACTTCTTGAAGTCGTGGGTGCCGCGCGGCAGCAGCTTCATGATGTATTCAGCGCCGATGATCGCGAACAGATAAGCCTTGGGGTTGCGGTTGATGGTCGAGAAGAACACCTGGCCGCCGGGCTTGACCATGCGGTAGCAGGCACGGATCACCGAAGAAGGATCAGGCACGTGCTCGAGCATCTCAAGGCAGGTCACCACGTCGAACTGCCCGGGCATTTCTTCGGCCAGCGCCTCGGCGGTGGTCTGGCGGTATTCCACCTCTACGCCGGACTCGAGCTGATGCAGGCGTGCCACGGCCAATGGTGCTTCACCCATGTCGATACCCATGACAGTGGCGCCGCGCTGAGCCATGGCCTCGCTGAGGATGCCGCCGCCGCAACCGACGTCGAGAACCTTCTTACCGGCCAGCTTGACCCGTTCGTCAATCCAGTTGACCCGCAGTGGGTTGATGTCGTGCAGGGGCTTGAATTCGCTTTCACGGTCCCACCAGCGATGGGCCAGGGCTTCGAATTTAGCGATTTCTGCGTGGTCGACGTTGCTCATGGAGCGCTCCTCTGAAACTTTGATTAAAGGTGTCACGGGCTGGCAGCCTCAGCGGCCGGCCGGTTATTCGCTACGCTCGCCGATCCGCTGGCCCCAGGCGCAGGCGGCGGCATGCAGGGCCTGCTCGTCCATGCGGGTCAGGCGGCGCTCATCGAGCAATTGTTGACCAGCAACCCAGACATGCTTCACGCAGTCACGATTGCTGGTGTAGATCAGTTGTGAAACCGGCTCGTAGAGTGGCTGCTGGGCCAATCCCGACAGATCGAATGCGACCATGTCGGCAGCCTTGCCCACTTCCAGCGAACCTGTCACTGCTTCCAGGCCCAGCGCCCGTGCCCCATTGAGGGTGGCCATACGCAAGGCCCGGTGTGCATCCAGAGCAGCAGCCGAGCCGGCCACTGCCTTGGCCAGCAAGGCGGCGGTGCGGGTTTCACCAAGCAGGTCGAGGTCGTTGTTGCTGGCTGCGCCATCGGTACCCACAGCTACATTGACACCCGCTTGCCACAAACGCTCCACGGGGCAGAAACCACTGGCCAGCTTGAGGTTGGATTCCGGGCAATGCACCACACTGGTGTTGCTTTCTACCAGCAGGGCCAGGTCGTCGTCGCTGATCTGAGTCATGTGCACAGCCTGCAGGCGCGGGCCGAGCAGGCCCAGGCGCGCCAGGCGGGCCAGTGGGCGCTCGTTGCGGGTGGCCAGCGATTGCTCCACCTCGAACGCGGTTTCGTGGATGTGCATGTGTATCGGTGCATCGAGTTCTTCGGCGATGACGCGGATTTTTTCCAGATTTTCGTCGCTCACCGTGTACGGGGCATGCGGGCCCATGGCCACGGTTATGCGTGGGTGGTAGCGCAGGTCGCCGAACAATTCAACCGCCTGATGCAGGCCGTCTTCGGCGGTGCGTGCGCCTGGTATCGCAAAGTCGAGCAGCGGTACGGCGATTTGCGCACGGATACCACTGTTGTGTACCCGTTCACTGGCGACCTTGGGGAAGAAGTACATGTCGGAAAAACAGGTAACGCCACCTTTGATCTGCTCGGCGATCGCCAGGTCGGTGCCATCACGCACGAATGCTTCATCCACCCAGCGGCCTTCGGCCGGCCAAATGTGTTCTTCGAGCCAGGTCATCAGCGGCAGGTCGTCGGCCAGGCCGCGAAACAGGGTCATGGCGGCATGGCCGTGCGCGTTGATCAGCCCGGGGCTGAGCAGGCAGCCTGGCAGCTCGCGGGTTTCGCTGGCGACAAAGCGCTCGGCTTCGGCGCGGGTGCCGATGAAAACAATGTGGCCATCACGGATACCCAGGCCATGATCCTTCAATACCACCCCGGCAGGTTCGACAGGCACCAGCCAGGTAGGCAGGAGCAACAGGTCGAGCGGTGTAGCGGGTTTGGGCATGGCAGGATTTTCCTGGGACACATGGGCTGAGGGCGAAGTATACCCGAGCGTCTGCGCCTGGGGCTCGCTATAATCGTGCGCTTTTGATGTCCGAATGACGGGGTGAGGCATGCGCGATCGACTACTGGCAGCAGAGAAGGTGAACGCCATCGATTGGCGTGATGGCATCTTGTACTTGCTCGACCAGTGCGTTCTGCCAGCTGAAGAGCGCTGGCAAGCCTGTTCCGATGCAGCCCAGGTGGCGCAAGCCATTGCGTCGATGCGAGTGCGCGGTGCGCCTGCCATCGGCATTTGTGCGGCCTATGGCCTGGCCATGGCCGTGCGCCAGCGCCTGGCTGAGGGCGACGATTGGGAAATGGCCCTGGAGGAAGACTTCGAGACCCTGCTGCATTCGCGTCCAACCGGCGCCAACCTGTTCTGGTCGCTCAATCGCATGCGCGAGCGTCTGCTGCGAATCAAGGAAGGTGAGGATGTGGCGGCCATCATGGAGGCCGAAGCCATTGCCATCCACGACAGCGATCGAGAAGCAAACCTGACTATGGCCCAGTTGGGCGCCGAGCTGATTCGCAAGCATCAGGGCAACGAGCAGGCGGTGCTTACCCACGGTAACGCTGGTGCGTTGGCAACCGGCGGTTTCGGCACGGCCTTGGGGGTCATTCGTGCAGCTTTTCTGGAGGGCATGGTTGAACGGGTGTATGTCGACGAAACCCGGCCATGGTTGCAAGGTTCGCGGCTGACGGCCTGGGAGTTGGCCAACGATGGCATTCCCTTGACCGTCAATGCCGATGCCGCTGCCGCCCACTTGATGAAAACCAAGGGTATTACCTGGGTTATTGTCGGTGCCGAGCGCATTAGCGCCAATGGCGACGTGGCCAGCAAGATCGGTACTTATCAGTTGGCAGTCAATGCCATGCACCACGGCGTGCGCTTCATGGTGGTTGCCTCGAGTTCGAGCATCGACCTGAACCTGGACAGCGGTGAAGACATCCTTCTGGAAGAGCGCAATGCCAGCGAACTGATGGAAATTGCCGGCCAGCGCGTGGGCGCCGAGGTCGACGCGTTCAATCCGGTATTTGATGTAACCCCGGCGGACCTGATTGATGTCATTGTCACCGAGAAAGGTATTGTCGAACGTCCGGACACGGTAAAGATGGCGCAACTGATGTGTCGCAAGCGGTTGCATTGAGTGTTTGCCTGCGCTTGCGGCCTGCTGGTACGGCCTGGCGGGCGTTACTGACGAGCAGTAGGGTAGTAGTGCCGCAGCCTACTCCCACCGTCTGGGCGATTGTGGTAACATCCGACGGTTTCCAAGGCAGCCTTATGAGGCTGTCTTTACTGCGCAGATCCATGGCTTAACTCGTTGATTTGTCGTAAGTCGCTGCAAGGAGTCACTTTGCAGCGGCGAGCTTCGTTCGTCCCATATGGATGTGACGAGGTTTCACCAGAAAAAGGAATCAGGCTTCTCATGGGCGAACTGGCCAAAGAAATCCTCCCGGTCAATATCGAAGACGAACTGAGACAGTCCTACCTCGACTACGCGATGAGCGTCATTGTCGGGCGTGCACTGCCCGATGCGCGTGATGGCTTGAAGCCCGTGCATCGCCGCGTTCTGTATGCGATGAGCGAACTGGGTAACGACTGGAACAAACCGTACAAGAAATCCGCCCGTGTGGTCGGTGACGTGATCGGTAAGTACCACCCGCATGGTGATACGGCTGTATACGACACCATCGTACGTATGGCGCAGCCATTCTCGCTGCGGTACCTGCTGGTCGACGGCCAGGGCAACTTCGGTTCGGTGGACGGCGACAATGCCGCGGCCATGCGATACACCGAAGTGCGCATGACCAAGCTGGCCCATGAGCTGCTGGCCGACCTGCACAAGGAAACCGTCGATTGGGTGCCCAACTACGACGGCACCGAGCTGATCCCGGCGGTCATGCCGACCAAGATCCCCAACCTGCTGGTCAACGGTTCCAGCGGTATTGCCGTGGGCATGGCAACCAACATCCCGCCGCACAACCTCGGTGAAGTCATCGACGGTTGCCTGGCGCTGATCGACAATCCGGAAATCTCCATTGATGAACTGATGCAGTTCATCCCGGGTCCTGACTTTCCGACCGCAGCAATCATCAACGGTCGCCAGGGCATCATCGAGGCCTATCGCACTGGTCGTGGGCGCATCTACATGCGTGCACGCTCGATGGTCGAGGACATCGACAAGGTCGGTGGCCGTCAGCAGATCGTCGTTACCGAGCTGCCGTATCAGCTGAACAAGGCGCGTCTGATCGAGAAGATCGCCGAGCTGGTCAAGGAAAAGAAACTCGAAGGCATCACCGAGCTGCGCGACGAGTCCGACAAGGACGGTATGCGTATCGTCATCGAGCTGCGTCGTGGCGAAGTGCCAGAGGTTATTCTCAATAATCTCTACGCCCAGACCCAGCTGCAGAGCGTTTTCGGGATCAACGTGGTCGCGCTGATCGATGGCCGCCCACGGGTACTGAACCTCAAGGACCTGCTCGAAGCATTCGTTCGTCACCGTCGCGAAGTTGTTACTCGCCGTACCGTGTTTGAACTGCGCAAAGCGCGTGAGCGTGGCCATATTCTTGAAGGCCAGGCGGTTGCCTTGTCCAACATCGATCCGGTCATCGCCCTGATCAAGGCTTCGCCGACGCCGTCGGAAGCCAAGGAAGCGCTGATCAGCACGCCGTGGGAATCGAGCGCCGTACAGGTCATGGTCGAGCGCGCGGGTGCCGACTCCTGCCGTCCGGAAAACCTCGACGAGCAGTTCGGCTTGCGTGATGGCAAGTACTTCCTGTCGCCGGAACAGGCCCAGGCCATTCTTGACCTGCGTCTGCACCGCCTGACCGGTCTGGAGCACGAGAAGCTGCTGGCCGAGTACCAGGAGATTCTCAAGCAGATTGGCGAGCTGATCCGCATCCTCAACAGCGCTGAGCGCCTGATGGAAGTGATCCGCGAAGAGCTGGAACTGATCCGTGCCGAATACGGCGACGTGCGCCGCACCGAAATCCTCGATGCGCGCCTCGACCTGACCCTGGGCGACATGATTCCGGAAGAAGACCGGGTTGTGACCATCTCCCACGGCGGCTACGCCAAGACCCAACCGCTGGCGGCCTATCAGGCTCAGCGTCGTGGCGGCAAAGGCAAGTCGGCCACTGGCGTCAAGGACGAGGACTACATCTCGCACCTGCTGGTAGCCAACAGCCACACCACGTTGTTGCTGTTCTCCAGCAAGGGCAAGGTGTACTGGCTCAAGACTTACGAAATTCCGGAAGCCTCCCGTGCCGCGCGCGGTCGACCACTGGTCAACCTGCTGCCGCTGGACGAAGGCGAGTACATCTCGACCATGTTGCCGGTCGAGGAATACACCGAAGGTCACTTCATCTTCATGGCGACCGCCAACGGTACCGTGAAGAAGACCCCGCTGGAGTCGTTCAGCCGTCAGCGTAGCGTCGGTCTGATCGCCCTGGAGCTGGACGAAGGTGACGTACTGATTTCTGCCGCCATCACCGATGGCGAGCGCGAAGTCATGCTGTTCTCCGACGCTGGCAAGGTCACCCGTTTCAAAGAGTCCGATGTTCGGGCCATGGGCCGTACCGCCCGTGGTGTACGCGGCATGCGTCTGGCCGAAGGCCAGAAGCTGATCTCCATGATCATTCCGGAGGAGGGCAGCCAGATCCTCACCGCCTCCGAACGTGGTTTTGGCAAGCGTACCGAAATCGGCGAGTTCCCCGAGTACAAGCGTGGCGGTCAAGGCGTTATTGCCATGGTCAGCAACGAGCGTAACGGCCGTCTGGTCGGTGCGGTGCAGGTGCAGGAAGGCGAAGAAATCATGCTGATTTCCGACCAGGGCACCTTGGTCCGTACCCGCGTTGGTGAGGTTTCCAGCTTGGGTCGTAACACCCAGGGTGTCACCCTGATCAAGCTGGCCAGTGACGAGACCCTGGTAGGTCTGGAACGTGTCCAGGAGCCATCCGAAGAGGAAGGCGACGAAGACTACGAGGAAGATGCTGACGCCGTTGAAGCACCAGAGGCCGCTGCCGCTGGCGACGAAGAGGCGCCGCAGGAATAACCAACAGTAGCGTAATCCAGGTGGGGTGGCCGTAGCGCTGCAGGTTTGCAACGCACGGCCCGCTCCCCGGACATCATGAGCAGAGCGAGAGTGGATGTGAGCAAACGAGCCTTTAACTTCTGCGCAGGCCCTGCTGCGCTTCCCGATGCTGTTCTGCAGCGCGCCCAGGCCGAAATGCTGGATTGGAATGGCAAGGGTCTGTCAGTGATGGAAATGAGTCACCGTAGCGACGACTACGTGGCCATTGCCGAAAAGGCCGAGCAGGATCTGCGCGACCTGATGTCCATTCCCACCAACTATAAAGTGCTGTTCCTGCAGGGCGGTGCGAGCCAGCAGTTCGCCGAAATCCCCTTGAACCTGCTGCCTGAAAATGGCACTGCCGACTATATCGAAACCGGTATCTGGTCGAAAAAAGCCATTGAAGAAGCCCGTCGCTTCGGCAACATCAACGTTGCTGCCAGCGCCAAACCCTACGACTACCTGAACATCCCTGGTCAGAACGAGTGGAACCTGACGCCGGGTGCCGCCTACGTGCATTACGCCTCGAACGAGACCATCGGTGGTCTGGAGTTCGACTGGGTGCCGCAGACCGGTGGCGTACCGCTGGTCGTCGACATGTCCTCGGACATCCTTTCCCGTCCGGTCGATGTTTCCGATTTCGGTCTTATCTACGCCGGCGCACAGAAAAACATTGGCCCAAGCGGCCTGGTCGTTGTAATTGTCCGCGAAGACCTGCTCGGTCGCGCCCGCAGCAGTTGCCCGACCATGCTCGACTACAAGGTCGCCGCCGACAACGGCTCGATGTACAACACCCCGGCGACCTATTCCTGGTACCTCTCGGGCCTGGTCTTCGAGTGGCTCAAGGAGCAAGGCGGCGTTGAAGCCATGGAGAAACGCAATCGGGCCAAGAAAGATCGCCTGTACGGCTTTATCGACAGCAGCGAGTTTTACAGCAACCCGATCAGTGCCAACGCCCGTTCCTGGATGAACGTACCGTTCCGCCTGGCTGACGAGCGCCTGGACAAGGCTTTCCTGGCCGGTGCCGACGCCCGTGGCTTGCTCAACCTCAAGGGTCACCGTTCGGTGGGCGGCATGCGTGCCTCCATCTACAACGCCCTGGGCCTGGACGCGGTCGAAGCGCTGGTAGGCTACATGGCTGAATTCGAGAAGGAGCACGCTTGATGTCTGAGCAGGAACTCAAGGCGCTGCGGGTGCGCATTGACAGCCTCGATGAGAAAATTCTCGAGCTGATCAGTGACCGTGCCCGCTGTGCCCAGGAAGTGGCTCGGGTCAAGATGGCAGCACTGCCTGCCGGTGAAGAGCCGATCTTCTACCGCCCGGAGCGTGAAGCCCAGGTGCTCAAGCGCGTCATGGACCGTAACCAGGGGCCCCTGGGTAACGAAGAAATGGCCCGTCTGTTCCGGGAGATCATGTCCTCGTGCCTGGCCCTGGAGCAACCGCTGAAGGTTGCCTACCTGGGGCCTGAGGGTACCTTCACCCAGGCCGCGGCAATGAAGCACTTCGGTCACGCGGTCATCAGCAAGCCGATGGCTGCTATCGACGAAGTGTTCCGCGAAGTGGCGGCCGGTGCCGTCAACTTTGGTGTGGTGCCGGTGGAAAACTCCACCGAAGGTGCCGTCAACCACACCCTGGACAGCTTCCTTGAGCATGACATGGTCATCTGTGGCGAAGTTGAGCTGCGGATTCACCATCACCTGCTGGTGGGTGAAAACACCAAGACCGACAGTATCAGCCGTATCTACTCCCACGCCCAGTCGCTGGCCCAGTGCCGCAAGTGGCTGGACGCCCACTACCCGAACGTCGAACGCGTAGCGGTAGCGAGCAACGCCGAAGCTGCCAAGCGGGTCAAGGGTGAGTGGAACTCGGCTGCCATTGCTGGTGACATGGCTGCAGGTCTGTATGGCTTGACCCGCCTGGCCGAGAAAATCGAGGACCGCCCGGACAACTCCACGCGGTTCCTGATGATTGGTAGTCAGGAAGTGCCACCTACCGGCGACGACAAGACCTCGATCATCGTCTCCATGAGCAACAAGCCGGGCGCCTTGCACGAGTTGTTGGTACCGTTCCACGAGAACGGCATCGACCTCACGCGTATCGAAACCCGTCCGTCGCGCAGTGGTAAATGGACCTACGTGTTTTTCATCGACTTCATCGGTCACCACCGTGATCCGCTGATCAAGGCCGTGCTGGAGCAGATCAGCCAGGAGGCCGTGGCGCTCAAGGTCTTGGGTTCCTATCCAAAAGCGGTACTTTGAAGTAATGAGTGGCGTGCACGCAGATTTGAATAGGGTCCTGCCCCGTGGTTGAAGTCGTGGTAAACAAAGCCGGGCCGCTTATCGGCCGCTTGGTAGTGGTCGGTCTCGGGCTCATTGGTGGCTCGTTCGCCAAAGGGCTGCGCGAAAGCGGCTTGTGCCGCGAAGTGGTCGGTGTCGACCTGGACCCGCAGTCACGAAAAGTGGCGGTGGAGCTGGGTGTGGTCGACCGCTGCGAAGAAGACCTGGCTGTTGCCTGCGTCGGTGCCGATGTCATTCAGTTGGCGGTGCCGATCCTGGCCATGGAAAAACTTCTGGCGCGCCTGGCGCAGCTTGATCTTGGGCAGGCGGTGCTGACAGATGTCGGCAGCGCCAAGGGTAATGTGGTGCGTGCTGCGCGTGAGGCCTTGGGTGGGCATCTGCCTTGCTTCGTGCCCGGGCACCCGATTGCCGGCTCCGAGCAAAGCGGGGTAGAGGCCTCCAATGCTGCGCTGTTTCGCCGTCACAAGGTGATTCTCACGCCGTTGGCTGAAACCGCACCAGAAGCCCTGGCGCTGGTCGATCAGCTCTGGCGTGCGCTGGACGCCGACGTCGAGCACATGCAGGTCGAGCGCCACGATGAAGTACTGGCGGCGACCAGCCACCTGCCGCACCTGCTGGCCTTTGGTTTGGTCGATTCGCTGGCCAAACGCAATGAAAACCTGGATATCTTCCGTTACGCTGCCGGAGGTTTCCGCGATTTCACAAGAATCGCCGGAAGCGACCCGGTTATGTGGCACGACATATTTCTCGCCAACCGCGAAGCTGTTCTGCGCACACTCGATACATTTCGCAGCGACCTCGACGCCTTGCGCGACGCGGTCGATGCAGGGGATGGGCATCAATTGCTGGGCGTCTTCACGCGCGCCCGGGTTGCCCGCGAGCATTTCAGTAAAATCCTGGCCCGCCGGGCCTATGTGGACGCTATGAACTCCAACGACCTGATTTTCCTGGCAAAACCTGGTGGCCAACTGTCTGGCCGAATTCGCGTACCAGGCGACAAATCGATTTCCCATCGCTCGATCATGCTGGGCTCCCTGGCCGAAGGCACCACTGAAGTCGAAGGCTTCCTTGAGGGTGAAGACGCGCTGGCGACCCTGCAGGCGTTCCGCGACATGGGCGTAGTCATTGAAGGCCCGCACCATGGTCGAGTGACCATTCACGGCGTCGGCCTCAATGGCCTGAAGCCGCCGCCGGGCCCGATCTACCTGGGTAACTCCGGCACATCCATGCGCCTGCTCTCAGGCTTGCTGGCCGCGCAACCTTTCGATACCGTGCTGACCGGCGATGCGTCGCTGTCCAAGCGTCCGATGAACCGTGTTGCCAATCCTTTGCGGGAAATGGGTGCGGTGATCGAGACTGCAGCAGAAGGTCGTCCACCGATGACCATTCGTGGCGGTCACAAGCTCAAGGCGCTGACCTACACCCTGCCAATGGCCAGTGCTCAGGTGAAATCCTGCCTGCTGCTGGCCGGCCTGTACGCCGAAGGCAAGACAACCATCACCGAGCCTGCACCTACCCGTGACCACACCGAGCGTATGCTGCGCGGCTTCGGCTACACGGTTGAGGTCGATGGCCCGACTGCCTCCCTGGAAGCAGGCGGCAAGCTCACTGCGACCCACATCGAAGTGCCGGCTGACATCTCCTCGGCAGCTTTCTTCCTGGTAGCCGCGTCGATTGCCGAAGGTTCGGAGCTGGTGCTCGAGCACGTGGGTATCAACCCGACCCGTACTGGTGTGATTGATATCCTCAACCTGATGGGCGGTAGCATCACCCTGGAAAACCAGCGTGAAGTAGGCGGTGAGCCGGTCGCAGACCTGCGCGTACGCGGCGCTAAACTCAAGGGTATCGAGATTCCAGAGCACCTGGTGCCATTGGCTATCGACGAATTCCCGGTGCTGTTCGTAGCCGCGGCGTGTGCTGAAGGGCGCACCGTACTGCGCGGCGCCGAAGAGCTGCGGGTCAAGGAATCCGACCGCATCCAGGTCATGGCTGATGGCCTGCTGACCCTGGGTGTGAAGTGCGAGCCGACTCCGGACGGTATCATCATTGAGGGTGGTCCGATTGGCGGCGGTGAAGTGCACGGGCACGGCGACCACCGTATTGCCATGGCCTTCAGTGTTGCTTCGCTGCGTGCCACTGCGCCAATTCGTATCCATGATTGTGCAAACGTTGCTACTTCGTTCCCGAACTTCCTGTCGCTGTGCGCTGAAGTCGGGATCCGTGTTGCAGAAGAGGGCAAGCCGTGAGCGTAGCGCCAGTTATCACTATCGACGGTCCAAGTGGCTCGGGTAAAGGTACCGTTGCCGGTCTTCTGGCGCGTGAGCTGAACTGGAAACTGCTGGACTCGGGTGCGCTTTATCGCCTGTTGGCGTTCGCTGCCACCAATCATGGCGTTGACCTGACCAATGAAGAGTTGCTGGTCAAGTTGGCGGCACACCTGGATGTGCAGTTTATTGCCGCCGAACCAGGCAAATTGCAGCAGATCATTCTCGAGGGTGAGGATGTCAGCAATGTGATTCGTACCGAAACCGTTGGTGCCGGGGCCTCGATGGTCGCCTCGCTACCTGCGGTGCGTGATGCATTGTTGCAGCGTCAGCGCGCGTTCCAGGAAGCGCCGGGGCTGATCGCCGACGGTCGCGACATGGGTACGGTGGTGTTTCCCGATGCGCCCTTGAAGGTTTTTCTGACCGCCAGCGCCGAGGAGCGTGCCCGTCGACGTTACTTGCAGTTGAAGGGCAAAGGCGAAGATGTTAGTCTGTCGAGTCTGCTAGATGAGATTCGTGCGCGCGATGAGCGTGACACCCAGCGCGCAGTGGCCCCGCTCAAACCGGCGGCCGACGCGATACAGCTGGATTCCACGGAGTTGTCCATCGAGCAGGTGTTGCAACGCATCAAGAGTGAAATCGCACTTCGCGATATCGCCTGATGACCAGGTAAGCAGACAGGGGCACCAGTCAACGTCCTGTCCGCTTTCCTTTATATGAACGAAACCCACATTGTCTGGAATGTGGCTGATGGGCGTATGTTTCGCCCTAATTTACAGGAATTAAAATGAGCGAAAGCTTTGCAGAACTCTTTGAAGAAAGCCTGAAAACCCTCAATCTTCAGCCGGGTGCGATCATCACCGGTATCGTTGTCGACATCGACGGCGACTGGGTTACCGTACACGCTGGCCTGAAGTCCGAGGGCGTCATCCCGCTCGAGCAGTTCTACAACGAAGCTGGCGAGCTGACCATCAAGGTCGGTGACGAAGTTCACGTTGCGCTGGACGCGGTCGAAGACGGCTTTGGCGAAACCAAACTGTCCCGTGAAAAAGCCAAGCGCGCCGAGTGCTGGATTGTTCTGGAAGCAGCTTTCGCCGCCGAAGAAGTGGTCAAGGGCGTTATCAACGGTAAAGTTAAAGGCGGCTTCACTGTCGACGTTAACGGTATCCGTGCGTTCCTGCCGGGCTCCCTGGTTGATGTCCGCCCAGTGCGCGACACCACCCACCTCGAAGGCAAAGAGCTGGAATTCAAGGTCATCAAGCTGGACCAGAAGCGCAACAACGTTGTCGTTTCCCGTCGCAGTGTCCTGGAAGCCGAAAACAGCGCCGAGCGCGAAGCTCTGCTGGAATCGCTGCAGGAAGGCCAGCAGGTCAAAGGTATCGTCAAGAACCTCACCGACTACGGCGCATTCGTTGACCTGGGCGGCGTTGATGGCTTGCTGCACATCACCGACATGGCCTGGAAGCGTATCAAGCACCCATCGGAAATCGTCAACGTTGGCGACGAGATCGATGTCAAGGTTCTGAAGTACGATCGTGAGCGTAACCGTGTATCCCTGGGCCTGAAGCAACTGGGTGAAGACCCATGGGTTGCTATCAAAGCTCGTTACCCAGAAAGCACTCGCGTAATGGCGCGTGTTACCAACCTGACCGACTACGGCTGCTTCGCAGAGCTGGAAGAAGGCGTGGAAGGTCTGGTGCACGTTTCCGAAATGGACTGGACCAACAAGAACATCCACCCTTCGAAAGTCGTACAAGTCGGCGACGAAGTGGAAGTTATGGTTCTGGACATCGACGAAGAGCGTCGTCGTATCTCCCTGGGCATCAAACAGTGCAAGTCGAACCCATGGGAAGACTTCTCTGGCCAGTTCAACAAGGGCGACAAGATCTCCGGCACCATCAAGTCGATCACCGATTTCGGTATCTTCATTGGTCTGGACGGCGGCATCGACGGCCTGGTTCACCTGTCGGACATCTCCTGGAACGAAGTCGGCGAAGAAGCCGTACGTCGCTTCAAGAAGGGCGACGAGCTGGACACCGTCATCCTGTCTGTTGATCCAGAGCGTGAGCGCATCTCGCTGGGCATCAAGCAGCTGGAAAGCGATCCGTTCTCCGAGTACGTTCAAACGAACGACAAGGGTGCAATCGTTAAGGGTGTTGTAAAAGAAGTTGACGCCAAAGGCGCCATCATCACCCTGGCCGACGACATCGAAGCTACTCTGAAAGCTTCCGAAATCAGCCGTGACCGCGTTGAAGACGCGCGTAACGTTCTGAAGGAAGGCGAAGAGATCGAAGCCAAGATCATCAGCGTTGACCGCAAGAGCCGCGTAATCAGCCTCTCCATCAAGTCGAAAGACGACGCTGAAGAGAAAGAAGCCATCCAGAGCCTGAAAGAAACTGCTCCGGAAGCTGCTGATACCACCATGGCCGCGCTGCTGCGTCAGGCAATGGCCAAACAGAACTAAGTTCTGCTTGGATCAAAAAAGGGCGGCCTTCGGGTCGCCCTTTTTTTATGCTTGTTTTCCGCTCAGGTTATCCGGCAAGACGTAGTTGTGTTTGCCAGTCCAGCATGAGTTCATCATCCATGATGGCTCCTTCTACGCGGTAAGGTGGAATTGGCCAGGTCTTGTTCCAGAAACAGCTTCCGAGACTGCAGGGAGAACTCCTTCAGCTATTGCAGCGGGTGCTGCCTTCGACTTGCAAAACTTTGGCTTAGCCCGAGGTGCCCGAGCACGGCGTGCTTGATATGTGGCATCATTCGATATGATCTTCATCTAGGTAGAACCCCTACCATTTTCGCTTGAGTCGTGTGAGGACTTGGAATGTTGCTATACGGAATTGTCGGCGCTGGGGGATTCGGTCGGGAGGTAATGCCTGTCGCCAAGGAATATATAGGAATGGTTTGTCAGGACGCATTCCGCCTTGTATTTATCGATGATGGTGTTACAGAAAAACTTGTTAACGGTTATGAAGTATTAAGTACTGAAGAGTTTTTCTCTACTCCTGCAGATGAGTATCTTTTCAATATTGCCATTGGTAGTGGGAGAACGAGAGAGCGAGTAGCCGAGGCTATGTTAGGTAGAGGGGCTAGGCCATTCAATATATACGCTGTTTCAGGTGTGCGCCTTGATGGCAACTCATTTGGTGAGGGGGCTGTATTGTGCCCACTAACAATCATCACTTCAAATGCCAAGATTGGTAAGTTCTTTCAGGCGAATATTTATTCGTACGTCGCTCATGACTGTGTTATTGGTGACTTTGTTACATTCGCACCCGGTGTAAAATGCAACGGCAATGTAATAGTAGAAAATCATGCTTACATCGGCACTGGAGCCATTATTAAACAAGGTACGCCTGAGAGGCCTATCATAATCGGCGAAGGTGCAATCGTGGGTATGGGGGCTGTTGTAACCAAGAGTGTTTCAGCGGGCGATACCGTCGTTGGCAATCCCGCCAAGCCGTTGGGAAGAAAGGGTTTGGGTGGTTGATATGGATTTCTCCAGTATTCCATTAGATTCTATTTATCCGGGTATGACTGCCAGTTATTCTCAAACTATCACTGATGCCGATATTAAGTCGTTCGCAGGTCTGAGTGGTGACCATAATCCTGTGCATGTTAATAAAGAGTATGCTGAGGCCTCAAGATTTAAAAAACGAATCGCTCACGGTCTAATGTCTGCAGGTTTCTTCTCTGCGATTTTCGGGACGCGACTGCCTGGTTCAGGTTGTGTTTATGTATCTCAAAATCTTTCGTTTTTGAGGCCTGTTTATATAGATGACACTGTTACCGCTACCGTTACAGTAACATCCGTCGATATTTCCAAACGGCGGGTTTTCTTTGATACAGTGTGCGTGGCGAACGGTAAGAAGGTAATAACAGGGTCGGCTGAAATTTTTATACCCTGACTCAAGCCCTCTTTTAAGAGGGCTTTTTCAATTTTGCTAACTCCTATGACCGTCTTGCAAGGGCGCCGATGGCGGGGTGCGTTCCCCGGTTCCTGCTTGTCAGTGGCGAAATCCATGCGTCAGGCCTTCACAGAAAGTCGCTGCAACATTGCCCCCCGCTTGCTTCGACGAGACCCGCCAGTGAAGTCCTTTGGGTTTCTTCATGATGTGTCCGATACAAGTTTCTTCGATTAAGTCAATAACCACCCTGTTCAAAACCTTCAGGTCATGCTAAAAACAATGAAGCAATGATCTAGCTGCTTGATAAAGAAGGGAAAAATATGACGAAGTCGGAGCTGATCGAACGTATTGTCACCCATCAAGGGCTGCTCTCATCCAAGGATGTGGAGCTGGCCATCAAGACCATGCTTGAACAGATGTCCCAGTGCCTGGCGACCGGAGATCGTATCGAGATCCGAGGCTTTGGCAGCTTCTCCCTGCACTACCGTGCGCCACGGGTAGGCCGCAATCCAAAGACGGGGCAGTCGGTCAGTCTTGACGGCAAATTCGTGCCGCACTTCAAGCCTGGCAAAGAACTGCGCGATCGCGTCAATGAAGAAGAGCAAGATGCAGACTGGATGCCAGGGGGCGAGTGATGCGTAATCTCAAGCGCGCCTTGGCGGTATTGTTTGTTCTGGCGCTAGCGTTACTGGTGCTGTTTTTCGTACTGGAAAACCAGCAGACCGTTGCCTTGGTCCTGTTTGGTTGGTCAGCGCCGGAAATGCCCGTCGCAGTTCCTGTGGTTGCCGCGTTGCTGGTCGGACTGGCGATAGGCCCATTGCTCGGGGCTTATGGCGTGCTGCGTAGCAAGCGTCGGTTGCGAGCAACCTCCTAAGGAGGTCTTGCGTGATAATCGGACTTTTCCTAGAGGGGAGTGCGATTCGTCCGGGTTTGGTGCCGAGGAGGGTATGGGACTATAGCGGCCCTCTTTACCAGCCTGGAGCATACCTTCCATGAGGGGCTATCCAACCCTTTCGCATCATGGCGCCACCCGCGGCGTCACTGGCTCCTGCCATCAACTCCACCTGGATGATCACTGCAGTCTGTTGGTGGATTGCGGCCTCGAACAAGGGGCTGACGCACAAGATACCGAACAGCACCTGGGCTTCGATGTTCGTGGTATCGAGGCGCTGGTAGTCACCCATGTTCACCTCGATCATGTCGGCCGCATCCCCGCCTTGTTAGCGGCAGGTTTCAACGGCCCGATACTGTGTAGCGATCCCTCAGCTCGGCTACTGCCGCTTGTGCTGGAAGACGCCTTTAAACTTGGCATCACCAACGAGCCGGCTCAAGTGAAGCGCAACATAGAGCGCATCCAAAAGCTCATCCTGCCTCTGCCTTATGGTCAGTGGCATTCAGTGGTAGACCGCGACAACGTCCAATGTCGAATCCGTCTACAGCGCGCAGGCCACCTGCTTGGCTCCTCTTACGTTGAATGCGAGGTTCAATCTGCAGGTGCTGAAAAAGACACCCGCGTCGTTTTCTCGGGAGACTTGGGAGCACCGTGCAATCCGCTGCTACGCAGCGTCCAGCCGCCTGAGCGTGCCGACATCCTGGTACTCGAAAGCACCTACGGCGACCGCCTGCACCCTGACCGCATGCAGCGCCAGCAACGCCTTGAAGCTGCCATCGATAGAGCACTGGCGGACCAGGGCACCATCATGATTCCGGCATTCAGCCTCGGCCGAACCCAGGAACTGCTGTACGAAATCGAAGACATACTCCACCGCAAAGCACTACTGAAAACCGATGCCAGCGAAAGTGGCAGCGAAACCGACCTGATCCAGTCCATCGATTGGTCCCAACTGCCGATCGTCCTCGACTCCCCCTTGGCTCAACGCATTACCCAGGCCTATCGTGACCTGCACCAGTGCTGGAATGATGAAGCCCGACAACGCCTCAGCGAAGGCCGAGCGCCATTGGGATTCCGACAGCTCATCAGCATCGACACCCACGCCAAACACCAACAAGTCGTCAACTATCTAAAAAGCACCGGCCGCCCAGCCATCGTCATCGCCGGCAACGGTATGTGCTCGGGTGGTCGCATCGTCAACTACCTCAAGGCCATGGTGGGTGATCCCCGCCATGAAGTAGTGTTCGTCGGGCATCAGGTCAAAGGCACCCCAGGAGCAGTCATCCAGGCAAGCGAAGGCGCGTCCGGATTCGTTCAAATCGATCTTGATGCGCAAATGTACGAAGTGCGGGCAAAGGTCATCACCCTGGAAGGCTATTCCGGCCATGCGGACCAGGCGGGCTTGGTCGAATTTGCAATCGGCATGGAGCAACCACCCAGTGAAATAGTGCTGGTGCATGGAGAGGGCAGGGCGAAGCGTGCGTTGAGGGAAGCGCTTCTGCAACGTTTTGCTGAGGTGGGGCGAGAGGTGAAGGCGATGATCCCTGGGTTCGACTGACCGCTTGGCAGATGGGTTGGTTGGTGGTCGGAAGCGATTGAACTTATTGCGCTTTTTGGGGTTCTACTTCAGATATTGCTCCCAATATGGCGAGAGCACCAGCAATTCGAAGAAGTCGCGAGCAGGTTGGCAAAATGCCGCTACGCTACAGATCGGAGAGGGTGGAAATCTTCTGGCTCTGGGGTGATGAGGCCAGTCAAGGCCCGACGATCGCGCTCCTCAAGTACGAATACAGTTAGACGGACCCAAGGAAAATTAGAATAAATGCGCAATGAACCTGAGCGCCGTGGTGACGATGAAATTGATCTGTTTGAGTTGGTGCAAGGAATTTGGCGGCAAAAAATCTGGGTTGCCATCATTGCCTTGCCAATCACTATTTTAGGGATTGCCTATGCATCACTAGCCTCACC
This sequence comes from Pseudomonas auratipiscis, assembly GCF_036324085.1. Classification (NCBI taxonomy): domain Bacteria; kingdom Pseudomonadati; phylum Pseudomonadota; class Gammaproteobacteria; order Pseudomonadales; family Pseudomonadaceae; genus Pseudomonas; species Pseudomonas auratipiscis. The sequence goes on from NZ_JAZDCU010000006.1 coordinate 226,655, forward strand.
TGTCTACGAAGCCAAGCTGTATGTGCAGCCCCCTTCACAGAATGATGTTGCTCAGTTGAATTATGGTCGGGGTGGGGATTCCGGCTTGGGCTTGTTTTCTATCAAGGATGTGTATGAGGTCTATCTCAGATCGCTGCAATCTGAGGCTGTGCGTAACAATTTCTTCCGCACAGTCTATCTAACGACGCTGGGGGAGGAAGAGCGCAGTGGTTCGCGTGATGCGCTTTACAACCAATTCAATGGTTTGCTTAAGGTTGGAATGGCAGCCAAAGACTCTCCGTTGAGATATGTGATCACGGCTAACGTCGAAGATCCTCAGCAGGCGGCGACTTGGGTGGCTACTTACGCTGAGATGGCTGCTGACAAAGCCAAGCGGGAAGTGCTTAGGGGCAACCAAAGCGAGGCGTTGGTCAAAGCGGACAACCTTCAGCAGGAAATTGCCAGCGCCAAGGTCACCGCGCGCAAACATCGCGAGGACGAAATCGTTCAACTTAAGGAGGCGCTACGTGTTGCCCGCTCAATTGGCCTTGAAAAGCCGCCGATTATTTCGGGCGAGGTTTCCAGTGAGGTTTCAGCCGGAATGAACGGAGCGCTCATCTATATGAGGGGTAGCAACGCGCTCGAGGCGGAAATTGCTAACCTTGAATCGCGAGCTTCCGACGACCCGTTTATCAAGGGGCTGCGAGGCAAGCAGGAAAAATTGACTTTCTACCGAAACCTCAAAATCGATCCTTCGCTGATTGCGGTGTATCAGCAGGATGGTGTAGTTGATCAGCCAGACAAGCCGGTAAAACCTCGGAAGGTGATAATTGTACTGCTGAGTGCTTTAGTGGGCCTCGGGCTTGGGGTGGTAGTTGCGTTGGGTCGGGATGTATGGGTCAGACGCAGAGTTGCCTGAGCATAGCGTGGATGCCTTGATAGCAAAGAGACTCCACTTGAGGTTGTTGTGAGGTGACGGATGGTGCGAGAATAGCGCCCCCGTCACTGATGACATGGATTGTACTGATGGATGACTCTGCGATCTGCCGAGCTATGGTCCAAGGACGCCTGTCTTGAGTGAGTGTTGTCCATTCAACAGACAGGCCTAAGCAGTGACTAGTGTTTCTCGCGTTTCAGCAGTGCATCATGCTCAAGATGAGATTGATCTTTTTAATATCCTTCAAGTGCTTTGGCGGCGTAAAGCGCTGATCGTCGGTGCCGGGGTATTATGCGCAGTGTTGGGCGGCTTCTACGCATATATGATTACTCCGATCTACGAAGTGAGTGCGGTATTGCGTCCCGCTGCGTTGAACGACCTCGACTTGTTGAACCGATCCAAAGTTTATAGTCTGCCACCGGACAAAGCGCTGAAGCGGCTCGGGGCTACATTAGATTCGTATGATGCCCGCTGGAGCTTTTTCCGATCCAGACCTGAGTTGGTCGAGGCCTACAGTTCACTGGGGCAGTCTCCAGAACAAGCCTTCAGTAACTTCAATTCAGGTAGTTTGAAAGTAATTCAGCCTGACCTTAAGAAAGCAAATCCATTAAGTTCCTTTATTGGCGTAGACTTGCGCTATGAAGAGGGGGTGGATGGTGTCTCTGTTCTCAATGATTTTGTGGCGTATGCTATATCGCGCGAGCGGGCTCAGTTGACCCAAGATATCCAGGTGATTATCGGTAACCGCCTTCAGGAAATAGATGACCAGCTCAAGTCCGCTGAAGTGGAATATGGTGCTAAGAAAGAAAGCCGAATTGCCAAGTTAGTGGAAAGTGACGATATTAAGCGAGCAGAGTTGCAGGATGAATTAAAGGCGCTGCGAGTTCAGTTGAAAATGCAACGCGAGGCTCGCTTGGCCCAGCTTGATGAAGCAATCTCGATCGCGAGAAGCCTAGGTATCAGAAGGCCGTCAACCCCATCATCCATGGGGCAAGATTCGCTGGGTAGTGCAAACGTGATCCGCACTGAGGTGAATAATCAACAGATTCCCATGTACTTCTTGGGCACCGATGCCCTCGAAGCTGAGCGCAATACTTTGCGTAAGCGTAGCTCAGATGATTTTACATCGCCCCGGGTCGCTCAGATTCGCAAGCAGTTGATCCTATTGGAGTCCAATCGTAAGGTTGAAACGCTTAAGGCCCGAAAAAATGAAACGCTGTTTCTTGAAGGCATCGAATCACTGCGTGTAGAGCGTATGCGCCTTCAAGGTATCAATACAGATATGTCGCAGCTACGACTGGTCGATGTGGATCAACAGGCAGTAGCACCGAACCGTCCAGTCAAACCACGTAAAGTCTTGATTGTCTTATTTGCATTGGTTGCAGGGCTTGTGCTTGGGGCCATCATTGCACTGGCACGCGGGATGATAAAAACCAGATTACGTCATCTCAAAACCCTTGAAATTGAGGGCTCTGCTGAGCGAGTGGTGGCGTCAGGTATGGTCGGCAGCGAAACGAGAAATCAAAGAGATCCTACCTCTGCAACTGGATGATGTTAGGGTGACATCGTTTTGGTGTGACCCTTTTGATGTTGGATTCCGGCTAGCAGATAAGATCGCCATTCATGCAAACTTCGATAGAACATTGGTGGGTGAGTCCTTATGATTGCAGCTGCTTTCATAGGGCTTCCCATGTGGCGCTATGTCGATCTGGACAGTTCCGGCCGCAGCTAAGCGAGACGTAAGGGCGGCATGCGGTTCGCTCGTATGTCGAACGAATTTTAGGGAGTGAAGCCCTCTGTGGCATAAACGGCGCGCAAGGGTAGGTTAATTCAAGGTGAGTTGCGAGAAATGACAGACATTAAACAAACAGCAGTAGAGAAGTTCAAAAGCAGGCAGGCCTTGATTGGTATTGTTGGTCTCGGCTACGTAGGCTTGCCACTGATGCTGCGTTACAACGCTATTGGCTTTAATGTCCTGGGCATCGATATCGATGACGCTAAGGTCGATAAGCTCAATGCCGGTCAGAGCTACATCGAACATATCCCCGCCGCCAACATCGCCAAGGCACGCCAGAGTGGCTTCGAAGCAACGACCGACTTTACTCGTGTGTCCGAGTGCGATGCGTTGATTCTCTGCGTGCCTACCCCGTTGAACAAGTATCGCGAGCCGGACATGAGTTTCGTGATCAACACCACCGACGCGCTTAAGCCTTACTTGCGTGCTGGACAGGTGGTATCGCTGGAAAGCACGACCTACCCAGGTACCACTGAAGAAGAGTTGTTGCCGCGTGTGCAGGAAGGTGGTCTGGTTGTCGGTGAGAACATCTTTCTGGTGTACTCCCCTGAGCGTGAAGACCCGGGCAACCCGAATTTTGAAACCCGCACCATCCCGAAAGTCATCGGCGGTCACACGCCGCACTGCCTGGAGGTGGGCGTCGCGCTCTACGAACAAGCAATCGATCAAGTCGTGCAGGTGAGCTCCACCAAGGCAGCTGAAATGACCAAGCTGCTTGAAAACATTCACCGAGCTGTAAATATCGGCCTAGTCAACGAAATGAAAATTGTTGCCGACCGCATGGGTATCGACATTTTCGAAGTCGTCGATGCAGCTGCCACCAAACCGTTCGGCTTTACGCCTTACTATCCTGGCCCAGGTCTGGGTGGCCACTGCATCCCGATCGACCCTTTCTACCTGACCTGGAAAGCGCGCGAATACGGCTTGCACACCCGCTTCATCGAGTTGTCCGGTGAGGTCAACCAAGCCATGCCTGAGTACGTCCTGGGCAAACTGATGGATGGTCTCAACGACGCAGGCAAGGCACTCAAAGGCAGCCGAATCCTGGTGCTCGGCATCGCGTATAAAAAGAATGTCGACGACATGCGTGAATCGCCATCCGTTGAAATCATGGAGTTGATCGAAGCCAAGGGCGGCGTTGTTGCCTACAGCGACCCTCATGTGCCTGACTTCCCGAAAATGCGCGAGCATCATTTTGAGCTGAGCAGCGAGCCACTGACCGCTGAAAACCTGGCAAGTTTCGACGCTGTGGTACTGGCCACCGATCACGACAAGTTCGATTACGCACTGATCGCGTCCAAGGCCAAGCTGATTGTGGACAGTCGCGGCAAGTACCGCGCCCCGGCAGCTCACATCATCAAAGCTTGATTGCGTCATCCGAAGTTGCGATCCGCCTGTGCTTCCCGGCCAGGCGGATTAATTCGTTTTATAAGGACCCTTCATGAAAAACTTTGCACTTATAGGCGCTGCTGGCTACATCGCACCTCGTCATATGCGCGCTATCAAAGACACTGGCAATCGCTTGGTCTCTGCTTACGATATCAACGATTCGGTCGGCATCATCGACAGCATTTCGCCGCAGAGTGAGTTTTTTACCGAGTTCGAGTTCTTCTACGATCACGCTTGCAACCTCAAGCGCGACCCGGCAACTGCGCTGGACTATGTCGCTATCTGCTCGCCGAACTACCTGCACTACCCGCACATCGCCGCTGGCCTGCGCCTGGGCTGCGATGTCATCTGCGAAAAACCGCTGGTGCCGACTCCGGAAATGCTTGATCAATTGGTCTTGATCGAACAGGAAACCGGCAAGCGTTTGTACAACATCCTGCAACTGCGTCACCACCAGGCGATCATCAACCTGAAAGACAAGGTTGCTCGCGAAAACAATCCGCACAAGTATGAGGTCGACCTGACCTATATCACGTCGCGCGGTAACTGGTATCTGAAAAGCTGGAAAGGCGATCCACGCAAGTCGTTTGGCGTAGCCACCAACATTGGTGTGCACTTCTACGACATGCTGCACTTTATCTTCGGCAAGCTGCAGCGCAACGTTGTGCACTTCACCAACGAGCACAAGGCGGCTGGTTACCTTGAGTACGAGAAAGCCCGAGTACGCTGGTTCCTTTCGGTCGATGCCGATGACCTGCCAGAATCGGTCAAGGGCAAGAAGCCAACCTACCGTTCCATCACTGTCAACGGTGAAGAAATGGAATTCTCCGAGGGCTTCACTGACCTGCACACCACCAGCTACGAGGAGATCCTCGCGGGTCGTGGTTACGGCATCGAAGATGCGCGCCACTGCGTGGAGACGGTCAATACCATTCGCAGTGCAGCCATCGTCAGCGCCACTGATAACGAGGCTCACCCATTCGTCGCTGCGCTGAAGCGCTGAGTCAGTGGTCCAAGAGGGTGGCCTTTAAGCGCCACCCCTGCTTAGTGATGTGATTCAACAGCAAGGTGGCGAGCTACGCGTGTCTAGAGATAATTCCAAACTGCTGGATGCTGCGCAGAGCGCGCGTTCGCACAATACCATCAGGCTGGATGTCCAGGGCTTGCGTGCCGTTGCCGTGCTGGCGGTGCTTGCATTTCACGCCAACAGTGCCTGGCTGAGCGCCGGCTTCATCGGTGTTGATGTGTTTTTTGTGATTTCCGGTTTCATCATCACCGCGCTACTGGTCGAGCGCAGTGAAAGCATTAATCTTCTGACATTCTACGGCAGTCGGATAAAGCGAATTCTCCCGGCTTACTTTGTCATGCTGGCCGTGGTCGCGGCGGTCTCAGCAATACTATTATTGCCAGCGGACTTCGACCTGTTCTACAAGAGCTTCAGGTCGGCAAGCCTGTTTACCAGCAACAGCTATTTCGCTGATTTCGGCAGCTACTTTGCGCCGCGTGTTGAAGAGCTACCACTTCTGCATACCTGGTCACTGGCCATTGAAATGCAGTTTTACCTGATATTTCCGCTGCTCATTGTCTGCCTGCCACGCCGATGGTTGGTGCCGGCGTTTGTGCTGCTTGCCGTTGCTTTGTTTATCTGGAGTGGTTTTCAAGCGCTCGAAGACAAGTCGGGCAAGCTTTACTTTTCATTGAGCGCACGAATCCCCGAGTTTCTGCTGGGGGCGTTGGTCGCCTTGGTGATCAAGGGGCGTGAGTTGCCATTGTCGTTGGCCAGTATTCTCGGTTTCGTTGGCGCCCTGCTCGTCACTTTCAGCGTCGTGGCGATAGATAAGCAGGGATTTCCCGGATTCTGGTCTGTGCTTCCCTGTCTTGGTGCAGCCCTGGTCATTGCCGCGCGTCGTGGTCCGGTCAACAGCCTGCTCGCCAGCGCACCGATGGTCTGGGTCGGTGGTGTTTCCTATTCATTGTATTTGTGGCATTGGCCGATTTTGGCGTTCGTTCGCTACTACACCGGCCAATATGAACTGACATTGCCCTGGCTGGTTGCATTTGTCATCTGCTCATTCCTCTTTGCCTGGCTTTCGTACCGTTTCATTGAAACCCCAATTCGTCAGGTCAGTGGCCTATGTCAGCAGTTGCCGAAATGGATAGGCGCTGCAATCTGTTTTTTTGTCCTTGTAGCCTTGGCAAGGCAGATGAATGGCTGGTTGGTTGAGCCGCTGCCCGTGGAAATGACCCGCTATGCACCGCCTGAGCAAATTTGTCACGGTGTTCAGGTTGGCGCCTGCAAGCGAGGCAGTGCCGACGTTGAGCCGTCTGTACTGGTTATTGGCGATAGCCATGCCGCCCAGCTCAATTTCTTTTTTGATGAGGTCGGCAATCAGACCCACACCGCCTATCGTGTGTTGACCGGGAGCAGCTGCGTGCCGATTCCCGGTTTCGATGTTGAGCGCTTGCCTGCCTGGGCACGAAAAGCTTGTTTGTCGCAGATGCAGGCCGTTTCTGCGGAGTTGCCGACTGCGCGCCAAATAATAATTGCCGGTATGTGGCAATATCAGATGCAAAGCCCGGCGTTTGTCGATGCACTCAAGCGGTTCCTGACGCAAAGCGCAGTTGCCCACAAGCAGGTACTGGTGCTTGCACAGATTCCGATGTTTGAGACCGATGTGATGAGGGTGCGTCGCTTTACTGAGCTCGGTCTACCGGCGCCGTTATCCTTCAACAAGGAATGGAGTGTTGCCAACCAGCAGGTCGAAGCGCTGGGCAAAGGTCTGCCAGGCGTACGTTTCCTGAACTTCTCAGAAAGCAGTTTCTTTGGGCAGGCGCCTTATTTGCAGGGTGGGCTGATCTACCGTGACAGCCACCACCTGAATGAAGTCGGTGCTCGTCTGTATGGCCGCTTCGCTGCGACACAATTGCAGCACGTGTTCGATAACCCTTAGTTCAAAATGAGTCTACAGCCATGAGTCATTACCAGCACTCCAGCGCCATCGTCGACGAAGGCGCGCAAATCGGTGAAGATTGCCGGATCTGGCATTTCGTGCACGTGTGTAGCGGCGCCCAAATCGGTGCCGGTGTTTCGCTTGGACAGAACGTATTCGTCGGCAACAAGGTCGTGATCGGTGACCGTTGCAAGGTCCAGAACAACGTTTCGGTCTACGACAATGTTGTGCTCGAAGACGGCGTCTTCTGCGGCCCGAGCATGGTTTTTACCAATGTCTACAATCCACGGTCGTTGATCGAGCGTAAGGATCAGTACCGAGACACGCTGGTAAAGAAGGGCGCCACCTTGGGTGCTAACTGCACCATCGTATGCGGCGTGACGATTGGTGAATACGCCTTTGTAGGCGCCGGCGCAGTAATCAATAAAGATGTCCCAGCCTATGCCTTGATGGTCGGAGTCCCTGCCCGGCAGATCGGCTGGATGAGCGAATTTGGCGAGCAGCTGGAGTTGGATGCGAAAGGCGAAGCTGTATGCTCGCATACCGGTGCGCGCTATGTACTCAATGGTAATGCCCTGAACAAGGTGGACATAGAATCATGATTGAATTTATCGATCTGAAGAGCCAGCAGGCTCGAATCAAGGACAAGATCGACGCCGGTATCCAGCGTGTCCTGAGTCACGGCCAGTACATCTTGGGTCCTGAAGTTCAAGAGCTAGAAGAGCGTCTGGCCGCCTTCGTCGGTGCCAAGTACTGCATCACCTGCGCCAACGGAACCGATGCGCTGCAGATTGTGCAGATGGCTTTCGGCATTGGCCCAGGTGATGAAGTGATCACTCCGGGCTTTACCTACATTGCCACCGCCGAAACCGTGGCCCTCCTGGGTGCCAAGCCGGTCTACGTCGACATTGATCCTCGTACGTATAACCTTGATCCGCAATTGCTTGAGGCCGCAATCACCCCGCGTACCAAAGCTATTATCCCGGTGTCGCTGTATGGCCAATGCGCCGATTTCGATGCCATCAATGCTATTGCCGCTAAGTACAACATCCCAGTGATTGAGGATGCGGCGCAAAGCTTTGGTGCATCCTACAAGGGCCGGCGCTCCTGCAATCTCAGCACCGTTTCGTGCACCAGTTTCTTCCCTAGCAAGCCACTGGGTTGTTACGGAGATGGTGGCGCGATATTCACCAACGATGAAGATTTGGCGAAGGTGATTCGGCAAGTCGCCCGGCATGGTCAGGATCGTCGTTATCACCACGTGCGGGTAGGAGTGAACAGTCGCATCGATACTTTGCAGGCTGCGATATTGTTGCCCAAGTTGGATATTTTCGAGGAAGAGATTGCTCTGCGTCAGCAAGTAGCTGGGTATTACAGTTCTCAACTGGAGGCGGTCGGGATTTCCAGTCCTTTTGTGGCACCTGAAAGCCTTAGTGCGTGGGCTCAGTTTACCGTTCAGGTTGATCAGCGCGATGACGTTCAATCGCAGCTGAAGTCGAAAGGGATTCCAACTGCCGTTCATTACCCGATCCCGTTGAACCGACAACCCGCTGTGAGTGATGACTCCGTTCACCTGCCTGTTGGCGACGCAGTGGCCGAGCGGGTGATGAGCTTGCCGATGCACCCCTACCTTGCGCAAGAAGAAGTTGTACGTATCGTTGCTGCTTTGGCTGAAGTCAGTACGGTCCACGCATGAAGCTTCAATATCGGCGATTTGACTCTCTAATTATTGTTGTCGAATCCGATGGCACGACCCAAATCCGGCGTCAGGGGATGACCAGTGAGTAACTACTGGAAAAGTGTTGCATCTGTCTTGACGGGGGCGACGCTCGCTCAGGTAATCCCGATTCTAGGCTCATTGGTGATAGCGCGAATTTACTCACCTGCCGAATTCGGAATTTTTGCCAGTTGGCTTGGCCTGGTTACATTGTTGAGTGTAGTGTTGAGCGCCCGCTTCGAAACGGCGTTGGCGATTGAGCCAGATGGCGAGCCTAGAAGGATCGCTGTCCTGGCAACCTTGGTCACGGCGTGTTTGATGGCGCTCGTGGCAGGCCTTGGCGTTGCATTGGCAATGGCGTTGTTGCCGGAGTTGCTCAAAGGCGTTCCATGGGTTTTGGTCGTTGGCGCCGTGCCCACCGCTCTCGCCCTGACATTTGCTGTGACGTGGCAATCCTGGGCTGCTGCGGAAGGTAATTATCGCAGCCTGTCCGGGATGCGTTTGATACAAGCAGCAACTGTAACGCTCATCCAGATTTTGGTGGGTTTTCAGTTCGCCACTGCGGGTGCCTTGGCCATGGGGCACTTTGCGGGCGTGCTGATTGCTGTAGTCGCTTCAACCTGGCTGATGCCAACAGGGAGATTTCCTGCAGGAACCTGTGTGTCCTCCATTATCGATTTCTGGAGGCGTCACAAGCGCTTTCCTATCTTTTCTTTGCCCGCGGACTCCATTAACGCAGCGGCAGCACAGCTTCCGGTCCTTGTTGTTACCAGTCGTTTTGGTGCCGAAGTGGGGGGGCTGCTTGCGATGACCATGAAGATTCTCGGGGCACCGATCGGGCTGTTGGGTAAGGCCGTTCTTGACGTATTCAAGCGGCATGCAGCGACCAGCTATCGAGAGCGCGGAGAGTGTCGTGCTGAATACCTGCGTACCTTCAAAGTGTTGTTACTGGCTTCTCTTTTGTTTTGTGCAGTGATGGTACCTTGGAGCGAACATCTTTTTGCCTTAGCTTTTGGTGAGAGTTGGCGGGAAGCGGGGATTATGGCTATCTGGATGTTGCCTGTCTTTGCTCTGCGGTTCATTGCTAGCCCTTTGAGCTACATGGTTTATATCGCAGGTAAACAACATTTGGATCTATTTTGGCAGGTTGCTTTGCTGTTGGTGACCTGCGCAAGTCTGATGTTGCTCAGTGGCTACGACGTGGCGCTGCAAGTCTACAGTGTTGGCTATGCCACGCTCTACCTAGTTTATCTTGGCATGTCCTATCGTTTCAGCCTCGGAGTACGGAATTGATCGTTATTATCGATTACGACATAGGTAACATTTCAGCAGTAGCCAATATGTTGCTGCGTGTTGGTGTTCGCTGCAAGATTAGCCGGCAGGCGGAAGATGTCGAACAGGCTGAACGTATTATACTTCCCGGCAATGGTTCATTTGATGCCTGCATGTTGAATCTGCGGGCAAGTGGGCTGATCCCAATATTGGAACACAAAGTTTTAGAGCAGGGAACGCCGTTGCTGGGGATCTGCGTGGGAGCGCAAATGCTCGGCCACACCAGTGCTGAAGGCAATGAAGCCGGATTGGGCTGGTTGGACATGGAGGTGAGGCGCTTTCCGGACATGCCTGGTTTAAGGGTTCCCCACATGGGCTGGAACCAAGTGACCCCCGTTGGGATGGAGAATCGCCTAACCCAAGAAATGGAAGCGGACAGTCGTTTCTATTTTGTGCATAGCTACTTCATGGAGCCAAAGAATCAAGAGGATGTACTGCTAAAAGCACACTATGGTATCGATTTTGCTGCGGGCGTTTCGCGCGATAATATTGCGGGTGTCCAGTTCCATCCTGAAAAGAGCCATCGCTTTGGAAAAAAACTCCTCGCTTCGTTTGTAAAGGGTGAATGAATGTACCGTGCTCGAGTAATTCCCTGCCTGCTTGTTCGCGATAATGGGTTGGTTAAAACCCGAAAATTCAAAGATGCGGTTTACATCGGCGACCCGGTTAACGCGGTGCGAATTTTCAGCGACAAAGAGGTGGATGAAATCGTCGTATTGGACATTGATGCTTCCCGCGAGGGGCGTGAGCCGAACTATGAACTCATTGAGGAGATGGCAGGTGAGGCATTCATGCCAATGGCATACGGTGGTGGTATTCGAACAATTGATCAGGTTCGCAAGCTGATTCGGTCCGGTATCGAAAAAGTGGTGATCAACAGCGCCGCAGCGGAGTCGATGGATGTTATCCGTCAGGCTGCAGAACTCTTTGGAAGCCAGGCGGTCGTTGGAGCGGTGGACGTGCGAAAGACGTTGTTTGGCGGATATCGCGTCGTCGTGAAATCAGCATCTGTAGAAATTAAGGTGTCGTTGGACGAGCATGTTCAAAGATTAGTCAACGCTGGTGTAGGAGAAATTTTCTTAAACAGCGTCGATCGTGATGGAATGATGGCCGGTTACGACATTGGCTTGATCCAAAGTGTATCAGAAAAAGTAAATGTTCCGGTCGTTGCTTGTGGTGGCGCTGGCACGCCTGAGCACCTAGCTCAAGCTGTAAAAGAAGGTGGGGCGTCGGCTGTCGCAGCCGGAAGTATGTTTGTTTTTCATGGTAAGCATAGGGCGGTACTTATTAACTACCCTAAAGTTTTTAATTTTTGAGGCGTTTTGTACTTACATCTGTAATCGGTGTGCTGCGCCTTGGGTGAATTACATAAGGTTGAGCCCTAGCGCCAGCCTGATCATTGGTAGCTGATGAATGAATATTGAAAGCGTGTCATACAAGGTTTGCAGTCGTTGTGTAATGGATACAAGTGATCCAGGAATTGTATTCGATGGTGCGGGCGTCTGTAATCATTGCCTGGAGTTTGAGTCGGTCACAAAGAAAAATTGGTTTCCAAACGAGGAGGGAGCTGCTCGTTGGACCAAAGTTGTAGAGCAAATAAAAGCTGCGGGCAAAGGTCAAGAATATGATTGTATTCTAGGACTAAGTGGCGGTGTTGATAGCTCTTATCTCGCTATAAAGGTAAAAGATTGGGGTTTGCGGCCTCTGGTTGTACACGTCGATGCTGGCTGGAACAGTGAATTGGCAGTGGCGAATATCGAAGCGCTTGTAAAGCACTGTGAATATGACCTCCACACCCATGTCGTAGATTGGGAAGACATGCGGGACCTGCATCTGGCGTATCTTAAAGCGGGGATCTCTAATCAAGATGTGCCGCAGGACCACATTTTTTTCGCAAGTCTTTACCATTTCGCTACTAAAAATGGAATTAAATACATATTGTCTGGCGGTAACATTTCAACTGAGGGTATTTTCCCTAGAACTTGGCACGGTACAGCAATGGATGCTATCAATCTCAAGGCTATCCATAGAAGATACGGGGAACGTAAGCTGAGGAACTATAAAACTATTAGTTTCTTTGATTATTATTTTTGGTATCCAATTGTAAAAAAAATGCGTACGGTACGTCCTCTTGACTTTATGCCGTATGACAAAGGGCAGGCGCTCCAAGAACTTGAACGCACTGTGGGTTATAAGGCCTACGCACGGAAGCACGGTGAGTCTCAGTTTACAAAGCTATTTCAAAACTACTATTTGCCAACAAAATTTGGGTTTGACAAACGGTTGCCCCATTTGTCTAGTTTGATCGTTTCCGGGCAAATGACCCGAGACGAAGCTGTGGCCAAGCTTGCTGAGCCCCTCTATGATCTTGATGAGCTGGAAATTGATATTGCTTATTTTTGTAAGAAGTTAAAAATCAGTCGTGTCCAGTTTGATGATTTTATGAAAGCTCCTATTCATAATTATACAGATTTTCCAACGTGGGATGCTCGTTACCGGATGCTTAAAGCAGTTCAGGCCTTGGTTTCGAAAGTTACGGGGAAGCGTATTCGGGTTTACTCCTGAGTAATCTGAAGAACTATTGTTTGCCAGTCATAAGAGTATGAGATGAAAGTTTGTCACCTAACATCGGTTCATCCACGTTACGATACACGAATCTTCTACAAGGAATGTGTGTCGTTGTCGAAGGCAGGGTACTCTGTATCATTAGTGGTAGCTGATGGTAAAGGCGATGAACTTCAGGGCGGTGTTTCAATTGTTGATGCTGGAGTGTTACCTGGTCGTATCAATCGTATTTTCAGGACCACCCAAAGAGTCCTTGAAAAAGCTAATCAGGTAGATGCAGATATTTATCACTTGCATGACCCTGAACTTTTGCCGATCGGTCTTTCGCTAAAAAAGCGGGGAAAGAAAGTTATTTTCGACTCCCATGAGGATGTTCCGAAACAAATTCTTGCTAAGCCGTACCTTGGCCGATTCTCCAAGAAATTGGTTTCATCCTGTGTTGGAGCATATGAGCGCTGGGCGTGCGCGAAACTTGACGGAATTATTGCTGCCACTCCTTTTATTTGCGAAAAATTTAAGCACGTCAATTCTGCTGTAGTAGCCATCAACAACTATCCGATGATTGAGGAACTCGCTGAGATTGGGGTCGAATGGTCTAAGAAGTCAAGCGAGGTATGTTACGTTGGTGGTTTTGCGGTGCCTCGAGGGGTTGGCGAGATCGTAGATGCGATGGCGTTCGTCAAGTCTGACACGAAGTTACTGTTGGCTGGTAAGTTTATGGACTCGGTAACAGAGGAGAGAATTAAGAACTCATCTGGTTGGGGGCGAAGCGAATTGCTTGGCTTTCTTAATCGAGACGGGGTTCGCGACACGCTTTATCGGTCCCGAGCTGGATTAGTTACATTACATCCGATTATCAATTATTTGGACGCGCTCCCGGTGAAAATGTTTGAGTACATGGCTGCCGGTATTCCTGTAATAGCTTCTGATTTTCCCCTGTGGCGGGAAATCATAGAAAAAAGTAAGTGTGGGTTGCTTGTCGATCCAATGAACCCAGTCTCCATTGCTCAAGCAATTGATTCGCTAATGGATGACTCAGAAGCCGCTCGTCTCATGGGTGAGAATGGTCGAAAAGCGGTCCGCTCTACATATAATTGGGGTAACGAATCCCTGAAGCTCGTTGCTTTTTACAAGCAGATTTTTGATAAGGAAAAATCATGAAGATTCTTACCGTTCTGGGAGCGCGCCCCCAATTTATTAAAGCTAGTGTCGTTTCCAATTACATCTCAAAATGTGAGGGTGTCGAGGAGGTCGTCGTCCATACCGGCCAGCATTTCGACGCAAATATGTCCGATGTGTTCTTCGACGAACTGGGCATGAACCGTCCCGCGCATCTTTTGGATATCCACGGCGGTAGCCATGGCAATATGACAGGGCGCATGCTGATTGAGGTCGAGAAGGTGATTCTCGCCGAAAATCCGGACCTGGTACTAGTTTACGGGGATACCAACTCTACTTTGGCGGGTGCGTTGGCATCGGTGAAACTGCATGTGCCTGTTGCCCATATTGAGGCCGGTCTGCGATCTTTCAACATGTTAATGCCGGAAGAAATCAATCGGATTTTGACTGATCGCGTATCCAAATGGCTATTCACCCCGACCACAGCGGCTGAGACACATTTGCTGTCAGAGGGAATATCGTCAGAGAAGATAGTTCCTGTGGGGGACGTGATGTATGACGTTGCTCTTTTCCACGGATCTCGTGTCAATGTCGAAGGTCGAATGATTGAGCGTTTAGGCCTAAAGGCCGGGAAATATATACTTGCGACTGTTCATCGCGCTGAAAATACCGATGATCCAGTCCGACTGCGCGCAATTGTGGAGGCCTTTCAGGAGGTTTGCACCGATTTGCCTGTCGTTTGGCCTGTGCATCCTAGAACTCGGGCCGTCTTGCAGCAACAGGGGCTGTTGGCTGATATTCCAACCAATCTTCTGATGATTGATCCTATCGGTTACCTAGATATGGTCCAGTTGGAAAAGTACGCCGGGCTTATTGCTACTGATTCCGGGGGAGTACAGAAAGAAGCATTTTTCTATGGTGTCCCATGTGTGACATTGCGAGATGAAACCGAATGGGTCGAGTTGGTAGATTCTGGTTGGAATAGTCTTGTATCGCCCGTTGAGAGCCACGTCGTGGTCTCTGCGATCCGCGCAGCTATAGGCACGAAGGGGGCGTCGATTCAGCCATACGGCGAAGGAAATGCAGCTGAACGAATTGTTCAGTGCTTGTTGAGAGATATGGCAGTATGAAGAATGTCTGGATTCTTAACCATTATGCTCAAGAGCCTGGTGGAGCCGGTGGTACTCGCCATTATCATTTGGCAAAGAGCCTTCGCGCATATGGGTGGAAGGCCTCGATAATTGCGGCAAGTGTTGAACATCAATCGGGGCGACAACGATTGGCGGTGGCTGAGAAGAGTAGGCTTGATCACTACAACGGAATTCCTTTTCTTTGGTTGAGAACAACGGAATATGAGGGGAATGGAGCAGCGCGCATGCGCAATATGCTTGAGTACTCCCTGAGTGTGCTTAAACCGGGTGCCCTCGCCGCACTGGATAAGCCAGATGTGATCATTGGTTCCAGTGTTCACCCTTTCGCCGCCGCTGCCGGTGCGATCCTAGGCTGGAGGCATAAAGTACCTTTCGTTTTTGAGGTAAGGGATCTTTGGCCGCAGACGCTCATTGACATGGGTCGTTTGCGGGACAAGAGCCTGACGGCTCGCGCCCTGCGGGTGCTGGAAAAATGGCTTTATAAAAGGGCAAAACGTATTGTGGTGTTATTACCCAAAGCCTCTGAATACATTACGCCCATGGGGATTGATGCGGAGAAGGTTGTTTGGATTCCAAATGGGGTAGACCTCGAAGATTTCCCGAAGCCTGCTGAAAGGCCCGTTTCAGAGAAATTCACAGTTATGTACTTTGGTGCGCATGGTCCGGCAAACGGCTTGGATAATGTTCTCAAGGCTCAAAAGTTACTCGAAACGGACCCTGCTACTGCGCATGTGAGTTTGCGAATTATCGGAAACGGACCGTGCAAAAATGATCTGATCGCTTTGGCTGAGCAACTGGGACTGCAAAAAGTCTCATTCGAGAACGCAGTCCCCAAACGAGAGATCCCCGGTCTGGCGGCTGAGGCCGATGCGTTCGTATTCAATCTAATTGATGCTCCTGTGTTCAAGTTTGGCATCAGTTCCAACAAGCTATTCGATTTTATGGCGGGAGCACGACCGATATTGTTTTGCTGTGATGCTGGTAATAACCCTGTGGAGGATGCTGGTGCTGGCTTGACGGTTAGCCCCGGTAATCCAGAGGCGTTGGCTGAGGCCACGCGAGAAGTGATCGCGATGTCCCGAGAAAAGCGCTTAGCGATGGGTGAGGCTGGCCGACGTTATGTGGAGACTCAGCATGGTTTTGACAAGTTGGCCGGCAGCTTGGCGGACTGTCTTAATGTTTGTTGTGAGCGGCGTTGATGAAAAGAATTTTGGATTTCCTTGGGGCTTTATTCGGTTTAATCGTGCTTTCGCCAGTTATCTTACTTTTGGCGTGGTTGATTAAGCGCAAACTGGGTAGCCCGGTCCTATTCAGGCAAGTCCGCCCTGGGTTGAACGGCGCTCCATTCGAAATGGTCAAATTTCGTACGATGCGAGATGCATACAACGCCCAAGGAGAACCACTTCCTGATTCGGAGCGTATGACTCCCTTTGGCAGTTTTTTGCGTTCTAGCAGTCTGGATGAGCTACCTGAACTGTGGAATGTGTTGAAAGGCGAAATGAGCTTGGTAGGACCACGGCCATTGCTGATGGAGTACCTGCCTTTGTACGATCAACGTCAGAAACGGAGACATTTAGCACGCCCTGGAGTTACCGGATGGGCGCAGATCAATGGGAGAAATGCCCTGAGTTGGGAGGATAAATTCGAACTGGATGTCTGGTATGTCGAAAACCGTTCGACATGGCTGGACCTCAAGATCATCGCGCTGACAGTAAAGAAGGTACTCAAGCGCGATGGAATCAGTGCACAAGGTGAGGTCACTATGTCAAAGTTTACAGGCAGCAAGCGGTGAATTGGCTTGTCCGCTCGGTACTCACTGGCTTTGCCGGATCTGCCCAGCCTTAACACTGAAGTGGTGCATTCGTGATGGCCGGTGGGCAATTGAGTATTTGATTTCGCCGGTTTTTTTATCGCTATTTGCTTGAACATTCGGGGATCTTACTGTGCTTAACACACCTTTTTCGCCTTGGCCTTCATTTACTGAAGAAGAAGCGAATTCCGCGCGAGATGTCATACTGTCCAACAAGGTTAACTATTGGACCGGACAGGAATGCCGTCAGTTTGAGGAAGAATTTGCCAACTGGGTAGGCACCCATTACGCGGTAGCCATGGCTAACGGCACTGTAGCTTTGGATGTAGCGTTCAAAGCCATGAATATTGGATTGGGTGACGAAGTGGTAGTCACCTCAAGAACCTTCCTTGCGTCCGTCTCAAGTATCGTGAATTGCGGTGCCGTTCCAGTGTTCGCTGACGTGAATCTGGATTCACAGAATGTTGATGCATCTACCATCAGGGCGGTAATAACACCCCGTACCAAGGCAATCGTCTGTGTGCACCTCGCTGGTTGGCCATGTGACATGGACCCTATCATGGCCTTGGCCGAGGAATATGGCTTGCGGGTTATTGAGGACTGCGCTCAGGCGCACGGTGCAAGTTACAATGGCCGCGCTGTAGGTTCAATTGGGGATATTGGTGCTTGGTCGTTTTGCCAAGACAAGATTATGACCACCGGTGGTGAGGGTGGGATGGTTACCACCAATGATCGCGATCTCTGGATGAAAATGTGGTCTTACAAGGATCACGGCAAATCTTGGGAAGCGGTCTATGAGCGTGATCATGAGCCTGGTTTCAGATGGCTGCATGAGAGCTTTGGCACGAACTGGCGTATGCTCGAAGTCCAAGGAGCGATCGGTCGGATCCAGCTGCGTAAGATGCCTGAGTGGCATGAACGGCGTCTGAAAAATGCCGAGCGCATTTGGGCTTGCGCCAGGCAGTTGAAGGCTTTGCGCGCGCCTTCGTTACCGCTGGGCAGTGTGCACGCCGCCTATAAATGCTACGTTTTTGTCGAGCCCTCGGCCCTCAGAGAAGGCTGGAGTCGGGATCGTATCATCATCGAAATGGTGAATCAGGGTGTGCCATGTTTTTCGGGTTCGTGCTCCGAGGTCTATTTGGAAAAGGCTTTTGATGGTACGGACTGGCGGCCGCAGACCCGTTTACCCGTTGCACAGATCTTGGGTGAAACTAGCTTGATGTTTCTTGTACACCCCACTTTGACTGATGAGGAAATGAAAAAGACCTGTGACGTACTGTCTAAGGTTATGGCGCAAGCGACGACAACGTAGATTGGATTGTCGCGGCCGGCCGGGCGGTTGCCTGGCAGTTTTCTTCAGCGCCTTCCCGCACAGAGGGGCACTGAAGGAAGTGGGAGTGTTCGAATACTAATGGTACAGAAAGGATTTAGTTTGGTGCGTAGTCAGGAGAGCAAGCGAATGATGGACAGGATTCGTACAGGCATGCTGATGATGCCTCGGCGCTACAAGCGAGCCCTCCAAGTGGCAACCGACATTGTATTAGTCTGGGTGGCGCTCTGGCTTGCGTTCCTGGTACGTCTCGGGGTCGACGGGTTTTACGAGCCGTTACAGACACATTTCTGGTTATTCTTTTGCGCTCCGATCGTGGCAATCCCGATCTTTATCCGCTTTGGTATGTACAGGGCTGTGATGCGCTATTTCGGTAATGATGCGCTGATTACAATATGCAAGGCAGTTTCCCTATCCTCTCTACTCCTTTCGTTAGTGGTCTATTGGCATAGTAATCATACGGCGACCGTACCTCGCTCCATCGTTTTCAACTATTGGTGGCTCAGTATGGTTTTGATCGGTGGTCTTCGCTTGATCATGCGACAATACTTCTTGGGCGACTGGTTTGCAGCTAGTCAGTATGTGCCATTTACTAATCGTGATAATGGTCTACCGAAAGTTGCTATTTATGGTGCAGGTGCGGCAGGTAATCAACTGGTAGCTGCTTTACGGGTCGGGCGAGCCATGAGGCCAGTCGCATTTATTGATGATGACAGCGGTGTTGCGGATCGTATTATTTCTGGCCTGCAAGTGTTCCACGGTAAAGATATTCAGAAAATGATCGATATGACCGGCGCGGAAGAGATCTTGTTAGCGATTCCTTCAGCAACACGTGCTCGGCGCCGAGAGATTTTAGGGTTCCTTGAGAACTTTCCGTTGCATGTCAGAAGTGTGCCTGGATTCATGGACCTGGCGAGTGGCCGCGTGAAAGTTGATGACATCCAAGAGGTCGATATCGCTGATTTGTTGGGGCGAGATGCAGTGCCTGCGCAAGATAATCTACTCGAGCACTGCATCACTGGTCAGGTTGTGATGGTGACAGGCGCCGGGGGATCCATCGGCTCAGAACTCTGTAGACAAATTATTGCGCTCAAACCTACTGCATTGCTGTTATTCGAACACAGTGAGTTCAACCTTTACAGTATTTTTGGAGAGATAGAGCAGCGTATCATCCGAGAAAGCCTGCCGATAAGGCTCCTTCCATTCCTTGGCTCGGTGCGCAATCAGAAACACCTCTACGACACGATGGAGATGTGGGGCGTCGATACTGTTTATCACGCAGCTGCTTACAAACATGTGCCTTTAGTTGAACATAATATTGCAGAGGGCGTGATAAATAACGTGCTAGGCACGTTGAATACTGCACAAGCAGCTATTCAGGCTAATGTCTCTAACTTTGTTCTCATCTCTACTGATAAGGCAGTGCGACCAACCAATGTAATGGGGAGTACAAAACGTCTTTCGGAAATGACATTGCAGGCTTTGAGCAAGGAGCTTGCCCCCGTCTTGTTTGGCGACTCAGCGAACGTTGCTCGCGTTAATAAAACACGATTCACCATGGTACGCTTCGGCAATGTATTGGGCTCTTCCGGTTCAGTAATTCCGCTTTTCCATAAGCAGATTAAAGCGGGCGGCCCTCTTACCGTAACCCATCCCAAGATAACACGATATTTCATGACGATTCCTGAAGCCGCCCAGTTAGTTATTCAGGCGGGCTCTATGGGACTGGGCGGCGATGTGTTTGTATTGGATATGGGGGAGCCGGTTGAAATTGCGAAGCTTGCAGAAAAAATGATCCATCTCTCAGGTTTGAGTGTGCGCTCTGAACGTAATCCACACGGGGACATATCCATTGAGTTCACAGGTTTACGTCCAGGAGAAAAACTCTACGAAGAATTGTTGATTGGGGAGAATGTTTCGCCCACTCAGCATCCAATGATCATGAGTGCTACGGAAGATTATCTCGGTTGGGAAGCCCTAAAGACCCAACTGTCAAGGTTAATTCAGGCAGTATCCGATGATGACTATATACAAGTGAGGCAATTGCTTCGTGAAAGCGTTAGTGGGTATTCGCCTGGTGGGGAAATTGTTGATCTTGTTTATCAGCAATTACGTTCAGAGACCAAGTAACGCTTTCAGATAATTTCGAAAAAACGGTGCTTATACAGTAACCGCTCCATGAACCCCACATTCAAAGCGCTTAGCTTATCCCGGATGCTGTGCTCCCGATTCTCTCAGGAGCCCGCCGCCATGATGCGTCCCGACGCCAAAGTCGAAAAAGTCTATCTCTATCCCAAGCCCGTCGACTTCCGAAAATCCATTGACGGCCTGGCTGCGTTGGTCGAGCTGGATATTAAAGTCGCGGCCTTTGACCCAGTGCTTTTTGTTTTCCTCAACAAGCCACGCAACCGCGTGAAGATCTTGTACTGGGAACGCAACGGCTTCTGCCTTTGGTTCAAGCGTTTGGAGTCCGAGCGCTTCAAAACGTCGCCTGACGTGACGGACGAAGCGATTGTCCTGACTGTCCAGGAACTCAACTGGATGCTCGACGGTTTTGACCTCTGGCGTAACCGTCCTCATCAGGTTTTGACGCCACGATTCGTGGCCTGATTCGCTATAATCCAGGGCATGAATTTCGTGCCCGACAACCTTCCTGATGATCCTGAATTGCTCAAGCAGATGCTTGCGAAGATGCAATCCAGGATGGGCGTGCTCGAAGAACAAGTTGCATTGCTGAGGCAGCGACTGTTTGGCCGAAAACCGGAGCAGGCCGTCGATCCTGCAACGCCTCAAATGGCGTTGTTCAATGAAGCGGAGCACGAGGTCGAGTTGGCGTGCGAGACCGCTGAAGAAGAGGTCGTCGCACCCGCCAAGCGCCGTGGCAAGCGCAAGCCACTGCCTGCGGATCTGCCGCGCATCGAAGTGATCCACGAACTGCCCGAGCATGAACTGACCTGTATCTGCGGCTGCCGCAAACACGCCATTGGTGAGGAAATCAGCGAGCAGCTTTAAATCGTGCCGATGCAGATCCGGGCGATCAAACACGTTCGTAAAGTCTACGGTTGCCGCAACTGCGAGATGGCGCCGGTCACTGCTGACAAGCCGGCTCAACTGATTGAAAAAAGCATGGCCAGCCCTAGCGTTCTGGCGATGCTGCTGACCACCAAATATGTGGACGGTTTACCGCTACACCGCTTTGAAAAAGTGCTGGGTCGCCACGGCATTGATATCCCGCGCCAAACCTTGGCGCGCTGGGTTATCCAGTGCGGCGAGCACTTTCAGCCGCTGCTGAATTTATTGCGCGACAGCCTATTGGCCAGCCGCGTCATCCATTGCGATGAAACGCGGGTGCAGGTGTTGAAAGAGCCTGACCGTGAGCCGAGCAGCCAGTCATGGATGTGGGTGCAAACCGGCGGCCCGCCGGATAAGCCGGTCATCCTTTTTGACTACTCGACCAGCCGGGCGCAGGAAGTGCCTATGCGCCTGCTCGATGGCTATCGTGGCTACGTCTTGACCGACGATTATGCCGGTTACAACGCGCTGGGCGCCCAAGCTGGAGTTGAGCGTTTAGGATGCTGGGCCCACGCGCGTCGTAAATTCGTTGAAGCACAGAAAGTGCAGCCCAAAGGTAAAACGGGGCGCGCGGATATCGCGCTGAATCTGATCAACAAGCTTTACGGCATCGAACGCGACCTAAAAGCTTGCGACGACGCTGAACGTCAGATCGGTCGTCACGAACAAAGCCTGCCGATACTGGCTCAGTTGAAAAGCTGGATCGAAAAGACGCAGCCACAAGTGACTGCTCAGAATGCCCTGGGCAAAGCCATCAGTTGCTTGGCAAACAACTGGAGCAAGCTGGAGCGATACGTCGAGGAAGGCTACCTGCCGCTGGACAACAACGCCGCTGAACGCGCGATCCGCCCCTTCGTGATCGGAAGAAAGAATTGGCTGTTTAGCGACACGCCCAAGGGCGCGACGGCCAGTGCTCAACTTTACAGCCTGGTCGAGACTGCCAAAGCCAACGGCCAAGAGCCCTATGCGTGGCTACGCCACGCACTCGAACGCCTGCCAATGGCGGCTTCGGTTGAAGACTACGAAGCCTTGCTGCCGTGGAACTGCTCACCCATATCGCTTGGCTGAGCGCACTACACATCTTGAAGTCGGTGGGGTTTGTGGAGCGCTTACTTAGTGTTATCACTATTAATCTGCATAATTTTTCACCACATCCAAATATCAAAGATTAAAAAACTACACTTTATTTAGGCGGAGATCATCATTGGGCGAACCACTATTTCTCGAAAATATCAAAAGCATGATAAGGACTCCGAGTCCAGATGAAACTAGTGCTGTCGTTGCAGCTTGCTCTGTGAGCAAAATCGCATACGAAAACCCAATATAAATTAACGCTGGATTGCGGTTACTGGAGTAAACAGAATCAAGCATTGCAAAGACAAATGCTACCAAGGCTACAGTAAGTACATACATAAGAAACCCTCCCGACGCCAACTGATATACAAACGCATTTGTATTTGCATTTAAGCCTGGAAGACCGAGAAACTCTTGGCCCACAACCATAGTGACTGGCTCATTGGATGCGATACCAGTTAGCGGTGACCATAAAGTTGAATCTGTTGACGACATAAATTCGAAATATGCTGAAATCAGCCAAGCTGGTACGCTCATCGCTCTACGAATGAAGTAGTCCGCAACGTAAGAATAGTCAAAAAACAAGTATTCAACTAGAAAAACAAAAAAGGCTAAAAATATACATATATAAATAATATTAACTAGCGAATACAGCCTACCAACTGAAGCCCTAGTCCCAATAATGAAAGCCACCCCAATAAATAAAAGAGGAGCCTTTACTCCCAAGAGGTAGAAAAAAGATAACCAGCACAGCAATGCAAAAAATAACAACCCGTATCGGCGCTGCCATCCGGCTACGAACGCAAAAAATGGTGCAAAGCCGTTAACAATGGCCGAATTCAAATAAGCAAGCGGTGTCCCCACTGAAAAAATTTCTCGCCCTTCAAGCCGTCGTACGTAGGACGTACCCAAATCAAAACCTGCAGATCCCGGCGGGTTTGCTAGTGCTAAAAAAACGCCTGTAATAGAAAGTGGTATCAGCAATAGCAACACAAAGTTATACGAAAAAAATCCCGGAAATCTAACCTTGGGCAGAATTGAAGCACTTACCCGAACTACAAAAAAAGGAACCGCCAGGATTAGAAAGCATCTAATAAACTCCAAAGGCGTAACAGGCCCCCGAATTAAATGCAAGATCGTGTAAGGGAAAATAACAAACAATCCATATAAAAAAGTGAAAAAATCTGAAGGAACCCTAATCCCCACAGGCATAAACACGCCAAGCAAAATAACGGCGACAAAAACCACCAGTACGTAGGAAAGATCAAAAACAAATACCTGATACCCTAAATACTCATTGGCCGCCGCTAACTTTAAATTATAGGCAAGGAGAAGGCCAAATACTAATAAAAACAAGCGGTTGATTGCGCCGATACGCCTAAAGAGTGGATGCATATATTACCCGCTCCTAAAATTCTA
Organism: Pseudomonas auratipiscis; assembly: GCF_036324085.1. NCBI lineage: Bacteria > Pseudomonadati > Pseudomonadota > Gammaproteobacteria > Pseudomonadales > Pseudomonadaceae > Pseudomonas > Pseudomonas auratipiscis. The sequence continues at coordinate 250,295 of NZ_JAZDCU010000006.1, forward strand.
TTTTCTGGGGGTAGTTAATCAGCACCGCTCGATGCTTACCATGAAATACAAACATACTACCGGCTGCAACTGCCGAGGCCCCGCCTTCACGGACTGCCTCCGCCATATGGTTTAGTGTACCTGCCCCACCACAAGCCATAACCGGGACATTCACTCGACGCGCCACAGATTGGATCAACGGGACGTCGTAACCACTCATCATCCCATCCCGATCGATGCTATTCAGAAAAATTTCGCCCACGCCTGCAGCAACAAGCTTATCGACGTGCTCATCATTTGCTTCAACACTGCCACATTTAGTTATTAGCCGGTTTCCTCCAAACAAAGTTTTACGGACATCTATCGCACCTACAACTGCTTGACTCCCAAATATATCAGCTGCTTCACTGATCACATCCATCGAGTCAAAAGCAGCAGTATTGATTACGACCTTCTCTATGCCTGAGCGAATTAATCGACGCACCTGATCAACTGTACGAATTCCGCCACCGTAAGCTAACGGCATAAATGCTTCGCCAGCAATTTCTTCGATAAGAGCGTAATTTGGTTCTTTTCCCTTGCGCGACGCATCGATATCAAGCACTATAATTTCATCTACTTCTTTGTCGCTAAAAATCCGTACTGGATTAACTGGATCGCCGATATACACTGGATCTTTGAATTTTCGCGTTTTGACCAATCCATTATCACGAATTAGCAAACAAGGAATTACACGAGCCCGATACATTCAATCACCTTTCACAAATGAAGCTAAGAGATTTTTGCCAAAGCGATGACTTTTTTCTGGGTGAAACTGCACACCAGTAATATTATTACGAGCTACAGCTGCGGCGAAACTTATGCCATAGCTAGTTTCTAATAATACATCCTCACGATTCCGCGGCTCCATGTAATAACTATGAACGAAGTAAAATCTAGCATCTTCATCTAAATCACGAGTTAATGGGTGCTCCCTAGTTGTAGGATGGGTCTGATTCCATCCCATATGCGGAACCCTTAAACCTGATATATCCGGGAAGCGCTTGACAGACATATCACCAACAATACCAATCAAGGCCTGCCTGCTTTTGAACTTCTCTACTGCTGTTTGTTTAATGTCTGTCATTTCTCGCAACTAACCTTGAATTAACCTACCCTTGCGCGCCGTTTATGCCACAGAGGGCTTCACTCCCTAAAATTCGTTCGACATACGAGCGAGCCGCATGCCGCCCTTACGTCTCGCTTAGCTGCGGCCGGAACTGTCCAGATCGACATAGCGCCACATGGGAAGCCCTATGAAAGCAGCTGCAATCATAAGGACTCACCCACCAATGTTCTATCGAAGTTTGCATGAATGGCGATCTTATCTGCTAGCCGGAATCCAACATCAAAAGGGTCACACCAAAACGATGTCACCCTAACATCATCCAGTTGCAGAGAGTAGAATCTCTTTGATTTCTCATTTCGCTGCCGACCATACCTGACGTCACCACTCGCTCAGCAGAGCCCTCAATTTCAAGGGTTTTGAGATAACGTAATCTGGTTTTTATCAGTAAGCGCTCCATGAACCCCACCCACCTCAAAGATGGGCCGGCGCATCACCGGTGCACTTGAGGCACGCAGTTCCACGGCAGCAGGGCTTCGTAATCCTCAACTGAGGACGCCTCCGGTAGGCGTTCCAGTGCGTGGCGCAGCCACGCGTAGGGCTCCTGGCCGTTGGCTTTGGCAGTTTCGACCAGGCTGTAAAGCTGTGCGCTGGCGGTGGCACCTTTGGGCGTGTCACTGAAGAGCCAGTTCTTTCTCCCGATGACAAACGGGCGGATGGCGCGCTCGGCAGCGTTGTTGTCGATCGGCAAGTATCCGTGTTCGACGTAGCGTTGCAACTTGCCCCAATTGCTGGCCAAGTAGCCGATGGCCTTGCCCAAGGCATTCTGCGTCGTGACCTGAGGTTGCGTTTTCTCTATCCAGCTTTTCAGTTGGGCCAGCAATGGCAAACTACGCTCCAAGCGGGCAGCTTTACGAGCTTCATCGCTGCTGTCCTTCAAGTCGCGCTCGATGCCATAGAGCTTGTTGATCAGGTTCAGGGCGATGTCAGCGCGTCCGGTCTTCCCCTTGGGCTGTACTTTTTGTGCTTCGACGAACTTGCGCCGCGCATGGGCCCAGCAGCCCAGGCGCTCAACGCCATCCTGCGCTCCGAGAGCGTTATAGCCAGCATAATCATCTGTCATCACATAGCCGCGATAGCCATCCAGCAGGCGAGTCGGTACCTCCTGCGCTCGGCTGGTGGAATAGTCGAAAAGGATGACTGGCTTATCGGGCCGGCCGCCAGTTTGCACCCACATCCAGGACTGGCTGCTCGGTTCGCGGTCAGGCTCTTTCAATACCTGTACCCGGGTCTCGTCGCAATGAATGATGTGGCTATTCAACAAGCTGTCGCGCATCAGGTTCAGCAGCGGCTGAAAGTGCTCGCCGGACTGAATGACCCAACGTGCCAAAGTTTGACGCGAGATATCGATGCCGTGACGTCCGAGCACTTTTTCGAAACGATGAAGTGGCAGGCCGTCCACGTATTTGGTGGTCAACAACATCGCCAGGACGCTGGGGCTGGCCATGCTTTTTCGATCATCTGGGCGGGCTTATCTGCGGTCACCGGTGCTGACTCACAGTCGCGGCAGCCGTAAACCTTGCGGATATGCTTGATGACCCGGATCTGCATCGGGACGATTTCAAGCTGCTCGCTGACTTCTTCGCCAATGGCGTGTTTGCGACAGCGGCACGCACATGTCAGCTCGTGTTCAGGGAGTTCATGAATGACCTCGACACGCGGCAGATCGCTGGGCAGTGGCTTGCGTTTGCCGTGGCGCTTGCTCGGAGCAACAACTTCTTCATCCGAAGCCTCGTCGGCCGGCTCTGCCAGGCTTTCTGCTTCGTCAAGGAGAGGGAGTTGGGGCGTAGCCGAATCGTTGGTCTGCTCTGTCTTACGGCCAAATAACCGCTGGCGGAGCAGCGCTACCTCTTCTTCCAGATGAACGATCTTGCCCTTGTCAGACGCACGCTCATTGATCATTTGCTCAAGCAGCTGCTTGAGCAAAATCGGATCGTCAGGGAGGGTGTCGGGCATGGAAATCATGCGACGGATTATACCGAATCAGGCGACGTAGCGAGGCGTCAGAACTTGATGGGGGCGGTTGCGCCAGAGGTCGAAGCCGTCGAGTAACCAGTTGAGTTCCTGGACGGTCAGGACAATGGCCTCGTCGGTGGGCTCAGGGGATGTTTTGAAGCGTTCCGAGTCGAGACGCTTGAGCCAGAGGCAGAAACCATTTCGCTCCCGGTACAAAATCTTCACGCGGTTTCGCGTTTTGTTGAGAAACACGAAGAGCACAGGGTCGAACACCGCCACTTTGATGTCCAGTTCGACCAGCGCAGCTAGACCGTCAATGGACTTTCGGAAGTCGACTGGCTTGGGATAAAGATAGACTTTTTCGACTTTGGTGTCGGGACGCATCATGGCGTGCGGGCTCCAGAAAGAAATCGGGAGCACAGCATCCGGGATCAGATAAGCGCTTTGAATGTGGGGTTCATGGAGCGCTTACAATCCATTGACGGCCTGGCTGCGTTGGTCGTAAGCGCTCCACAAACCCCACCGACTTCAAGATGTGTAGTGCGCTCAGCCAAGCGATATGGGTGAGCAGTTCCACGGCAGCAAGGCTTCGTAGTTTTCAACCGAAGCCGCCATTGGCAGGCGTTCGAGTGCGTGGCGTAGCCACGCATAGGGCTCTTGGCCGTTGGCTTTGGCAGTCTTGACCAGGCTGTAAAGTTGAGCACTGCCCGTCGCGTCCTTGGGCGTGTCGCTAAACAGCCAATTCTTTCTTCCGATCACGAAGGGGCGGATCGCGCGCTCAGCGGCGTTGTTGTCGGTGGGGTTTGTGGAGCGCTTACGGTCCTGGGGGGGGCAGAAATTTTGTGTTCGGGCATAACATGAGTAAGAGGTGCATGTATGCCAACGAAGAAGAAACCCGTGTTGCGAGAGTTACCGAAAATTCCGAAAGAGCTGCTTGAGCAATTCACCGACGGACCGATGACCGCTGAAGCCATTGAGGACGCCTCTGCGGCGTTCAAGAAGGCGTTGATCGAGCGAGCCCTCAGTGCTGAGCTTGGCCACCATTTGGGCTATCCGCCGGGCGCGCAGCGCCCAGAGGATGAAACCAACCAGCGCAATGGCAAGAGCGGCAAGACGGTTCTAACCGGCGATGGCCCGCTCCGACTGGATATCCCTCGCGACCGGGACGGCAGTTTTTCTCCCATCCTGATCCCCAAACACGAGCGTCGTTACACCGGGTTCGACGACAAGATCATCGCCATGTATGCCCGTGGAATGACGGTCAGAGAGATCCGTGCGTTTCTGTCCGAGCAGTGCGGTACTGATGTTTCTCCCGACTTCATCAGCTCTGTAACCGACGAGGTCATGGCAGAGATCGGTGCATGGCAACAGCGGCCATTGGAGCCGATGTATCCGGTTATTTTCTTCGATGCGCTACGGGTCAAAATCCGCGAAGAGGGTCTGGTTCGCAACAAGGCGATCCACTTAGCCCTGGGGGTTTTACCAGACGGAACACGCGATATTCTCGGCATTTGGATCGAAACCACCGAGGGCGCCAAATTCTGGATGAAGGTTTTCAACGACCTCAAAACACGCGGCGTCGAAGACGTATTGATTGCTGTGACCGATGGCCTCAAAGGCATGCCAGAAGCTCTCAACGCCGTATTTCCAGACACGACACTGCAGACATGCATCGTTCATCTGATCCGCAACAGCCTTGATTACGCGGCCTGGGATAAGCGTCGCGAACTGGCCAAGGCGCTCAAACCGATCTATCAAGCAGTCACCGCTGACGCGGCCGAGCAGGCGCTTGATGAGTTTGAAAGCGGGCCATGGGGCAAGCAGTATCCGACGGTGGTGGCTGCTTGGCGGCGGGCTTGGGACAGAGTGATTCTATTTTTTGTTTTCCCGCCGGCGATCAGAAAAGTGATCTACACGACAAACGCCATCGAGAGCATCAACGCTCAGCTGCGCAAGATCATCAAAACCCGAGGTCACTTCCCGACCGACGATGCGGCGACAAAACTGATCTGGCTTGGACTGCGCAATATCACGGCAAACTGGGGCTCAGCGGCCCATGACTGGAAAAGTGCGATGAATCAATTCGCGATTCTGTACGGAGATCGATTTATCAGGCCGACCTGGTAAAAGCATGGCCTGCCTAACGGCAGGCCGTTACCGGCCCGCACACAAAATATCTGACAGTCCCACGGTCCTATTTCGTAACGATTCCCCATACCCCACAGTTTGACTCTCCCCAATCCCGTTCTAGGTTTCAAAGGCAGCCAAGGAAAAGCTGCCTTTGCAATCACCTAGGAGTTTCACCTCATGCGCAACACCGTTCTGTCCTACCTTCTGCTCCCTCTCTTCGCCAGCGTTTCCTTCACGCTCAGCGCAGCCCCAGCCTCTGATCCAATAAAAACCCCAATCCCCGTAGTAGCTACCCAGCAATCCTCCCCACAGCTCGACTTGAACACTGCCGACGCACCAACCCTCCAGTCCACCCTGATGGGTATCGGTAAAACCAAAGCCGAGGCAATCGTTGCTTACCGTGACCAGCATGGTGCGTTCGCTTCGGTGGATGAGCTGCTGGAGATCAAGGGGATCGGCAAGGCGTTGCTGGATCGTAATCGCGATAGACTCACGGTGAGCCAGTGATACCCGTAAAGCTGATTTAAGTGGGCGGGTTTGCCTTAGGTATTGGGCGGCTGTTGTAACTTTATCCTAGGGCAAACTCGCTCCTACCGGGGCTGTGGTTGAAGGTGTCGAGAGTTAGCCTGTGAGCTTACCGTCGTCATCCGATGTGGCGGACCGGTTGGCTTTTTTAAGGCGTGTGAAGCGCTGCCACCGCACGTGACACGTTATGCGCGAACCCGAGTAGTCACTACCGGAGTTATCGATCCTGCGCATCCTTCGCATCCATCTCAGCATTACGCTCATGCACACGCTTAAGCTGCTCTTCGGTCAGAGGCAGCTTTTTCGCGGTATCACGCAGTAGCATCAGGCCGCCGACGATGGAACCTAGCGCCAGTACTAGTATTAACCAAGCATACCAGGGCATGTAGTCCTCCTTTGAGCAGTAACGTTCATTGTGCTCAACAATTTGGAGCCAATGGATCATTTATTGGTTCAATTATAGAGGGCTGCCTCCCGGTGGGCCAATTCACGATCATCGGCCCCCCATAGGCCGCTGCTTCGTTTACAATGCGCGCCGTTCAAGACTTGCCAAGAGACCAGCCCATGTCCGCCTGCCAGACGCCCATTATCGTCGCCCTGGATTTCCCTACCCGTGACGCCGCCCTGAAACTGGCGGATCAACTCGATCCTTCCCTGTGTCGGGTAAAAGTCGGCAAGGAGCTGTTCACCAGCAGCGCATCAGGCATTGTCGAAACCCTGGTCGAGAAGGGCTTCGAGGTGTTCCTCGATCTTAAATTTCACGATATCCCCAACACCACGGCGATGGCGGTTAAAGCCGCTGCGGAAATGGGCGTGTGGATGGTCAACGTTCATTGCTCCGGCGGCCTGCGTATGATGTCGGCCTGTCGTGAAGTGTTGGCCCAGCGCTCTGGTCCACAACCGCTGCTGATCGGTGTGACGGTGCTGACCAGCATGGAGCGTGAAGACCTGGCCGGTATCGGTCTGGATATCGAACCGCAAGAGCAGGTGCTGCGTCTGGCTGCCTTGGCTGAGAAGGCCGGAATGGACGGTTTGGTGTGTTCGGCACTGGAAGCCCCGGCGCTGAAAGCGGCCCATCCGTCACTGCAATTGGTGACCCCGGGTATTCGCCCCGCTGGCAGTGCTCAAGACGACCAGCGCCGTATCCTGACCCCGCGACAGGCGCTGGATGCCGGTTCCGACTACCTGGTGATCGGTCGCCCGATCAGTCAGGCCGCCGATCCGGCCCAGGCGCTGGCGGCAGTGGTCGCAGAAATCAGGGCTTAAGTATCAGCTTGCCGAAATTTTCCCCGTTGAACAGCTTCAACAGCGTCTCGGGGAAGGTTTCCAGCCCTTCGACCACATCCTCCTTGCTCTTCAGTTTGCCGGTTGCCAACCAGCCGGCAATCTCCTGTGCCGCCTTGCCATAGTTGGCAGCGTGGTCCATCACTACAAAACCTTCCATGCGCGCACGGTTCACCAACAGTGACAGGTAGTTGGCCGGGCCTTTTACCGCCTGTTTGTTGTTGTACTGACTGATAGCACCGCAGATCACTACCCGCGCCTTGAAATTCAAACGGCTGAGTACGGCGTCCAGAATGTCGCCGCCGACGTTGTCGAAGTAAACATCGACGCCTTTCGGGCATTCGCGTTTGAGGCCTTCAAGCACGTCTTCGGCCTTGTAGTCGATAACGCCGTCAAAACCCAGTTCGTCCTTCAGGTACTGGCATTTCTCTGCACCACCGGCAATGCCCACTACCCGGCAACCTTTGATCTTGGCGATTTGTCCGGCAATGCTGCCCACCGCGCCGGCAGCGCCGGAGAGCACCACGGTTTCGCCTTCTTTCGGTGCGCCGACGTCGAGCAGGGCGAAGTAGGCGGTCATGCCGGTCATGCCCAGGGCCGAGAGGTAGCGGGGCAGGGGCGCCAGTGTTGGGTCAATTTTGTGAAAGCCCTGAGGTTCGCCGACGAAATAATCCTGCACACCCAGGGCGCCATTGATGTGGTCGCCTACGGCAAAGCCGGGATGCTTGGACGCGATAACTTCGCCGACACCCAGCGCGCGCATGACCTGGCCCAGGCCCACCGGTGGAATGTAGGACTTGCCCTCGTTCATCCAGCCGCGCATGGCCGGGTCGAGGGACAGGTAGAGGTTTTTCACCAGCACCTGGCCTTCGCCGGGTTCACTGACCGGCGTTTGCTCGAAGGTGAAGTCGTCCCGGCTGACCGCTCCGATCGGGCGTTTGGCGAGCAGAAAGCGGCGGTTGGTCTGGGTGGTCATGGCTGGGCTCTCAAAGAAATGGGCAAAGGTTGTTGATAGACCCTGGCGCAGGTTCCGGCAAGGTTTACCCGTGCAGCGAATACACCACGATACACAACGCTGATTCGTCAGTGTGCTGATAATCACCCAAGCCGATACCCCTTCAACTGGCGTTCTGATGATGCTGCCCAACCATGAGGTCGTCTGCATAGACTCCGGGCATCACCTCACTATGTTGCGGGAGCTAGCGATGAGCATGACTTTTTCCGGCCAGGTTGCCTTGGTGACCGGCGGTGCGGCAGGTATCGGGCGGGCGACAGCCTTGGCGTTTGCCGCCCAGGGTTTGAAGGTGGTGGTAGCGGATCTGGACGCAGTCGGGGGTGAGGGCACGGTCGAGTTGATCCGGGCGACGGGTGCACAAGCGCTGTTCGTATCCTGCAACGTTACCCGCGAAGCCGATGTGCAGCATTTGATGGCCACTACGCTCGAGTCTTACGGTCGTCTCGACTATGCCTTCAACAATGCCGGTATCGAGATTGAGCAAGGGCGTCTGGCGGATGGCAGCGAAGCTGAGTTTGACGCCATCATGGGCGTAAACGTCAAAGGTGTGTGGCTGTGCATGAAGTACCAGTTGCCGCTGCTGCTGGCCCAGGGCGGTGGCGCTATCGTTAACACTGCGTCGGTCGCCGGCCTGGGTGCCGCGCCGAAGATGAGTATCTACAGTGCCTCCAAGCATGCCGTCATTGGCCTGACCAAATCGGCGGCCATCGAGTATGCCAAGAAGAAAATCCGCGTAAATGCCGTGTGCCCGGCGGTCATCGATACCGATATGTTCCGCCGCGCCTATGAGGCCGACCCGCGTAAGGCAGAGTTTGCTGCAGCCATGCACCCGGTGGGGCGTATCGGCAAGGTTGAGGAGATCGCCAGCGCGGTGTTGTACCTGTGCAGCGATGGGGCTGCGTTCACCACCGGTCAGGCCTTGGCGGTGGATGGTGGGGCGACGGCGATCTGAGCGGCTTGCCTGCGTAGCGGGCCAGTTCAACTGGCCCGAAGACCGCGTCACGGGATAACGGCTTGCCGTTCTTGCCCCTGTTCCTGAATCAGTAGTCGAACACCCACCAACGCACAACCCAGCAGCAATCCAGCCCCAAACACCAACAGGGCGATTCTAGGCCCAAGGTGATCGGCCACTAGCCCGGTGAAAATCACCGGCAGGCTGAAGCCCAGGTAGGCGAGTAGAAAGAAACCGGCGCTGGCGCGGGTTTTCTCAACACCTGCCAGCACGTTCACCGCTGATAATCCCCCCAGATAGATAAAGCCGTAGCAGGCACTGCTGGCGGCCACGGTGCCCAGCAGTACGGCCAGCAAATGCCCGCTGTCGGCGCCCCAGGCCAGTAGCGCATAGCTGCACGGCAACACGATCAGGCCGAGCAGGGTGGCCTTGGCCGGTGGCATGCGCCGAGCCAAGGGCTGGAACAGCAAGCCACAACTGATGACGCAGAAGGTCGAGAATCCCGACCAGTTGGCCAGTTGATGCTGCTTGAGGATCGAAGGCAACAAGGCGATCACCAGGCCAACACAGGCCCAGGCCAGCAGGATGGCCAGGCCATAGGGCAGGCTGCCGGCGGGATAATAGGGCAAGCGCAACCATGCGCCGCGGGTATCTCGACGTTGATCTGGCAGCCTGCACACGGCCAGCAGTGCCAGGGCGGCCAATATCAGATGCAGATAGAAGCTGTCGGGCGCCAGGGTGGGGCCACGCAGCAAGAACAGGCTGGTCAGTGCCGCGCCCAGGCCGAACCCCAGCGACGTGCTTGCCGTCACCCAGGTGGCGGCGTGTTGGCTGTCAGCCTCTTGCATCAACTCACTCATGTAGGCCGTCGCGGTCGCAGACGCCAGCGCGGTGCCTATCCCCAGAAGCAGGCGTGCGAGGGCCAAGGTGTTCAAGGAAGGGGCCAGTAGCATCAGCACCGTGGCGAGCATCGATACCATCAGCGCAAGCATAATCAACGGACGCCTTCCTACCCGGTCGGCAAGGCCGCCGAGTAGCAACAGCACTGGCACCACACCTGCGACATAGGCCGAAAAGGCCACAGCCGTGGCGGCGGCGCCCTTGCCGGAAAGTTCGGCGTAGGCGCTATAGAGCGGTGCTTGCAGATTAACGGCGAAAGTAATCACGCACAGGGCGAAGGCGAGTAGCGCCGGCGAACGCTGAGTGGGCATGGAAGACTCCTTGTTGATGCCGCGACTATCCGGCGATCAACAGGGCCTCACAAGGCACACTGGCGGGGGATTTGTGGTTAACTGTTTGGACAAAATCAACGAACACTTCGCCCATGAATCTGACGCTCGATCGCCAATCGTCCTCCCCGTTGGTACAGCAGTTGGCTGAACAGTTGTTGCAGTGGATCGAGCAGCAGCGTCTGCGCCCGGGCACTCGCTTGCCCTCAATTCGTCAATTGGCGAAAGAGCAGGGGATCAGCCAGTCGTGTGTAATTGAAGCCTACGACCGTCTGGTTGCGACGGGGCTGTTGGAGGCCAGGCACGGTGCCGGCTTCTTCGTCGCCGAGCTTCGGCGCAGTGAACCCGTTGTTGACCATCCCGTACGCGATGAAGCGTTCGACAGTCGTTGGCAGCAGTTCAGCGAAGAGCGCCCCGGTCTGCTCAAGCTGTGTTGCGGCTGGGTGCCCGACAGTTGGCGGGCCACCGATGCAATTGCCCAGGCGGTACGCCACGTCAGCCGTGGGCCTATCGAGGACTTGCTCGATTACTGTCCTCCCTTGGGCCTGGCCGCTTTGCGTAGCCAGCTGCATAAAGGTTTGGGGCAGATCGGTATCCAGGTCAGTCCCCAGCAAATCCTTACCACCCAAGGCGCCAGTCATGCCTTGGATCTGCTTGTGCGTACGCTGCTCAAGCCAGGTGACAAGGTGCTGGTAGAGAGCCCCGGCTACTACAACCTGTACAACCTGCTGCGCCACCACCAGGTGGAAATGCTGGAGGTGCCGCGTACGCCCAGCGGCCCGGACCTGCAGGTGCTGGAGGACTTGCTCAAGCGTCATCGCCCTCGATGCCTGTACATCAACAGCCTGTATCACAACCCCACCGGCAGTAGCTTGACGCCGAAAGTTGCTTATCGCCTGCTCGAGCTTGCCCGGGAACATGATGTGCAGATCATCGAGGATGATATCTATGCCGACTTCCAGGATGGCGCGGTCACGCGGCTGGCCACCTTGGATGCCGAACAGCGGGTCATTTACCTCGCCAGTTTCTCCAAGACCCTGAGCAGTTCTCTGCGCTGTGGCTATCTGGTGGCCAAGCCGGCGCTGATAGCGCGCCTGGCTGAACTGAAGATGGTCGCCGGTCTCGGTACTTCACGCTTCACCGAGCAAGTAGTGGCGCAGATGTTGGCCAGCGGCGGCTACCGTAAAAGCGTCGCACGCCTGCGCCCGCGCCTGGCGCAACATATGGCCAAGGCGCTGGGCCAGCTTGAGACCTGTGGCTGGGAAGTGTTCACCGAGCCTTACGGTGGCATGTTTGTATGGGCGCGCCGTCCCGGTTGGGATTTCGCTGCGCTCAACCGGTTGGCCTTGGCGTGTTCGGTGTTAGTGGCGCCGGGCAGTGCGTTTGATCCGCAGGGGGTTGCCAGTGACTGGCTGCGGATCAATGTCGCCTATGCCCAGGACCAGCGTGCCCAGGCATTTTTCCAACGCACCCGCTAGGAGCGGCGATGGTATCGCTAGATGCCTTTGCGCCAGTTGAGAATCATCAGGGTCAACACCCCCGCGACTATCCCCCAGAACGCCGAGCCAATCGAGAACAGGGTAAAGCCCGAAGCGGTCACCATGAAGGTAATCAACGCAGCTTCACGCTCCTTGGCTTCGTTCATCGCCACCGTCAGGCCGTTCATGATCGAGCCGAACAAAGCGAGGGCGGCAATCGACAGTACCAACTCCTTGGGCAGGGCGGCGAACAGGGCCGCCAGGGTGGCGCCGAAGACGCCGGCAATGCCGTAGAAAATCCCGCACCAAACCGCAGCGGTGTAGCGCTTGTTCGGGTCTTCGTGTGCATGCGGGCCGGTGCAGATCGCAGCACTGATAGCGGCGAGGTTGATACCGTGCGAACCAAAGGGCGCGAGCACCAGCGAGGCCAGGCCTGTCACCGAGATCAGCGGCGAGGCTGGTACTTGATAGCCGTCGGCGCGCAGCACTGCCACCCCTGGCATGTTTTGCGACGTCATGGCGACCACGAACAGCGGAATACCGATACTGATGGTGGCCGCCAGGGAGAAGCTGGGTGTTGTCCATACGGGCGTTGCCACTTCCAGACTGAAGCCGCTGAAGTCCAGCAGACCCATGGCGCCGGATAGCGCCGTGCCTACCAGCAACGCAGCAAGCACGGCATAGCGCGGCGACAAGCGTTTGATGATCAGATAACTGAAGAACATGCCCAGCACCAGAGTCGTGCGGTGTTGGGCGGCGATGAAGATTTCACTGCCGATCTTGAACAAAATGCCGGCCAGCAAGGCGGACGCCAAAGACGCGGGAATGCGTTTGACCAGGCGCTCGAAGCTGCCGGTAAGCCCGCAGATCACCACCAGCACAGCGCAGGTGATATAGGCGCCGATTGCTTCGCCGTAGCTCACGCCCCCCAGGCTGGTGATCAGCAGTGCGGCGCCCGGCGTCGACCAGGCAACTGTCACCGGCGTGCGATAGCGCAGCGACAGGCCAATGCTGCACACGGCCATGCCGATGGACAACGCCCAGATCCACGAAGAAATTTGCGCAGTGGTCAAACCGGCTGCCTGTCCAGCCTGAAACATCAGCACCAGGGAGCTGGTGTAACCGGTAAGCATGGCAATGAAGCCTGCGACCACGGCAGAGGGCGAGGTGTCAGCCAATGGGCGCAATTGCGCGGAAGAGGCATCGGGCATGGTGCAGTCCTTGTGCTAGGTGTAAGCAGATTTTGCAGACTAACGCGCAGCTCTCTGAGCTTTGTCATACAGCAGGCATTGCATTTAGCCGTACAGTCGCCAACTATGGGCGGCGAGCAGGATGAGCCATCGAACGGGGGGAGTGATGTACAAGGTCTACGGTGATTACCAGTCGGGCAATTGCTACAAGGTCAAATTGATGCTGCATCTGCTTGATCTGCCGTACGAGTGGCACGCGGTGGATATCCTCAAGGGTGAAACGGAAACCCCGGAATTTCTCGAAATGAACCCCAACGGCAAAGTGCCGGTGTTGGTGCTGGAAGACGGCACCTACCTGTGGGAGTCCAACGCGATCCTCAACTTTCTGGCCGACGGCAGCGAATACCTGCCCACCGAACCGCGCTTGCGCACTCAGGTGCTGCAATGGCAGTTTTTCGAGCAGTACAGCCATGAGCCGTATATTGCCGTGGCGCGTTTCATCCAGTTTTACCTGGGGCTGCCGCAAGAGCGCCTTGAGGAATACAAAACCTTGCACAAGGGCGGCTACAAAGCCCTGCGGGTAATGGAAAAGCAGCTGCAGCTAACGCCGTATCTGGTCGGTGACCGCTATTCGATTGCCGATGTCGCGCTCTACGCCTACACCCATGTAGCCCAGCAGGGGGGCTTTGATCTGGACGCGTATCCGGGTATTCAGGCCTGGCTGGAGCGCGTCGCCAGTCATCCACGGCACGTGACGATGCTCGGCTAAACGCAGCGCTCCCACAGCTTGCTCGATTGCCTCAAATGGCGGAAAAACGCTTGTTGAGGTAATCGATGATCACCTTGGATTCGTACATCCAGGTGGTCTTGCCGTCTTCCTCGATGCGCAGGCACGGGACTTTGATTTTGCCGCCTTCGTTGAGCAGGGTCTGGCGATCCTGTTCGTTGTTCTTCGCATCGCGCAGGGCAACCGGCACGTTGAGGCGGTGCAGGGTGCGACGGGTTTTCACGCAGAAAGGGCAGGCGTGAAACTGGTACAGGCTAAGGCCCTTGGCTTGCTGTTCAACCAGTGCCTGGACAGCCGGGTCGCGCTTGAGCTTGGCCGGGCGGCTGACCCAATCGCCGAAGACGATCAATTGGCCGAGGCCGACGCGCAGTGCTTTGACGATCATGACAACTCCTCAGAATGAAAAAAGCCGACCCCCAAGGATCGGCTTGCAAGCAGGCCCGATTACTTGATCAGGCTGAGAAACTCGCTGCGAGTCGCGGCATTTTCGCGGAACTCGCCGAGCATCACCGAAGTAATCATCGTCGAATTCTGTTTCTCCACACCGCGCATCATCATGCACATGTGCTTGGCTTCGATGACCACTGCTACGCCCAGGGCGCCGGTAACTTTCTGGATCGCCTCGGCAACCTGGCGGCTGAGGTTCTCCTGGATCTGCAGGCGACGTGCGTACATGTCGACGATCCGTGCAACCTTGGACAAGCCCAGGACTTTGCCATCGGGAATGTAGGCGACGTGCGCCTTGCCGATGAATGGCAGCATATGGTGTTCGCACAGCGAGTACAGCTCGATGTCCTTGACCAGGACCATTTCACTGTTGTCGGAGCTGAACAAAGCGCCGTTGGTCACTTCTTCCAGGGTTTGTTCATAACCGCGGCAAAGGTACTGCATGGCCTTCGCTGCCCGCTTGGGCGTGTCGAGCAGGCCCTCGCGGGAGACGTCCTCGCCGATTTGGCCGAGGATAGCGGTGTAGTTCTGTTCCAGGGACATGGATCTACCTGTGGGGAATTATCGCAAACGCGAAGGGTACGGCGGCTGTGGCGGCGCTGCAAGCACGGCGTTACTCGTCACGGCCTTCGAGCATGGTTCGTTTGAGCATTACATAGACTGCACCGGTGCCGCCGTGGCGGGCCTGGCACGAGGTAAAACCCAGTACCTGCGGGTGTTGGCGCAGCCAGGTGTTGACGTGGCTCTTGATCATCGGCTTCTTGCCATCCAGGCGTACCGCCTTGCCGTGGGTGACCCGCACACAACGTACTTCGAAGCGGGTCGCCTCGGCGAGAAACGCCCAGAGGGTTTCACGGGCTTTTTCCACGTTCATGCCATGCAGGTCGAGGCTGCCTTCGAAGCCTATCTGACCGGCCTTGAGCTTGCGCATCTGGCTTTCCTGAACGCCATCACGGCTCCAGTGCAGGTCGTCTTCGGGGCCTACGTCGATGACAAACTGATCCGACAGGCCGTCGACTACACCCTGGTTGCTGCGCACGGTGGCAGCCTGGCGCAGGCCCGCCAACTGCTTGCGATCAGCCTTGGGTTTACCGACTTCGGCGCGATCATGCTTGATCGGCTTGACGCCGCGCATCTCGCTTTTGAACAGGGAAAAATCATCGTCTTGCATGTAAGCCTCCGCCTGGGCGGCGCAGTTTACGCGACTCTTCCTCAGGTTGCAGTCAATCGTGTTTCTTCATCAGGTGGGGCGACAGGTTCAGTTCGCGGCTGCGGCGCAGGCGCAGACGGCTGCGTCGCCAGAACAACACACCCAGGTACAACAGCAACAGGCCACCGGCAAGTACCACGGCGGCACCTGCACGGCTGGCGTTAAGCTCGGCCAGTGCCGGGACGTTACCCAGCAGGCTGGCAGCGCCAGCCATGGCCAGCAGCACGCCGAGGGTGGCCAACAGTGCCGAAAACGCAGCCGCCATGCGCGCCCCCCAATTGCTGGGTTCACGCTGGCGCAAGCGCTTGGCATCGAAACCGTTGGACAACTTCATGCCAATTTCCTCTGTGGATATCCGGTTTTTGACCGAACTGCCGCAAGGTGGTTCCGTGAGCCCGCCAGGCGGCTGATCAGATCAGGCTGCTGGTTGGCGCCACGCAAGCGAAGTTGTCGGCCATGATCGCCATCTCGCTTTGCTGGATTTGCGCAGCGGGAATCACACCATCCTTGAACGGCAGGTCGCGGGTGGCGCAGGCATCCTCGATCAGGGTGCAACGATAACCATAGTCCTTGGCACGGCGTACGGTGGTGCTGACGCTGGAGTGACTCATGAAACCGCAGACGATCAGGTCCAGGTGACCGTACTTCTGCAGGGTTTCATGCAGCGTGGTGTTCTTGAAGGCGTTGGGCATGCGCTTCTCGATGATCACCTCATCGCCTTGTGGCTCAAGGCCCGGGATGAACTCGCCGCGCGGTCCCTGTGGATCGAACATGCCACCGACAGTACCCAGGTGGCGCACATGGATGATCGGGCGACCGGCTTTGCGGGCAGCCTCGAGCATTTTAGCGATGTTCTTCACAGCGTCGTCCATGCCCGACAGTCCCAGAGGACCGCTGAGGTACTCTTTTTGCGCGTCGATAATGAGCAGGCTGGCATTGCTCAGCTTGGCGGGCGGATAGCCACGGCCGCTGAGGTGGAACATCGTCATTGGAACAGACATCAAGGGCTCCTTTGGATAGGGCTTTTCAACCTATTGTCCCCTGCCTGAGCACTTATGTGAATCGCTTCGCGCACAAGCAGCGTGGTTAGTGGCCTGCAGCCATGTCAGCGAATCGCTTACACGCCGTTTTCAGCGACCTTTTCTGTGACCGGGCTGTTAGAATTGCAGGTCGTCTTTCAAGGAGTCTGTTGTGATCACTTCTCGCCTGCGCACCCTGCGCGATCATATCCGTTGGGCTGTCAGCCGTTTCCATGAGCATGACCTGTTTTTCGGCCATGGTGCCGACAACGCCTGGGATGAAGCACGGCTTCTGGTGCTGGGCTCGGTACATTTGCCTTGGGAGGTTGCCGACAGCTACCTCGATTGCCAGCTTGAAGACGACGAGCTGGTCAATCTGCAGCGCCTGCTCAAACGCCGTATCGAAGACCGCGTGCCTACCGCTTATCTGTTAGGCGAGGCGTGGTTCTGTGGTTTGGCCTTTATCGTCGATGAACGTGTGCTGATCCCGCGTTCACCCATCGGCGAGCTGGTCGAGAAGCGCTTCGAGCCGTGGCTGGCCAGCGAGCCTGCGCGCATTCTCGACCTGTGTACCGGTTCAGGTTGTATCGGCATTGTCAGCGCCGAGGTATTCCCGCAAGCCGAAGTGGTGCTGGCCGACCTGTCGTTCGAAGCGCTGGAAGTGGCCAATCAGAACATCGAGCGTCACGGCCTGGAAGAGCGCGTCTACACCGTACAAGGTGATGGTTTCGGCGGCTTGCCGGGGCAGCGCTTCGATCTAATCCTGTCCAATCCGCCCTATGTCGACGCCGAGGATTTTGCCGACATGCCGGATGAATACCATCACGAGCCGGAGCTGGGCCTGGCCTGTGGTAACGACGGTCTGGACCTGGTACGGCGCATGCTCGCCGAGGCGGCGGATCACCTCACCGATAAAGGGCTGCTGATTGTCGAGGTCGGCAACAGCCAGGTTCACGTCGAAGCGTTGTACCCGGAAGTGGACTTTGCCTGGCTGGAATTCGAGCGGGGCGGGCACGGGGTGTTCATGCTGACGGCGCAGCAGTGCCGCCAGCATCAGCAATTGTTTGCTGCGAGGGTTTAAGCGAGGACTTCATCGCGGGGCGAGCCCCGCGATGTATTCAGTGCGTCGCAATCCAGATCAACAACCCGGCCTGAAACACCGCAAAGGCCACCAGGCAAGTAATGGTGAAACGTAGCCCGCTGTCTTCACGGCGGTACTTGCTGACA
This sequence comes from Pseudomonas auratipiscis, assembly GCF_036324085.1. Lineage (NCBI taxonomy): Bacteria > Pseudomonadati > Pseudomonadota > Gammaproteobacteria > Pseudomonadales > Pseudomonadaceae > Pseudomonas > Pseudomonas auratipiscis. The sequence continues at coordinate 267,888 of NZ_JAZDCU010000006.1, forward strand.
CGCTCGTCGCGCTCGCGAAGCTGGGCGTCTTTTTCCTGCAGGGTCTGTTCGGCTTGTTGCAGCATGTGCGCAGCATCGAGTATTTCAACCCGTTGCACCTTCTCGTTGTTCCAGCCGCCTTTCAGTTCGCCGACCTGCACCTCGACGTAGCGTCCCTTCAGGTGCTGGGCGTCGGCGTACTCAACCTCCAGGCCATGCCTGTTCAGCATCCGATCTCGACGCTGGCGGGTGTCTTCATTGAGCGCGTCCTTGCTTGCCAGCGCAGCTCCGTCAACGCGGTAGTGCGACCACTTGCGTTGCGCCCAGGCAATTGCCTGGGACAGCAGGAAGCCACCCAGGCCGCGGTTCAGGGGTTCAAGTTGCAAGCCGCTGTCGGGGCCGACATGGACGCGCTTCTCTTGATGATCCACCCAGATATCCAGGCAGTTCTGCTCCTTGCGCACTTTCTGCCCTGGCAACTGGATGACCATGCGCAGCAGGCTGGTCTCCTTGTTGTGCCGTTCGGCATAGCCGTACTGGACAAAGCGCAATGGGCGCGCGCCGCTGTTGCGGTCGGTAGGCAGCGGCGCCACGCGCAGCAGCTGGAAATGTTCCGCAGTCACCTCGGCCCACGGCAGCGGGGCGGGTTCCGGCGCGGCCTCGGCGGTTTCCGGGGCGTCCTGGGGGGCGGCTTCAGTCATCACGGCAATCCTCTTATGCACAGCAAGCTGGACATAATCTCGATGCCAGCATCGGCTTATCGGCAGAATCGTGTGGGACTGGAGGCTGAATTTCCGTGAAGTTCGTTCAAGCAGCGGGCAGCCTGTGGATAAAATCGACCACGCGGGTGCCCAGCTCGCTGGCTTGCGGCAGTTTAGGGTTCAGGTAGCTTTCGCGCTGCTCGCTGGCCGCCTGAGGGGCGATCCTCAGCATATGATTCATGCCCTGGATCAACGCCAGTTCGGCATCCGGCTTGGCGGCCTTGAGCCGTTCGGCGTTGCTCACATCGACCTGCACATCGTGGGTGCCTTGAATGATCAGGGCGGGCACTTTCACGCTGGCGAATGCGGCCGCGGGGTCTTGGCGAAACAACGAAATCAGGTAGGGCTGGACGCTGGGGCGCAACACGTCCTGCAAGGGCAGCGGTACGTCGGCGGCGGGGTGTCCGGCCTTGAGACTGTCCAGTATTTGTCCCACACGTTGGCGGTAGCGGGCCGGAACCTGGTCGGCGAGCTGCGCGCGGAACACCTCATCGATAGGCCGGCCACTGCCGGCCACGCTGATCACGGCGCTGGCATCGCTTGCCTCGGCAGCCAAGCTGGCGATCAGCGCGCCTTCACTGTGGCCCAGCAGAATCAACTGGCCAAAACGTGGATCAGCCTTGAGGGCACGGCTCCAGGCCACGGCATCGGCGACGTAGCGTTCGACGCTGAGGTTGCGTTCATCGGGTGTGGCTGGGCGGCTGGCGGCTACGCCACGTTTGTCGTAGCGCACGCTGGCGATGCGGTTTTTCGCCAGTACCAGCGCCAGTTGCCTGAGATTATCGGTGTGGGCACCGTCGGGGCTGTTGCCATTGCGATCGGTAGGCCCAGACCCCGGAATAATCAGCACCACCGGTGGCGGTTGCTCGGTGCGCGGCAACAGCAGGCTGCCATAAAGCATGCCGCTGCCGGTATCGAGGCTGATCGGGCGTTGCAACACGGTGGGGGCAGCAGCGTGTACCAGGCCGCTGAACAGCAAGGCGAATACCACGAAAACACGCAACATCATCAGGCCACTATCGAGGAGATGGATTTTGGACCCAAGTGTGGGCAGAAGGTTCGCTGTCAGGGATGAACTCAAGGGTTAGCCTGCGTATACTGGCGGCTTTGTTAAAATCAGGCTGATTCGCGGAGCGTCCTGCATGTCCGGCAATACCTACGGCAAGCTGTTCACTGTCACCACCGCTGGCGAAAGCCATGGTCCGGCGTTGGTCGCCATTGTCGACGGCTGTCCGCCGGGCCTGGAAATTTCCCTGGCTGACCTGCAGCACGACCTCGACCGGCGCAAACCTGGCACCAGTCGCCATACGACCCAGCGCCAGGAAGCCGACGAAGTCGAAATCCTTTCCGGGGTTTTCGAAGGGCGCACCACAGGCTGCTCGATCGGCCTGCTGATCCGCAACACCGACCAGAAGTCCAAGGACTATTCGGCGATCAAGGATCTTTTCCGTCCGGCCCATGCCGACTACACCTATCACCATAAATACGGTGAGCGCGACTACCGTGGTGGTGGCCGCAGCTCGGCACGTGAAACCGCCATGCGCGTGGCCGCCGGTGCCATTGCCAAGAAGTACCTGGCCAGCCAGGGCATTCGCATCCGTGGCTACATGAGCCAACTGGGACCGATCGAGATTCCGTTCAAAACCTGGGACTCGGTCGAGCAAAATGCCTTTTTCAGCCCCGACCCAGACAAAGTCCCGGAGCTGGAGGCATACATGGACCAACTGCGCCGTGACCAGGATTCGGTTGGCGCAAAAATCACTGTCGTCGCCGAAGGCGTCATGCCAGGCCTGGGCGAGCCGATCTTCGACCGCCTGGACGCCGAGCTTGCCCACGCCTTGATGAGCATCAATGCGGTCAAGGGTGTGGAGATTGGTGCAGGTTTCGCCAGCGTTGCCCAGCGTGGTACCGAGCATCGTGACGAGATGACCCCTGAAGGTTTTCTCAGCAACAATGCTGGCGGCATTCTCGGCGGAATCTCCTCCGGTCAGCCGATCGTTGCCCACCTGGCCTTGAAGCCCACTTCAAGTATCACCACCCCAGGTCGCTCGATTGATGTCGATGGCAACCCGGTCGAAGTGATCACCAAAGGTCGCCACGATCCGTGCGTCGGCATCCGCGCCACGCCAATCGCTGAAGCGATGATGGCCATTGTGCTGATGGATCACCTGCTGCGTCATCGCGGCCAGAACGCCGATGTACGGGTGACCACGCCGGTACTGGGCCAGCTGTAATGCAGGCTTTTGGCATGCGCGCTGCGGCGTGTTGAGCCGTGGCGCCGATTCCCTACTGGCGGCTGTCCAGCTTTTACCTGTTCTACTTTGCCTTGCTCGGGTCTACAGCGCCGTTTCTGGCGCTGTACTTTCATCACCTGGGTTTTTCCAGCGCGCGCATCGGCGAATTGGTTGCCATCCCCATGCTGATGCGCTGTATCGCGCCCAATCTATGGGGCTGGTTGGGTGATCGCAGCGGTCAACGCCTGTTGATCGTGCGCCTTGGCGCGCTGTTCACACTGTTGAGCTTCTCACTGATCTTTTTTGCCAAAAGCTATGCCTGGCTTGCGCTGGTCATGGCCTTGCACGCGTTCTTCTGGCACGCGGTGTTGCCGCAGTTCGAGGTCATCACCCTGGCGCACTTGCAGGGTCAGACGTCGCGCTACAGCCAGATTCGGCTGTGGGGTTCGATTGGTTTCATTCTGACCGTGGTCGGCCTTGGCCGGCTATTCGATAGCTTGAGCCTGGATGTGTATCCGCAAGCGTTGGTGGTCATCATGGCCGGTATCGTGCTCGCCAGCTTCTGGGTGCCGAACGCTCAGCCACCGGGGCAGAATGAGCGAAGCCAGGGTGGTTTTCTCAAGCAGTTGACCCGCCCTGGCGTGGCCGCCTTCTATGTTTGTGTGGCGCTGATGCAGCTCAGCCATGGTCCCTATTACACCTTTCTCACCCTGCACCTGGAGCAACTCGGCTTCAGCCGCGGGATAATCGGTATGCTCTGGGCGCTGGGCGTGGTGGCCGAAGTGCTGATGTTCCTCGGCATGAGCTGGATTCTGGCGCGGGTATCGCTGCGTCGGGTGCTGATGGCCAGTTTCATCCTGGCGGCCCTGCGTTGGCTGCTTCTGGGCAATTATGCCGAGCACCTGGCCGTGCTGTTGTTCGCCCAAGTACTGCATGCCGCCACCTTCGGCAGCTTCCACGCCGCGGCCATCGCTTTTGTGCAGCGTAGTTTTGCTGCGCGTCAGCAAGGGCAGGGCCAGGCCCTGTACGCTGCCTTGGCCGGCACCGGCGGAGCCTTGGGCGCTCTGTATTCCGGCTACAGCTGGAACCTGTTGGGTGCAACTACCACCTTTAGTATTGCCAGCATCGCAGCCCTGGCCGCAGCCGTTATCATTGCGACCCAGATGAAAGATGCCCAGCCATAGGAAGCGCCTTTAATGAGCAGCCTGACCGTTTACCACCAGTCCACCCCGGACATCCCCAACAAGGTGCTGACCCACCTTGAGGACATCGCTGCCACGCTGGCTGAGCACGGTGTGCGTTTCGAGCGTTGGCAAGCTGACTCTGCGATCCAGCCCGGTGCTGGCGATCAACACATCATCGAAGCCTACCGGTCGAGCATCGACACATTGCTGGCCGAACGCGGGTACGCCCATGTCGATGTAATCCGTGAAGTGGATGGCGCTTTGCGCAATGAGCATACGTGCAAGGAAGACCAGCTGCGCTTTTTTGCTGCCGGACGCGGGCTGTTCAGCCTGCGCATTGACGATTACATCTACGCAGTGCTGTGTGAGAAGGGCGATTTGATCGGCGTGCCGGCTGGCACCAGGCTGTGGGTCGATATGGGTGATGAACCGCGATTCGTTGCCATTCGCCTGTCCAACGCCCCAGAAGGGCAAGCTGTAGATTTCACCGGCGACCCGATTGCCGAGCGTTATCCACGCCTTGATGATTGATCGTTAGGACGGGTAGCGGCTGCTACACAGGCTTTCACAAACAAGGCCAACCCCGACGTCCTGTTGGGGTTGGCCTTGTTTGTGAAGGGGGGTGTCAAGGCTTAGCGGTAAGTCGGCAGGGCGAACCGCTGTTGGCTCTGCAGCCGAGAAATTACCGGCAGCTCACTGGCTTGTTCGGCCAGGTCGCGGCGGATCGCACTGATCGCCCACGTCAGCTGTTCAGCGCAGTGCAGTTGTCCATACGAAATCGAGCGCTTTACCTGCTTGCCATCTGCGGCGCGCAAGGTCAGCAGAATGCCGCCGTCAGGCCGCGCTTGGGTGACCACGGTGTAGGCGGGGAAAACCGAGGCAAATTTTTCCTGGATGAGGTCCATATCGACTCCTGGCTGTTAGTGGCAGACATGGAGTGATGGTTGCAGCGACTGTGCCAGGTTTTTATTGAAATAAAATCTATATAAATCAACTACTTAAATATAAATACGGGCGGGCGCCTCATGCATTGTGCAAGGTCGTGCAATTTGCACAGTGCATTTTGCAAGATCCCTTTGCCAATAGATTGGCTCTGTCGGCACCATGCGTTATCCACAGTGGACCTCGCGGCGTTACTGACAAATACTTGGGCTTTCCGTAAGCCAGGAGGTTCCCCATGTCTGATCAACGCAGCCCTACGCCCATGAATGATGACGAGGCTGCCGCATTCGCCGAGCAGGTGTTCGACCGGGCACGCCAGGGCGATGCCGAGATGCTTGGGCGTCTGCTCGACAAAGGCCTGCCTGCCAACCTGCGCAACCACAAGGGCGACACCTTGCTGATGCTCGCTTGCTACCACGGGCATCTGGATGCGGTAGCCGTGCTGCTGCAGCACGGCGCCGATGCGCAAATCGCCAATGACAATGGTCAGCTGCCCATGGCCGGTGCAGCATTCAAAGGTGACCTGGCGATGGTGACGCTGCTGGTAGAGCAAGGCGTTGCGGTGGACTCGGCGTCTACTGATGGTCGCACCGCGTTGATGATGGCGGCCATGTTCAACCGCACCGCGATTGTCGATTACCTGTTAAGCAAGGGCGCCGATGCCCAGCGCCAGGATGCCAAGGGCGTTACCGCGCTCGGCGCTGCGTTGGCAATGGGCGCTGTTGATACTACCGCGCAGTTGCAAGCGCTGGCCGGCTAACCCCCAGGGGCCTTTTGCGGCTATCCTTGGCGACTTTTTTCAGCGTCGCAGGGCCCCTTCATGAAAACCCAACTGGTCGAACTCATCGGCAAAATCAGCGCCGGCTGCATGCGCGAAGACGATATCGAGCGCATTGCCGAAGAAGCGTCCCAGGCCTATGCCGACCCACAAGCCTTCCTCGCCAACAATCCAGATATCAACTACGACGACAGCTTTCCGATCCCACTCGGAGAGTGGATGGTCGTTGGCAGCTTGCCAGACACCGTGCTGTTCCAGGCCGATAGCTACCAGGACCTGTTCGCGCAGATTGTCGATTCTTTCGACAAGAGCGTGGCCTTCAACCTCAAGCCCAAGCAATTGGCTAAGGTCGAACCCTTGACCGCGCTCAACCGGATCCAGGTGCAAATGGGCGCGATGAACAAAGAAGTCGGCGGCTATGTGCTGATGAACTTCAGCCAGTTGCTTGATGACGAACTGCAGGTGGTTATGGTCGGCGCCAATGACCTGCCGCGGGTGCTCGAATTGTGCGCCGAAGTCGGTATTGCCGCAGCGCCATCACTGGAAGCGCTGCGGGTGGCTGTACACGTTTAACCCAGGGCGGTATCGAGGAACATCATTACCGCGAAGCCGCCCATCAGGCCAAGGGTCGCCGAGGTCTGGTGGCCATTGCGGTGGGTTTCCGGAATGACTTCGTGGGACACCACAAAGATCATCGCGCCGGCTGCCAGGCCCATGCTCACGGGGTAGGCAATGGCAAACCCGGTGGAAATACCCAGGCCGATCACTGCACCAATCGGCTCCATCAGGCCGGAACCGACTGCCACCAATGCGGCCTTGAGGGTTGAAAGCCCTGTGGCGCGCAAGGCCAGCGCCACCGCCAGGCCTTCGGGGATGTCCTGAATGGCGATGGCGCTGGTAAGCGGCAGGCCCACATTCAAATCACCCGTAGCGAAGCTGACACCAATGGCCATGCCTTCAGGCAAGTTGTGCAGGGTGATTGCCAGCACAAACAGCCATACCCGGTTGATCCGATCGGCCTGCGGGCCGCAAGGCCCCGTGCTTTCGTGTTCGTGCGGGGTGAAGCGGTCCAGGCCAAGCATCAGCAACACCCCGAGCCCCATGCCGACCACCACCGTCAACGCCGCGTAGGGACCATTGCCGGTAATTTCTCGTGCCGCATCCAGGCCCGGCAGAATCAATGAAAACGAGCTGGCGGCGAGCATCATGCCGGCGGCGAAGCCGAGCATCACATCCTGATTGCGGGTGCTGACTTCGCGCAGTACCACCGCCATCATCGCTCCCAGGGCGGTGGCGGCAAAGCCTGCCAGGCCGCCGAGCATGGCCATGTGCAGGTTTTCCTGGTGGTCGCCGTGTACGGCGTTCCAGGCACTGGCTATCAGCAAGCCAAGCACAACCAGCAGGCTCAAACCCAACCCTGCGCTCAGCCAGGGGCTGGACTGCGCCTGCTGCAGCCAGGCATTCCAGAGTGACGCCGGGGCGGGGCTGCTGGAGCTGTGGGCTGATGGCATAGATACCTCACTGAAACGGGTCAATGCCCCAAGTTTAACCAGTGCCGATGCCTGGCAGCCAACCATTAGCGTCTATGGGCGTCATAGCCAGCTATCCTTTGGGCAGTCTCGACCAAAGGAGCAAGAGCATGGGATCTACATTCAATGGCCTGGTGGGCCTGATAATCCTGGCACTGGATATCTGGGCGATCATCAACGTGCTCAAGAGTGGCGCGGGTTTGGGCGCAAAAATCCTCTGGATCCTGTTGATACTGTTGCTGCCGGTGCTCGGCCTGATCATCTGGGCCATTGCCGGGCCGCGCGGCGGCAGCAGTGGGTTTTCCCCACGATAGACTTGCAGAGATGCCCCCTCCCCAGTGGCAGCGGGGCACTGCAGAATCAGATGAGCCACGCCCCTTCAAGCTCGAGCAATTGCTGCTTGCGCTCCACGCCACCGGCATAGCCGGTCAGGGTGCCATTGCTGCCAATCACGCGATGGCAGGGCACGATGATCGAGATGGGGTTGGCGCCATTGGCGGTACCGACGGCGCGGATGGCGCGGGGCCGGCCGATTCGCTGAGCAAGGGTTGCATAGCTGCAGGTCGTGCCGTAAGGGATGCGCTGCAAGGCTTGCCACACTTCTCGCTGAAAAGCAGTACCCATGGGTGCCAGCTGTACATCGAACGCTTCTCGTTTGCCGGCGAAGTATTCGTCCAACTGACGGCTTACCGCATCGAGCTGGCTATGCGCGGGTTGCCAGGCACTTGAAAGCGCCCATGGCTGGGCAGCATCCATGTGAATCAGATGCAGGCCCTGTTCGTCCCCCGCGAGCAAGAGTGGGCCAAGCGGGCTGGGCTGATAGCGGTAATACATGGCATGACGCCTGGGCGATGGAGTACTCGCTACCTTACCGCAAGTCGTTACCCGGCGTGTCACTCAACGAAATTTTCACATTCGATTATGGAGAATTCGCGCGCGCAATTATCCGTTCGCCGAATGGCCGTGCATTGGACTTGGGTTTAGTGCACATTTGCCGATTCGCTTTTTTTGCCTTCTTTGAATCTGAATCCTAGGGATCTTCCAATCCATGGCTAACACGGACGCCTTGAGTGATCAGCGGGCTGCGTCGCGCCCGCTGCAACCGACGCTAACATCGCACCTGGCCTACACCTTGCTGTGTGGCCTGGTGATCATGGTCATGCTCAGCCTGGTGCGCCTGGCTCTGCTGATCTACAACAGCGATATGATTGGTGACACACCGATGTCGACCGTGGCCGAGGGTTTCCTCAATGGCCTGCGGTTTGACCTGCGGGTTGTCGTTTATCTGAGCATTCCACTGCTGTTGGCCGTTCTCAGTGCCCGGGCCATGGCTGCCCGCGGTCTGTTCCGGATCTGGCTGACCCTGGCCTCGAGCATTGTCATGTTCCTCGGCCTGATGGAGCTGGACTTCTATCGCGAGTTCCATCAACGCCTGAACGGCCTGGTGTTCCAGTATGTGAAGGAAGATCCGAAAACCGTACTGAGTATGCTCTGGTACGGCTTCCCGGTGGTGCGCTACCTGTTGGCCTGGGCCTTTGGCACCTGGTTGCTGAGCCTGCTGTTCAAAGGCATCGACCGCCTGACCCGCCCGCGTGGCGCCTATCAGAATCAAACGGCGAACACGCGCGCCGTTGCGCCATGGTATGTGCGTGGCGTGGTGTTCTTCATGATCCTGCTGGTGGCGGTCATCGCCGCGCGCGGCACGCTGCGTCAGGGCCCACCCATGCGTTGGGGGGATGCCTTCACCACCGATTCGAACTTCGTCAACCAGTTGGGCCTCAATGGCACCCTGACCTTGATCGATGCGGCCAAGAGCCGTTTCGGTGAAGACCGCGCCAACGTCTGGAAGTCCACCATCGAGCAAACCCTGGCGACCCAGACGGTGCGTGACATGCTGCTGACCGACAACGACAAGCTGGTCGATGCCGACAGCGCAGCCGTGCGCCGTGATTTCACCCCACCAACCGCCAACACCCTGCCGATCAAGAACGTTGTGGTGATCCTCATGGAAAGCTTCGCGGGCCACTCGGTTGGCGCGCTGGGCAGCCCGAACAACATCACCCCGTACTTCGACAAGCTGGCCAAAGAAGGGCTGTTGTTCGACCGCTTCTTCTCCAACGGCACCCATACCCACCAGGGTATGTTCGCCACCATGGCCTGTTACCCGAATCTGCCAGGTTTCGAATACCTGATGCAGACACCCGAAGGCGGTCACAAGCTGTCTGGCCTGCCAGCGCTGCTCAGTGCGCGTGATTACGACGACGTGTATGTCTACAACGGCGATTTCGCCTGGGACAACCAGTCGGGGTTCTTCGGCAATCAGGGCATGACCACGTTTATCGGTCGCAATGATTTCGTCAATCCGGTGTTCTCCGACCCTACCTGGGGTGTGTCCGACCAGGACATGTTCGACCGTGGCGCCGAAGAGCTGGCCAAAAACTACGGCAAGAAGCCGTTCTATGCATTGCTGCAGACCCTGTCCAACCACACGCCGTACGCGTTGCCTGCGCAATTGCCGGTGGAGCCCGTCACCGGCCAGGGGCGCCTGGATCAGCACCTGACTGCAATGCGTTACTCGGACTGGGCCCTGGGTCAGTTCTTCGAGAAGGCACGCAAAGAGCCGTACTTCAACGAGACCCTGTTCGTGATTGTGGGTGACCATGGTTTTGGCAACCACCAGCAAGTGACCGAGCTGGATCTGGGCCGCTTCAACGTGCCGCTGCTGCTGATTGCGCCGGGCATCCAGGAAAAGTTCGGTGCGGTCAACCACACCGTCGGCACGCAGATCGACATCGTGCCGACCATCATGGGCCGCCTGGGTGGTGAAACCCGTCACCAATGCTGGGGCCGTGACTTGCTCAACCTGCCGGCTGGCGATCAGGGCTTCGGCATGATCAAGCCTTCGGGCAGTGAGCAGATTGTTGGCCTGGTGAAGGGGGATCGTATCCTCATCGAATCCAAGGACATGTCGCCGCGCATGTATCGCTATGAGCTGGGGGCCAACTTCAAGGCCGAACTGATCGAAAGCCCGGATCAACAGGACCTGACCCACAAGCTTGAGTCGTTTATCCAGACAGCCACCAAGAGCTTGCTGGATAACACTGCAGGCGTTGTCCACGGTACACCTGAGTAACACATTGTCCGTGCCGCACTAAGAAAGGGGTCTTCGGGCCTCTTTTTTTATGGCCGCTGGAACCTTTGTCTAAAATTTTTTTCACTCGACGCGGTCAACGTGAAGTAGGCAGATTTACCTGGAGTGTCGATGCAGAGGAGAGTCCAATGAAAGCATGGGTCATTACCTTTGTTGACCAGAAGGGCGAGCGCACCTCGCTGCCATTCATGTCCGAGCAGGAACCTGGTATCGAGGAGGCGGCGCGGCTGATACGCGCCCATCTGTATCCGGTCATGGATGAGCTGGACCTCAATGATTTCCAGGATCGCGCCACAATGCCCACTGCCAAATGGCTGAAAGAGCAGAGTGGGGTGGAGATAACCTCGATAAACGAGGCACCTTGAGGCCTCTAGTTGGCGCGCTTGGCAACTTCGCGCTACGCTGCAATCAAGGTCGGGCCGTTTTTTTGGCTGCCCGGACTTGCCGATCCACGTCATGCATCAGCTCGAATTGCCCCCGCACGATTTGTGTCGCGGGCAGGTGCGTTTTGCACTGAAAGTCTATCCATCGGTAGTTAGGAGGACGATTCATGAGCAGCCAATACGAGGACATCAGCAGCACAGTGCTGCGTCAGATGAAAGAGGGTGGCTTCAACTTCGCCCAGATTCATCCCATTGAGTTCTACGCGGTTTTTCCCGATGAGGCACGGGCACGACGGGCAGCAGGACAGTTTCGTGGGGAGTCGCTCAGCGCTCAGATCCATGAGCGTGACGATGGCGCCTGGCATTTGGAGTTAAGCAAGGTGATGTACGCCACCTATGGCGGCATTGACGAATTCGAACAGGACTTCGAAGCGTTGATAGCTCCCTTGGATGGTGAAATCGAAGGCTGGGGCGTGAAACAGGAACGCCAGCTGGCCTGACAACGCTTCGCAATGAAGCGTCGCCTACCAACGTGATCGAACGGTTGCACGCATCTGGTGCAACCGTTCTTTATTCAAAATACAACCTATTGAAATTAAAGGATTAATGCCGCTGGCACGAGGCTTGCGATGGCCTGGGTGCACGGGTGACAAGGAGTTCGGCATGATCCGCACCTTTTACGATGAGATGTATAGCGCTGACGGCCTGGTCCGTCCTCATTACCGGGAGTTCGCCCGCTGGTTGGCCGACACCCCGCCGGAATTGCTGGCGCAGCGTCGGCGCGAAGCCGATCTGCTGTTCCATCGCGCCGGGATTACTTTCACCCTTTATGGTGACGAGCAGGGTACCGAGCGCCTGATTCCGTTCGACACCATTCCACGCAGTATTCCGGCCAGCGAATGGCGCATGGTCGAGCGTGGCTGTATTCAGCGGGTTAAAGCCCTGAACCTGTTTCTGGCCGACCTTTACCATGACCAGCGCATTATCCGCGCTGGAATCGTTCCCGCAGAGCAGGTGCTGGCCAACGATCAGTACCAATTGGCTATGCAGGGGCTGGACCTGCACCGCGATATCTACTCGCACATTTCGGGTATCGATCTGGTCCGTGATGGCGATGGCAGCTATTACGTGCTCGAAGATAATTTGCGTACCCCTAGCGGCGTCAGCTACATGCTCGAAGACCGCAAGATGATGATGCGGTTGTTCCCTGAGCTGTTCGCCGCCCAGCGCATCGCGCCTATCGACCACTACCCCAATCTGTTGCTCGACACCCTGAAAAGCGCCAGCCCCCTGGATGACCCCAGCGTGGTCGTGCTGACCCCTGGGCGGTTCAACAGTGCTTTTTTCGAGCACGCCTTCCTGGCGCGGGAGATGGGCGTCGAGTTGGTTGAAGGTGCCGACTTGTTCGTGCGCGATGAGCGCGTGTTCATGCGCACCACCGATGGCCCCAAGGCGGTGGATGTGATCTATCGGCGCCTGGATGATGCTTTCCTCGATCCCCTGGCGTTCAATCCTGATTCGCTGCTCGGCGTGCCAGGGCTGCTTTCGGCCTATCGCTGCGGCAACGTGGTGTTGGCCAACGCCATCGGCACTGGGGTGGCCGACGATAAGTCGGTCTATCCCTATGTCACCGACATGATTCGTTTCTATCTGGATGAGGAGCCGATCCTCAAGAACGTCCCGACCTGGCAGTGCCGCAAACCCACAGAGCTGTCCCATGTGCTGGCGCACCTGCCTGAGCTGGTGGTCAAGGAAACCCAGGGCTCGGGGGGCTACGGCATGCTGGTGGGGCCGGCGGCGACGCGGGCCGAAATCGAAGCGTTTGCCGCCAGGATCAAGGCGCGCCCTGCAGCCTATATCGCCCAGCCAACCCTGTCGCTATCCACCTGTCCGACCTTTGTCGAAAACGGCATTGCTCCTCGACACATCGATTTGCGCCCGTTTGTATTGTCTGGCCGCGAAACCCGCGTGGTGCCCGGCGGCCTGACGCGGGTGGCGCTGCGCGAAGGCTCGCTGGTGGTCAACTCGTCTCAGGGCGGCGGTACCAAGGACACCTGGGTGGTCGAGGATTAAGCCATGTTGAGTAGAACTGCCTCAGATTTGTACTGGATGTCGCGCTACCTGGAACGAGCGGAAAACCTGGCGCGGATGCTCGATGTCAGTTACTCCCTGTCGCTGATGCCGCAGGACGGTCGCGGCGACGGCCTGGAAGAAGTGGCCATGCCACTGCTGATCACTGGCACCCTGGATGATTATCTTGAGCGTCACGGGCAGTTGCATGCCGAGCGCTTGTTGCACTTTTTTGCCCTGGACCCAGATAACCCGGCAAGTATCTACAGCTGTCTGGGGGCGGCCCGCGCCAGCGCCCATGCGGTACGCGGGCGGATAACCGCTGACATGTGGGAAAACATCAACGCCACCTGGCTGGAGATTCGCGGTATTGCTGAGCAAGGCCTGGGCCGCTACGGCTTGAGCCGCTTTTGTGAGTGGATAAAGGAACGCTCCCACCTGTTTCGTGGTGCAACCTACGGCACCATCATGCGCAACGATGCCTTCCGATTCATTCGCCTCGGCACCTTCATCGAGCGTGCCGACAACACTTTGCGCCTGCTCGATGCCCGCTACGAAATGCTCGGCGATGAAGCCGAGGCAGTCAGTGACAGCTCGGCCCGTGGTTATTACCAGTGGAGTGCCTTGTTGCGGGCGCTGTCGTCATTCGAGGCCTACACCGAGATTTATCGCGACGCACCGGCAGCCCGCCATGTGGCTGAGCTGTTGCTGTTGCGCGCCGATGTGCCGCGCTCACTGCGGGCCTGTACTGAGGAAATCGATCTGATCCTGGCCAGTTTGCCGGGCAGCAATGGTCGTGCGGCTCAGCGCCTGGCCGCCGAGGTGGATGCGCGGCTGCGCTACACCGGCATCGATGAAATTCTCGCCGAAGGCTTGCACCCCTGGCTGACCCAGTACATTCCGCTGGTACGTCAGTTGGGCAATGCCATCCAAAGCGCTTACCTGGAGGCCGTATGAGACTGACCATTAGTCACGAAACCGCGTACCACTATGAAGATCAGGTGCGCACCAGCATCCAGTACCTACGCTTGACGCCCAGTGACAGTGACCGTCAGCACGTATTGAGCTGGCAATTGGACTTGCCACGGCCGGTGCGGGCGCAGCGAGATCCGTTCGGCAATATCCTCCATGTGTTGAGCCTGGAAGAGCCGCATTCGGATCTGTTTATCAGTGCGCGTGGTCTGGTGGAAATCGATGAAACCTGTGAAACCGAACATGATGCGCAATCACCGTTGCCCTTTCTGCGCTTTACCCGCCTGACCGAGCCTGACGAAGCCTTGCGTGCTTTCGCCAGCCAACTTTGCCGCAAACGACGTGATCGTTCGGCGTTGATCGAATTGATGGGCGCCCTTAACCAGCACATGGCCTACCGCCCCGGCAGCACCGCAGTCGATACCAGCGCCGCCCAGGCGTTTGCCGCAGGCGCTGGTGTCTGCCAGGACCACACTCACGCCTTTCTTGCCTGCGTGCGCAGCCTGGGCGTGCCGGCGCGATATGTGTCGGGTTACCTGTTTGACAGTCAAAACCAGGAAATGGCCAGCCATGCCTGGGCTGAAGCCTGGCTGGACGGTGCCTGGTACAGCTTCGATGTCACCAATCAATTGGCCAGGCCCGAGCGCCATCTCAAGCTTGCGGTTGGCCTGGACTACCTCGATGCCTGTCCGGTTCGAGGCATGCGTCGTGGTGGCGGTTTCGAGCAGATGCACGCCAAGGTTCTGGTGCTGCCCGGCCTAAGCGCTCAACAGCAATAAACCTCAGGGCTGTTTGCGCGAGGCCATGTGCGTAAGGTAGGCAAGCAGGTCATCGAGCTGCGGATCGCTGAGCACGTCAGCACTGAAACCGGGCATTTTTGCCTGTGGCCAGCGTCGCAGGCTTTGCGGATCGCGAATGTAACTGCGCAGGAAGGCTGGCTGGAAGTATTCGGTAGGGTTGTGCGGCAGGTTCAGGTCCGGACCGAACTGTGCGTCGCCAGCGCCATTTAGGCGGTGACAGGCCAGGCAGTTTTTCTGGAACAGGGCAAAACCACGGTTGATAGCGTCGTCGCTGGCCAGTCGAGCATCCGGTAGCAAGGCCGGGAAACGTTGCGCAACGGGTGCCAGGCGCCGAATGCTGGCAACCTGGAAGGGCCATTGCTCAGGGCTGATGCCGCCTGCTTGCGGGTTGGTCCATACCAGGTAGAACGGGCCGGCGCTGTGTTTGCCTGCGCCCAGTGCAGGCCAGGGTTTGGCCGGGTCTTCAACCGCAAGCCAGGCCCGGGCTGGGCCGTTCTTGAGTAAGGGGGCTGCTGGCATCTCTGCGGCAAAGCCATCATCGGCCACGGCCTGAAGGTGATCCTCCGGCGCGATGCCTTCAAGCAAGACCGCCAGAGGTACGGCGCGGTAATGCATTGTTTTTTTGTAGGAGACGTCGTTGTCGACCTGAATGTCCTCGGCTTTGGGGTGGGCCAGCAACTGTGCGGTTTGCCAGTGCTGGCTGCCTTTTGCCAGCTCCAGCACGAGTTCGGCCGCCTGCACGGGCAAGCCGAGCAGCAATAGGCAAAGGATCAGGTAATGGCGCATGGGTACGCTCCAGCAGGTCAGGGCTGGCAGAGTACCCGCGCAGGGCTGTAGAGAGCCATAGTGCCGTTCAACCGAACAGGCGTGACAGGTTCGGCACAATCAGCAGTAAGGTGGTGGCGAATAAAATGAGCCCGGCTTGACGTACTTTATGTTGTTTGAACATGGCTGACCGCCTTCTTGTTGTTATTCCTGAGTGCCCAGTGGCTTCCTTGTCGTCGATCCGGCAAACATGGTTAATGCGGTTTGACGTCCAGACGCGAACCTCTGTTATTGGGTATACCTCTAACCTTAGGGTCAACGTCACCCATGTTTTAGAACGCTTTCGTATTTATATATAGCTAGCCCTGAATATTTTGCTATGAGGCCTTATGCCATCTAGTAACTATCCCCCTGCTAGACGCTTGCAAAGGTTCTGCACCCAGGTGCGTTAAAAATGACCGTTCGTCAGCGCATCATACTTGCTTACAAGCCTTATTCGGGGCAGGCTTTAGGGGGCAATCCCGCCTTTGTCGTTCAGGACTATTTTTATGTCGCTACGCATCTGCATCCTGGAAACCGACGTCCTGCGACCCGAGTTGGTCGATCAATATCAGGGCTACGGACGGATGTTCGAGCAGTTGTTCGCAAGTCAGCCGATTGCGGCCGAGTTTGACGTGTTCAACGTGATGAATGGCGACTATCCCGCCGATGACCAAGTGTTTGACGCGTACCTTGTAACGGGTAGCAAAGCCGACTCTTTCGGCACCGATCCGTGGATTGAAACCCTGAAGGCTTATTTGCTCGCGCGCTATAACCGGGGCGACAAGTTGCTGGGTGTGTGTTTCGGGCATCAGGTGCTGGCATTGGTGCTGGGCGGTAAGACTGCACGCTCATCCCAGGGCTGGGGCCTGGGTGTGCATCGCTATCAGTTGGCGGGCAAGGCCCCCTGGATGGACCCGACCGTCTCCGAGCTGACCTTGCTGATCAGCCATCAGGACCAGGTCACTGAATTGCCGGCCAACGCCACGGTTATCGCTTCCAGCGATTTCTGTCCGTATGCGGCCTACCATATCGCTGATCAGGTGCTGTGCTTCCAGGGCCATCCGGAGTTCGTCCACGACTATTCGCGGGCGCTGCTGGACCTGCGCCAGCAGAGTCTGGGCCAGGAGGTCTACCAGAAAGCGGTGGCCAGCCTGACGCAAGAGCACCAGGGTGGCTTGGTCGGCGAATGGATGCTGCGCTTCGTGGCGCACCAACAACTGGCTAAAGCCAGCCTGAGCGCTTGAAGCTGGCAAATAGCGCCGTGCACCCCACGACGATTCCGCCCAGTACGGCAAAGTAGCCGTAATGCCAGCTCAGCTCCGGCATGTTCTGGAAGTTCATCCCGTAAATTCCCGCCACTGCGGTGGGAAATGCCAGGATCGCCGCCCAGGCGGCGAACTTGCGTTGCACGATGCTTTGGCGTGATGACTCCAGCAGCATGCCGATCTCGATGGTCTGGCTGGCAATGTCGCGAATCCCGGTCAGGTCTTCCATCTGCCGGGTGACGTGAATCTGCACATCGCGAAAATACGGGCGCATGTTCTTGTCGATGAACGGGAAGGCCAGGCGTTGCAGTTCTTCACTGATCTCCACCATCGGTGCCACGTAGCGGCGCAGACGCAACAGGTCACGACGCAGGCTGTGCAGGCGGCGGATATCATCTTCCTGGAGCGAATTGCTGAGCACGCTCTGTTCCAGCTCTTCGATTTCGCCATGAATGGCTTCGCTGACCGGTTGATAGTTTTCGGTGACAAAGTCGAGCAGGGCATACAACACGAAGTCTTCGCCATGCTCTAGCAGCAATGGTCGTGCCTCGCAGCGCTGGCGGACCAGGGCATAGGATTTGGAGTGACCGTTGCGGCAGGTAATGATGTAGCCATTACCGGCAAAGATGTGGGTTTCGATGAATTCCAGTTTGCCTTCGTGGCGTACGGGTGAATAAGTGACGATGAACAGTGCGTCGCCAAAGGTTTCCAGCTTTGGCCGGCTGTGCTTTTCCAAGGCATCTTCAATGGCCAGTTCATGCAGGTTGAACTGGCATTGCAGGTTGGCGAGTTCCTGGGCGTTGGGTTCTTCCAGCCCTATCCAGACGAAGTGGCCAGGCTTGCTGGCCCACAGGCTGCCTTCATCGATACTGATATTGGTGACTTTTCTGCCGGCGCTGTATACCGCCGCCGCAACGACGCGTCCCATGGTAGCTCGCTTATTCTGATGACCGTGCCAGTAGCTTGGTCTGACCCGCAGAATTGAGCAACCGTTCAGGCCTGATGCAATTCCACTTCCATCAAGTCGATGCAGCGTTGCATCTGCATGCGGCATTGTTCAGCCAGAGCAGGTACATCCTGTTGGGTCAGGCCGCTGGTGGGAATCGGGGGCAGGGAGCGGATGATAACTTTGCTGCGCCGCCAGCTGTTCAGGTTCAGTCGGTAGGCGTAGCGACTGACGCACACCGGCACGATCGGCACGCCGGCTTCCACGGCCATGTGGAAGGCGCCTTTCTTGAATGGTATCAACTGCTCGCCAGCATTGCGGGTGCCTTCGGGAAACACCCAGATCGAGGTGTCATCTTCACGCAAGGTGCGCGTAGTGGTCTGCATGGCGCGCCGCGCATGGTAGGCGTTGCCGCGATCGATCAGCACATTGCCGCCCAGCCAGAACAGTTGACCGAACAGCGGAACCCACTTCAGGCTCTTTTTGCCGATGCACACGGTACGTGGCGGCACCACATGCCCCAGCACGAACAAGTCATGGTTGGATTGGTGGTTGGCAACGATCACACAGCCGGGAGGCTGGTCGAACAACGGGCCGACCTCCGCCTTTACATCCAGGCGCATCAGCCAGGTGGCTGGCAGGCCGTAGAGACGGGCGAAAATTCGGCTGTTGTCCGGATTGAATGGCCGGCACAGGCCAATCAATACACCGACCACGCCGATCACAACAAAATGCAGCCCCAACAAGAGCATGCGTGTAAGAAAAAGCATTTTACGACTCGCAATTGGCAAACGCGGCGCAGTGTACGGGTGTGCACTTGCGTGGGCAAACGCTCAATGCGGTCGTAGGGGCCTGATTTGTAAACAAAAGCAATCAGGCCTTGGTAGGGGTCAGGCCAAATGTTCCTGGTCACGGATGATCGCGTCATCCAGCGCCTCGAGCAGCGCTTTGCGCACTTTGAGCTTGGTGTGTTTGTGCGCGTTCATGTTGATCTTCTTCAACTGCCGCGCAGCAGCCAGTGCGGCGTCCTGCAGTTGCTCGGCCGCCACCACTTTGTCGAGGAAGCCGGCATCCACGGCGCTTGCCGGGTCGAACATTTCGGCGTTGATCACCGAGCGATGGAAGGCCGGGCGGCGCAGGCGATCACGGGCCAGTTCGATACCGGCGTGGTGCATGGTCATGCCGATCTGTACTTCGTTGAGGCCAATGCTGAACGGACCTTCGACGCCAATCCGGTAATCGGCCGAAAGCAGCAGGAATGCACCCTTCGCCACGGCATGGCCTGGGCAGGCAACAATGATCGGAAACGGATGCGCGAGCATGCGACGCGCCAGGGTCGAACCTGCGGTGACCAGGCTGACGGCTTCTTTCGGGCCGCTGGTCATGACCTTGAGGTCGTAGCCACCGGAAAGAATGCCCGGCTGGCCAGTGATGATTACCACTGCACGATCCTGCACCGCTTGGTCCAGCGCCGCATTGAAAGCGGCAATCACGTCTGGAGAAATGGCGTTGACCTTGCCGTTGTTCAGGGTCAGGGTCGCAATGCCGTCTTCGAGGTGGTAGGTAATCAGCTCACTCATGACACAGTTCCTAAAGGGAGAGTGGGGCAGACGTTACTCAGGCTGGACGGCGAGGTAAAGCGCTGTGACTGACTGACCGGTCAGCGTTTGGCTGCTTTGCCGTGCAGGCTGGGGATAATTCGCTGTGCAGGTGCCCGAGGGCTGCCGAAGCACTCCAGAGATTGGCGACTTTGCCCTGCGCGCCGCGCTATTTCGCTGGATCAGCTTAAATATATGAAAATTCTGAAAAAAAGCTTTGCCATCAAATCCTCTTTCGACTACATTAGCGCGCCTCGACAGGCTGAACAGCTTGAAGAGAAACGGTGAAGTGTCCGAGTGGCTGAAGGAGCACGCCTGGAAAGTGTGTATACAGGAAACTGTATCAAGGGTTCGAATCCCTTCTTCACCGCCACATTTAAAAGAGCCCCCGATCTGCAAAGGTCGGGGGCTTTTTGCATTTGCACGCCGCCATGAGGCCGCAGCCGCGGCGCTGCCGGTCGCGTGGAAAGCCCGCGTCTACCGACAGTTTGCCCCCAGCGGCAGTGGATGGTTAGAAGTTCACCGACGCCGAGAGGCGCGCAGTTCTCGGTGCGCCTTGAAACAGGTAGGCATCGCCCAGGTATTCACCGGCGTCACGCCAGTAGCGCTTGTCGAAAACGTTATCGACCATCAGCCGCAGCGTTGTGTCGTAGCCACCTATCTTTGTCGTATAGCGGCTGCCGAGGTCGAACACGGCGTAGCTGCCCACTTGCACTGTTCCCGCCTGATTGGCGTATTTGCTGGCGCTGTAGCGCGCCCCGCCCAACAAGGCCAGGCCGGAAATCGGCAGGCTGTAGTCGGCCTGCAATGCTGCGCGGAAGTTGGGTACGTTGATCGCCTGGTGATCTTCATAGTCAGCGGTGCCACTGTTCTTCACCCGGGCGCGGATGGCGGCAGCGCTGGCATTGATCTGCAGGCGCTCGGTGACCCAGCCGCTGGCGCCCAGTTCCAGGCCGATGTTCTTTTGCTGGCCTTGTTGCACGTAGGTGAAGTGGCCTGCGCCGTCCGGGCGGGAATACTGATAGGCCTGGCGCAGTTGGAACAAGGCCGCACTCAAGCTCAAGCGCTGCCAGTCACGCTTGATGCCGACTTCCAGTTGGTGCGAAAGGGTGGGAGCGAGAATTTCGGCGATGTTGGTGGCGAACCAAGGCGCTGTGCCTCCGGATGAGATGCCTTTGCTGTAGCTGCTATACAGGCTGATATCCGGGCGCGGCTTGTAGATCACGGCAGCATTGGGCAGGAGTTGGTAGTCGCGGGTATGGCGACCAGGGGTGCCGTCTTCATCGAAGGTTTTCTCGTCCAGCCGCACCAGGCGCGCGCCGAGCACGGTCTGCCAGTGTTCGTTGAAGCTGATTCGGTCGCTGGCAAACAGGCCGTATTGGCGACTGTCCAGGCGGCGCGTGCTGGAGCCAACGGTTTTGTTGGACGGTGGCAGCACGGGTGTTGGCTGATAAATATTGCCGCTGCCGAGCCATTCGTTGAAGTAGGGGCGTTGGTCGAGGGTGCGACGTTGCGCACTGGCGCCGACAGTCAACTCGTGGGCTAACCCCATGGAGTCGAAACGACCATTGAGCGCTGCCTGCGCTTCGTCGGTACGGCGGGTGTCGTCGGGGCTGCGATAGTCATAAATGTCGTAGTCGCCGGCGCCGCTGAAGTAGGCGCCCTCGCTCGATCCCCAGGCGAAGGCGCTGTAATCATCGATCACCACTTTGCTGCGTGAGGCGCTGAGCGTGCCACTCCAGGTATCGTTGAAGCGATACTCGAAACGCCCACCCAGGTTCAGGGAGTCAATGGTCACCGGCTTGGCCCAGCGCTGGTAGGCCAGGCGGTCGTGAGGGTCAATATCGTGCGGCAGGCTGGTGCCGCCCAGCAGTTGATAGCCCGGCACCGAGCGTTGTTCGCGCTGCTGGTATTCAGCATCGAGTTGCAGCACGGCGTCGGGGTTGATCTGCCAGTCGAAGGCCAGCGCGGCAAAGTCGCGTTTGCCGTCGGCATGGTCGACATAGGAGCGGATGTCTTCGTGTGCCAGGTTGGCGCGCAGGCCGAATTGACGCTCACTGCCGAACCAGCCGCCCAGGTCGGTGGCGATATAGCGCTCGCCATCATCGTTGCTCGATACGGTTAGCGAACGGACGTTTTCGGGGCGCTTGGTCACGTAGTTGATCAGCCCGCCGGGCTCGGCAACGCCGCTTTGCAGGCCGGACAGCCCCTTGAGTAACTCAACCTGCTGTTTGTTCTCCAGGGCTACATTCTGCTCACCGGCAATGGTCTGGCCATTGATCTTGTAGCTGCTGGCAGCATTGAGCTCGAAGCCGCGCACGTTGAAGTTTTCGTAGTAGCCGATCGGTGCGTAGCTTTCGCCCACCGATGCATCGCTCTGCAGCACTTCGCTGAGCTTTCGTACCTGCCGGTCCGCCAACAATTGCTCGCTGAATACCGCCACTGACGCTGGGGTGTCGAGCAGGGACGCCGGGGCAAAACCGCTAACCGAGGCCTCCTGTACCTGATAGCCCTCGCTGTAGGCCTCAGACACCTGCAGCGGTGCCAGGGTGATGCTCTCCTGGGCCAGGCTTGGACACGCGGGCAGGGCCAAACTCAAACCGAGCAGGCTCAGGGGTAGGCGAGGGCGCAGCAGGGTCATGCAAGAAGCTCCTTGAAAGCAGGCAGCAAACGCGCCGCCAGCTTTTGTTCGCTGTTGCGCGGCGTAACTTCGGTTGACTGCTGGGTGTCAGGCCTGCCGGCATTGCGCCGGCAGGCGGGGGCGCATCTTAGCAGGCTTGATGCGCTGGGTAGCGGCTCAAGCCGTCCGTGCCCGCAGGCTACGTTGGCGTTCTGCCAGGGCCCAGACCAGCAAGGCCAGGCTGCCGATCGCCAGCCCGCAAAGGACGATGCCGTTCCAGCCATAGCTCTGGAACAACTGGGTGCCGAGCAACGAGCCCAGCGCACCACCGATGAAATAGCAGGTGATGTAGCCGGCATTCAGGCGATTACGTGCTTCTGGGCGCAGGGCAATCACAGCATTTTGATTGCTGACGTGTACCAGTTGCACCGCCAGATCCAGCAAAAGGACGCCGATCAACAGCGCCAGCAGAGACGATTGGGCAAACCCAAGGGGTATCCATGAAAGCAGCAGGGCGAGTAATCCGACCGTGGTGCCCAGCGCGCCTTTTCCACGGTCAGCCAGACGCCCGGCCCAGTTGGCCGCCAGCGCACCGGCCGCACCGGCCAGGCCGAACAATCCTATGACGGCGTCGGTGTACTGGTAGGGTTTGGCTGACAGCAGGAATGCCAGTGGCGTCCAGAACAAGGCAAACAGGCTGAAACTGAGCAGCCCGAGCAACGAGCGCAGGCGTAAAACCGGTTCATCCACGAACAGGCGAAACACCGAACCGATCAGCGCTGGATAACTCAACCCGGCATGTTGGTGGCGTTCAGGCAGGGCGCGCGCCAAGGCAATCGCACAGACAGCCATCAAGGCGGCCGCCAGCAGGTAAATGCTGCGCCAGCCGCCTAATTCAGCCATGAATCCGGCCGCTGTGCGGGCGAGCAAAATACCGAGCAGCAAGCCGCTCATCAGCGTCCCAACCGCCCGGCCGCGTTGGTTCGGTTCGCTCAAGCCGGCGGCCATGGGTACCAGGATCTGGGCCACCACTGAAAACAGACCGGTCAATGTCGTGCCCAGCAATAGCCAGATCAGATTCGGTGAAAAGGCACTTATCAACAGGCCCAGGGTGCTGATGGCGATCATGCTGACGATCAACCGCCGCTGCTCGAACAGGTCGCCCAGAGGGGCGAGAAGCAGAAGTCCTGCGCCATAGCTCAGCTGCGCAGCGATAACGATGGCGCCGGCGCTGGCGGTGGTCAGGCCGAAATGCTCGGCGATACTGTGCAGCAGCGGCTGTGCATAGTAGTTGCTGGCTACGGCCAGACCGGTGGCGGTTGCCATCAGTAGGATGAGGCCGCGGCTCAAAGGGGTCGTGGAGGTGGTCATGGACCGTCTCGATCAGTGGCAGTTAGGAAATGAGATTATCGGAAATACGCTAGCATGACGCCAATGTATCGTTTTCATTCTATCCATCTTGAAAATAGATCGTTCTATGAACTTGAAGCAGATCGAGTATGCGCTGGCGGTGGTCGATACCGGCAGTTTCACCCGCGCCGCGCAGCAGTGCCATGTGGTGCAGTCGGCCTTGAGTCATCAGATTGCCCGGCTTGAGGAAAGCCTCGGTGTCAGCCTGTTTGAGCGTAGCTCGCGACGGGTGCGCCTGACGCCTGCCGGTGAAGCCTTTGTGCGCAGCGCCCGCCCTGCACTGGAAGCGACCCGGCGAATTGCCGAGGATGTGGCGGCTGCCTGCGGCGAGGTACGCGGACAATTGTCGATCGGCGAGATCACTTCGCTGACAGAACTGGACCTGGTTGATTTGCTCGCAGGCTTTCATCGGCAATACCCGCAAGTGGATATCCGTTGGCTGATGGCCAAGAGCGAGCAACTGCTTGCCGATGTCCGCGAGCGGCGATTGGATGTGGGGTTTATCGGCATATGGCCGGGGGAGCCTCCGCAAGGTGTCGAGTACCGCTTGCTCGCTGAAGAGGAACTGGTGGCAGTGCTGCCGCTTGCCCATCCATTGGCCGCGCTTGAACGGTTGTCGCTGTCTGATCTGCAAGACGTGCCGCTGGTGGATTTTCCCGCCGGCAGCAGCGCTCGCAGACAAACCGATGAAGCCTTCGCCGCGGCGCGCCTGACCCACCGCGTGCAGTTTGAAGTGACCAACATTCGCCTGGTGGAAAAGTTCGTTCAGCGCGAATTGGCCATTGGTTTGGTGCCGGAGCGCATCGCCAGTGGCTTCAGCGATGTAGCGACGGTAGCGGTACGTGATGCGCCAAAGCGCCATCTTTATGCAATCTGGTCGTCCAACCCCACGCCGGCTGCCCGGGCGTTCGTCGATATGATCGAGCAAAGCCTGGCGAGCCGCGAGGGCGTCTGAAGGGCTCAGGCCGCGAAGCCGCCATCGACAGTCAGGCTGGCACCGGTGATGTAGGCCGCTTCAGGGCTGGCCAGATAGGCAACGAAGCTGGCGATTTCTTCGACTGTGCCGTACCGACCCACGGCCATGTAGCCCATCAGGCTCTCGGCGAACTCGCCAGTGGCCGGATTCATTTCGGTATCGACGGGCCCGGGCTGCACGTTGTTGATGGTGATTCCCAGCGGGCCAAGGTCTCGAGCCAGGCCGCGGGTCAGGCCTACCAGGGCAGACTTGCTCATGGCGTAGGGACCGCCGCCGGCAAATGGCATGCGCTCGGCATTGGTGCTGCCGATATTGATGATGCGCCCGCCCTGGCCCATGTGCCGGGCAGCCGCCTGACTGGCGACAAAAACACTGCGCACATTGACTGCCAACGTGCGGTCGAAATCTTCCAGGTCGAACTCAAGCAAAGGTGCGACTGCCAGCACGCCGGCGTTGTTGACCAGAATGTCCAACCGACCGAACGTCTCGACGGTTTGCGCCACCGCCAGTTGCACTGCTTTGGCATCGGCGCTGTCGGCTTGAATCGCCAAGGCCTTGCCACCATCGGCAATGATGCTGTGTTGCAGCGCTTGCGCCTGTGCCGTGGCATTGGCGTAGGTGAAGGCGACACTGGCACCTTCGGCGGCCAGGCGTTTGACAATCGCCGCGCCGATACCCCGTGAGCCACCCTGGATAAGGGCTACTTTGCCGTTGAGGCGAGTTTGAGTCGACATGAGCTGCTCCCGAAAGAACAAGGCGGGATGCCTTGGATGGGGCTCAGTATCGGCGGCAGATTACCCTCTGAGTAGCCGGTAATCGCTATAGTCTATGTAAACCAAAAGTATGGAATAGAAGCCGTGGAGTCTTTCAGCAGTATCGAGTGCTTTGTGCGTAGCGCTGAGGTTGGCAGCTTTGCCGAGGCGGCCCGGCGGCTGAGCCTGACGCCCGCTGCGGTGGGCAAGAACGTTGCCCGGCTGGAGGCGCGCCTGGGCGTGAGGCTGTTCCAGCGCAGTACCCGGCGCTTGACTCTTACCGAGGCCGGGCAGCGCTTTTTACGGGAGGTGGCCAGCAGTTTCCAGACCATCCAGTATGCCGTGGCCAACCTTGCCAGTGCTGAAGGTCAACCGGCCGGCACCTTGAAAGTCAGCATGGGCACTGTGTTTGGGCGCTTGTATATCGTGCCGTTGCTGGCCGAGTTTATTCAGCGTTATCCGGCAATCAGTCCAGACTGGCATTTTGACAACCGCCAGATTGACCTTATCGGCCAGGGCTTCGATGCTGCAATTGGCGGCGGTTTTGATCTGCCGCAGGGGGTTGTAGCGCGCAAACTGACACCCGCTCACCGGATTCTGGTCGCGGCCCCGGCTTTCCTTGCGCAACACCCGACGATACGCCAGCCGGCCGATCTGCAAGCTCTGGACGGTATCCTCATACGCTCGCCGCAAACCGGGCGGGTGCGTTCCTGGCCGTTGACCAATCGCCAGCAGGAACAGGTGCCACTGGGCATTCGCCAGCGCATGACCATGAGCGATTCAGAAGCAGCCTGTGCGGTGGCGCAGCAGGGCTTGGGGGTGGCTCTGGTGAGCATGCCGTTTGCGCTGCCGTACCTGCAGGCAGGCAGCTTGGTTCGGGTGTTGCCGCAATGGTATGTGGACGACGGCAGCATTTGTTTGTATTACGCCGAGCACAAATTGCTGCCGGGCAAGACGCGGGCGTTTGTCGATTTCATTATCGAGCAATTTGCTGCACAAGGGTTGGCCCAGCGGTTTAGCGCACTGCTTTGATGCTTCCAGCCTGCTGGCCGTAATCAGCTGACATTCACCACCACAAAGCATTGCTGTTTACCCGCCAGGGTCAGGCTGACTTCGTCGTCTTCATGCTTACCCATCAGACTTTGTCCCAAGGGTGAGCGGGGTGTTATCACGGTCACCAATTGCTCACCCTGGCCAATCTTCAAGCCGGCGCCTTCGGGCCCTATGAACAAGTGCTGGCAGCTGCCGTTTTCGGCCTCAAGGCTCACCAGGTTGCTGATTTGAATGCCGCGTGTCGGGTCGTAATCGCGCAGGATCAATTGCTGGTACGCCGCTCGCGCCTGGCGAATCTCTTCCATGCGCCGGGCCTGTCCGGTTGCCAGGTAGGAGGCTTCCAAGCCGAGGGTGTCGTACTTGTTCTCGGCAATGTTCTCTTCGGCTGTAGCCGTTTCATAGGCGGTCTGAGCCGCGCGCTGGGCGACGTCCAGGTCGAAGGTCAAAGTGTCGATGATGCGCTGCAATAGTTCGGCTTTGTTCATGGTCTCAGTTGCAAAATTCCAGGACGAGCGCGCGGCTCTTTTCGGTCGGTGCGGTGCGGTTTTGTTGGAGCCAGAACTGACACTTGGGATTGGACAGGTTACGCAGGCTGCCTTCAGCCCGGTCTTCGGCCTGTTGCACCTCTTGGTTGCGCAGGATCTGCTTGTACTGTTCGAACATCTGGTTCTGCTGTTGCGGCGCCGTACCAGGGGCGAGCGTACTTGCGGGAGGAACTACAAGCTGGCTCAACGGTTGGACGGTGTCCGGTATCAAGCGCGAAGCCAGGTAAAAGCTCAACGTGATGGCGACCGCTGCGAGCCATAGGCCCAAGGCAATACACACGATCAGTTGCACAGGTTTCAGGGTGATCTTAAGTTCGCGCGGGCGGGGCATGGTGGCCTCCTGGCCATGGCTCAAGTGCTCATTGTGGCATGCCGCGACGGGTTTTTTCCGTGGTGCGCTTTTGTCTGCGATGATTTACCCGGACAATCGGCGCTTTTTCAAAGGGGCCAGCGATGAAAGCTGACTGGGACATATTCTGTTGTGTTGTCGATAACTTCGGCGACATCGGCGTGACCTGGCGTCTGGCCCGGCAATTGGTGGCCGAGAAGGGGCTGTCGGTGCGCTTGTGGGTCGACGACTTGAATGCCTTCGCGCGAATCTGTCCCGAGGCGGATGCCCAGGCCTCCCGTCAATGGCATAGCGGTGTCGAGGTTTGTCATTGGCTGCCAGAATGGCAGGACACGGCAGTAGCCGATGTCGTCATTGGCGCCTTTGCTTGTCAGTTGCCGGCTGCCTATGTGCAGGCCATGGCCGCCTGTCCTCGTCCACCGTTGTGGCTGAACCTGGAATACCTGAGTGCCGAAAGCTGGGTGGAAGGCTGCCATGGTTTGCCTTCCCCTCAGCCCAATGGCTTGCGCAAGGTGTTTTTCTTTCCGGGCTTTAGCGCAAAAACCGGCGGTTTGTTGCGTGAGGCCACTTTGTTGGCGCGGCGCCAGGCATTCGAGCAGGATCCCTCCGCGCGCCAGGCGTTTCTCCAGCATCTGAAGGTAACTGCAGTCGGCGGCGCCCGCCTGATTTCACTGTTTGCCTACGAAAATTCGAGCCTGGCCAGTTGGCTTGACGCATTGGCTGCCGATAGCCGTGCCAACCATCTGCTGGTACCTGAAGGGCGGGTGCTGGGCGACGTGAAGGCCTGGCTGGGGGTGGATGAGCTGGCGGTGGGTAGCGTGGCAACCCGGGGTGCCTTGACCGTGCAGATCCTGCCGTTTGTCAGCCAGGACGAATACGATCAATTGCTGTGGTGCTGCGACTTCAATGCCGTGCGCGGTGAAGACTCGTTTGTACGCGCGCAATGGGCGGGGCGTCCTCTGCTATGGCACATCTACGTTCAAGAAGAATACGCCCACTGGGAAAAGCTCGAGGCGTTTCTGGATCACTACGTCGAGGGGCTTTCCTCGCCAGCGAAAACCGCGATTGTGGATGTATGGCGAGCCTGGAACATGGACAGCGATATGGCGCAGCCGTGGAAACAGGTGCTTGAACACTGGGATGAGCTCGACCAGCATGCCCGGCGCTGGAGCGTCAATCAGGCCGCTCAGCCGGACCTCGCTACGACGCTGGTACAGTTTTACCGAAATTCGCTATGATATGCGGCCTCGATTTTTGTAAATCCATCCAAATTCGGATAACTAGCAAATGAAAACTGGTAAAGAGCTGAAACCCGGTACCGTGATCCGTATCGACAACGACCCTTGGCTGGTTCAGAAAGCTGAATTCACCAAATCGGGCCGTAACAGCGCGATCATGAAAACCAAGCTGAAGAACCTGCTGACCGGCTACAAGACTGAAACTGTCTACAGTGCCGACGACAAGCTGGACGACGTGATCCTCGACCGTAAAGAAGCGACCCTGTCCTTCATCAACGGCGACACCTACACGTTCATGGACACCACCGACTACACCATGTACGAGCTGAACGCCGAAGACATCGAAGGTGTTCTGCCGTTCATCGAAGAAGGCATGACCGACGTCTGCGAAGCGGTGTTCTTCGAAGAGCGTCTGGTTTCGGTTGACCTGCCGACCACCATCGTCCGTCAGGTTGACTACACCGAAGGTTCCGCTCGCGGCGACACTTCGGGCAAGGTCATGAAGCCTGCCAAACTGAAGAACGGTACCGAACTGAGCGTTGCCGACTTCATCGAAATCGGCGACATGATCGAGATCGATACCCGCGAAGGTGGCTCCTACAAGGGCCGCGCCAAGGTTTAAACCTGGCGTCTGCGCGAATAAAGAACCCGGCCTCGGCCGGGTTTTTTTACGCCTGGGTTTTATCTTCAGACCGTGACGTGCAGGCGTACATCAACGTTGCCGCGAGTGGCGTTCGAGTAGGGGCACACCTGGTGGGCGGCATCTACCAGCGCTTGCGCATCTGCTTGTTGCAAGCCTGGCAACGCGATATGCAGGTCGATGTCCAGGCCAAAACCACCTGGGATCTGGCCGATGCCGACCTTGGCGGTAATCGAGCTATCGTTTGGCAGCGCCTTTTTTTGCTGGCTGGCGACGAACTTCAGGGCACCGATAAAGCAGGCCGAGTAGCCGGCGGCGAACAGTTGCTCTGGATTGGTGCCTTCACCACCCGCACCGCCCAACTCCTTGGGAGTGCTCAGCTTGACTTCGAGTTTGCCGTCGCTGGAGCGCGAGCTGCCGTCGCGACCGCCGGTGGACTTGGCTTCGGCAATGTAAAGCGGAGTGACCTTTTGCATCTTGAGCCTCGTTTTCAAAGGTGCGCCGTGGCGCTGAGTGGGGACGGAAATTAAATTAGCGCACGATTATTTAGTGCGCAAGATAATTTTTGGACCAGCTTACAAGTGGTCACTCACAGCTTAGCGTTCAGAGGCTTTTTTGCAGGTTGGCACGCAATTCCAGCAAGTCGGCCTGCAATTGTTGCAAGCGCTCGATGCTCTCACCACTGGCGGCCAGGATGCACTGGGGAACCGCCTTTGCCTGTGCTTGCAGGGCACGTCCGGGGTCGAGCAAGTGCACCAGCACCACGCGTTCATCTTCGCGGCTGCGCGTACGCTTGAGCAGGCCCTCAGCTTCCAGGCGTTTGAGCAGCGGTGTGAGCGAACCAGGATCGGTGAGCAAGCGCTGGCTGATTTCACCGACGGTCAGACCCTCTTCTTCCCAAAGTACCAGCATCACCAGGTACTGTGGATAAGTCAGCCCAAGCTTCTGTAACAGTGGCTTGTAGACCTTGGTCATCAGCAGCGAAGTCGAATGCAAGGCAAAGCACACCTGGTTATCGAGCAACAGTTCTTGGCAGGGTTCAGGTGCTTTAGGGTCGGCGTTCATGCGCATCCTTTAACTCGTTAGATCCTTGGAATTTATCACGCGGGTAATTAGCGCGCTGACTACCCGCGCAGCTCACTTTGCAGCGCCAGGTCCCAGGGCGGGACGGGACTGAAGCGGCTCTTGAGAAATTCGAGCAACAAACGGCTACGAGAGTTCGTTTCGTGTTCCAGGCGCAGGGCATAAATGCCGCTGGACTCGGGGGCAGGCAGGCCGCTTTCGCAAAACAGCGGCAGCAATTCACCACGCAGCAGGTATTCGCTGATCAGCCACGTGGGTAAATGGGCAATGCCAAGGCCTGCCAATGCCCCGAATAGCAGGGTCTCGGCGTTGTTGGCGCTCATGCGCATGCGTGTAGGTCGGGACAGGCGCAGTTGTCCATCGACGACAAAGCGCCAGGCGAAGGGTGGGGCCAGGCCGTCCCAGTCCAGGCCGTCGTGCCCGGGCAGTTCTGCGGGGCTGGCAGGAACCCCGCGGGCAGCCAGATAGGCCGGGCTCGCGCAGGCGATGCGCACCATGTACGCCAGCGGCGTAGCAACCAGACGGGTATCGGCCAAGGGGCCGGCACGCAACACTAAGTCGACTTTACCCAGATGGGCGCCATGCAAGTCGATAAAGCTGTCGATAAGGCGCAGTTGCACATCGAGGCCTGGGTGGGCTACGAGAAAATCAGCAATGGCCGGCGCCAAATGGCGACGGCCGAATGCTGCGGGGGCGTCGACCCGAATCAGGCCTTCCGGGGCGTTGCTCAACGACACCGCTTCGGCTCGCGCCAGGCGCAGCTCTTCGACGATACGCCGGGCTCGCTCGGCAAATGCATTACCTGCTGGAGTAGGGCGTACAGCGTGGGTGCTGCGTATGAACAGGCGGCTGCCGAGGGTGTTTTCCAGAGAGTCGATGCGTCTTGCCACGGCCGAAGGGGTCAGCGGATGGCGACGGGCAGTCGCTGAAAAGCTCCCGCTCTCCAGTACATCGAGAAACAGGCCGAGTTGCTCGGTGAGTGCATCGGGGTTCATATCGTGCGGATCTGCTTTTGCGTAATGTGCATAGCCATTGTGCGTTGCTATGCGTTTCCCCGCTAGCATCAGGTCGGTAGCATGCCGCCACTGGGTTGATGAAACTGCAATTGTGGTGAGGCGTAATGATTGAGTGGGTGATGTATATAGCGCTGGGCGCTGCACTGGGGACGGTCGGAGGGCTGTTTGGTATTGGTGGTGGGCTTATCGCGATTCCGGCGCTGGGAGTGTTGTTCGGGCTCGATCAGCAACTGGCGCAAGGTACGGCCTTGGTGATGGTGGTGCCGAACGTGCTGCTGGCGCTGTGGCGCTATCACCAGCGCAACCGGATCGAGATGCGCCACGCGTTGCCATTGGCAGTTGCCAGCTTTGTTTTTGCCTGGCTAGGTTCGATCTGGGCTGTGGACGTCGACGCACAGTCCATGCGTTTTGCCTTTGTCATGTTCCTGGTTGCCTTGGCTGCCTGGAACCTGGCGCGCATGTTCATGCGCCAGACACAGCCTTCCACTGAACTGCGCTATCCATGGCCCTGGCTCGGTGTGCTGGGCGCAGGCGCTGGAGTGCTTGGCGGTTTGTTTGGTGTCGGTGGGGCGGTAGTTGCCACCCCTGTGTTGACCAGTGTGTTCGGTACCACACAGGTGGTTGCCCAAGGGCTCTCACTGGCGCTGGCGGCGCCCAGTACGGCCGTAACCCTGCTGACCTACGGTGTTCACCAGCATGTGCAGTGGAGCATGGGGATCCCGCTGGCAGTGGGTGGGCTGTTGAGCATCAGTTGGGGGGTAAAGCTGGCTCACGCGCTGCCCGAAAAAGTCCTGCGCTCACTGTTCTGTGGCTTCCTGGTGGTCTGCGCGGTGATGCTGGCGTTCAAGATCTGAAGCCTTCAACGATGTAGTCGGCCATGCAGTCGGTCATCTGTGACTGGCTGCTGTTGTTGCGCAGCAGCATGATACTGGCAGTCGGCAAGACCGGCAGGCCCTGCGCTTCGCCTATCACGCGCAAATCGCTGGTAATCAGGCTCTGCAATTGTGCCGTGACCGCAAGGCCAGCGCTGACCACCGCCATGATTGCCGGGGTGCTGGCGCTGGTGTAGGCGATCCGGTATTCCTTTTCGATCGTATCCAGCGCGTTGCAGGCCCAAGTCCGGCAGCAGCAGTCAGTATTGAAAACGGCCAGCGGCAGCGGATTGTGTTCGTGCGGGCAGAAGCCCTGGGCCTGAACCCACACCGCAGGCTCGCGGCGCAGTAATTGACCGACTTCATGGCCGGGCTCGCAGGTGATGATGGTCATGTCCAGGTCCTGGCGCTGCATCAGCTGGCGCGAGCTTTCGCAATGAACCTCGACCTGGATCAGTGGATAGGCCTGGGCAAAGCTGGAAAGAATGCCGGGCAGAAAACGCATGGCATAGTCATCCGGCGTGCCAATGCGCACCATGCCGACCATGTGTGGCATGCGCAGGGTGTTGAACACTTCACCATGGAGTTTGAGGATGCGCCGGGCGTAGCCAAGCAGTACCTGGCCTTCGGCGGTCAGGCGTACCTGGCGGCCGTCACGTTCGAACAGCTGGCGCTGGATGATGTCTTCTTCCAGGCGTTTCATCTGCATGCTGACGGCCGACTGAGTGCGGTTCACCACTTCGCCAGCGCGAGTGAAACCACCGTGTTCAGCGATGGCGACGAAGGTGCGCAGGACGTCGGAGTCGATACTCTGATACTGGGACAAGGCATCAATCTCCTAGATGTATTGCATAAGAAACATTCGTTGGATTGATCTTAGGCCTGCGCTGACACTGTCGTCATCCCACACGGAGGGTAAGACGATGAAAGGTCAGAAAGCACATGTCCTGATGCATCCGCGCTTTGCTCATGGCGGCTTCAGCCATGCCATTGAGGCTGTCATTCAACAGTTGGCGCGCTGGCGGCAGTTGCACCGGCAACGGATGGAACTGGCGCGCCTGAGTGATGCCGCACTGCACGATATCGGCATGAGCCGGGTTGATGTGCTGCAAGAGGTGGAGCGGCCATTCTGGGACGACCCGTTAAAAAAATGAGTCGCGTCCGGCAGGCGTCACTACTACCTTAAGTGGGCTTGTTCAGAAGGAGTCGGGCATGCCTACCACACAATCCTTTTCGCTGGCGCAGGCGCGCCGCCTGGCCTTGGCGGCCCAGGGCTTTGCTGGGCGCACCCCGCGCTCACAGGTGAGTGCCGCGCATCTGCAACGGCTGATGGAGCGCCTGGGTGTGGTGCAGATCGACTCGGTGAACGCCTTGGTGCGTTCGCATTACCTACCGATATTTTCGCGACTGGGCAGTTATCCACAGGCGCTGCTTGACCAGATTGCCTGGGGCCAGCGGCGCCAGCGCAAACTGTTTGAATACTGGGGCCACGAAGCTTCGTTGCTGCCGCTGGCGTTGTATCCCATGCTCCGTTGGCGCATGGACCGTGCGCGCCAAGGACAGGGTATCTACCAGCAGTTGGCACGTTTCGGTCGTGAGCAGCAGCCAACCATTGCCCGTGTTCTGGCTGCAGTCACCGCTCAGGGCGCTTTGGCTGCCGGTAGCCTGTCCACCCGTGAGGTGCGTGCCGGACCCTGGTGGGACTGGAGCGCAGAAAAGCATGCGCTGGAATGGTTGTTTGCTGCAGGCCTGGTGACCGTTGCCGGGCGACGGGGTTTTGAGCGTTTGTACGATCTGCCTGAGCGGGTGCTGCCAGCGGCATTGCTGCAGCAACCATTGCTCGACGAAGCGCAGGCTCAGCGCGGGCTGCTCCTGCAAGCGGCCACTGCCTTGGGCGTGGCGACCGAAAAAGACCTGCGCGACTACTATCGACTCAGCCCGGCAGATAGCCGTGATCGCATTGCCGAATTGGTGGAGCAGGGGCAGTTGCAAGTCTGTGCCGTGCAAGGTTGGAACCAGGCAGCCTATTGCCTTGGCGCTGTGCGGCTGCCGGGTAAAGTTGCCTGCAGCGCATTGCTGTCACCCTTCGATTCGTTGGTCTGGGAGCGGGGGCGTACCGAGCGCCTGTTCGATTTCCGTTATCGGCTGGAGATTTATACCCCGGCGCACAAACGGGTCTACGGCTATTATGTTCTGCCGTTTCTACATCATGAACGGATCGCCGCGCGTGTGGATTTGCGCGCAGATCGGGCCGGCGACTGCCTGGCGATCCATGCGGTGCACGAGGAAGTCCAGGGCCTGGACGATGCTGGGGTGCAAGCGCTGGCTGACAGCCTGTGGAACATGGCGAGGTGGCTGGGCTTGAGCCGCTTGCAGCTGAATTGTCCTCGAGCCAGTGCCGCGCGGTTGCGCCCGGCACTGGCCCACAGCACCTTCAGCGTCGGACTTGTTTGAGAGTCTCGGCGATCAGGAAGGCCAGTTCCAGGGACTGGTCGGCGTTCATGCGCGGATCGCAATGGGTATGGTAGCGATCTGACAGGGCGTCTTCGGTAATGGGGCGGGCGCCACCGATGCACTCGGTGACGTTCTGTCCGGTCATTTCAATGTGAATGCCACCGGCATGGCTACCCTCGGCCTGGTGCACCTGGAAGAACTGCTTGACCTCGCTGAGGATCTGCGCGAAATCGCGGGTTTTGTAGCCGCTGCTGGCCTTGATGGTATTGCCGTGCATCGGGTCGGAGCTCCACAGCACTTTGCGTCCTTCGCGCTCGACGCTGCGAATCAGTGCCGGCAAGTGGTCACCGACCTTGCTGGCACCCATGCGTACGATCAGATTGAGGCGGCCGGGGTCATTGTCCGGGTTGAGCACATCGATCAGGCGGATCAACTCCTCGGTATTCATGCTCGGGCCGACCTTGACCCCGATAGGGTTGTTCACCCCGCGCAAAAACTCCACATGTGCACCGTCGAGTTGGCGCGTGCGGTCGCCGATCCAAAGCATATGCGCCGAGCAGTCGTAGTAGTCGTTGGTCAGGCTGTCGCGGCGTACGAAGGCTTCTTCGTAATTCAACAGCAGCGCTTCATGGGCGGTGAAAAAGCTGGTTTCACGCAATTGCGGTGAACTGTCCATGCCACAGGCACGCATGAAGGCCAGTGTTTCGTCGATACGGTCAGCCAATTGACTGTACTTTTCTGCCAGTGCCGAGTTGGCAATGAAGTCCAGGTTCCACTTGTGCACCTGGTGCAGATCGGCAAAACCACCTTGGGCAAAGGCGCGCAACAGGTTCAGGCTGGCGGTGGACTGGTGATAGGCCTGGAGCAGGCGTTCCGGGTCGGGTACCCGGCTTTTTTCGTCGAAGCCGATACCATTGACGATATCGCCACGGTAGGCCGGCAGAGTCACCCCGGCAACGGTCTCATCATTTGCCGAGCGCGGTTTGGCAAACTGCCCGGCCATGCGCCCGACCTTGACCACCGGGCAGCCGGCGGCAAACGTCATGACGATCGCCATTTGCAGCAGCACCTTGAAGGTGTCGCGGATTTTGGCCGCCGAGAACTCGGCGAAGCTTTCTGCACAATCGCCGCCCTGCAGAAGAAACGCGCGGCCCTGGGTGACTTCGGCAAACTGTCGGCGCAGTTCCCTGGCTTCGCCGGCGAATACCAGCGGCGGGTAACTGGCCAGGGTCTGTTCGACCTTGAGCAGGTGCTCGGCATCAGGGTAGGAAGGTTGCTGCTGGATCGGCAGGGCGCGCCAGCTGTCAGGGCTCCAGGGTTGATTCATCACGGGCTCGGTCAGGTCGGAAAGGGGCTGCCTGCCATGTTAACAGTTGCGGCACGCCTTGTTGCACTGGCGCCATTGACGGACAATGGCTGTTTTGCTCGAAGCAGCGGCGTAAGCCGGGAGACAGCATGACAGTGGAACGGGTGGAGCGGGTGCTGGCCCAGGTGCAGGACCAATACGGCACCATCAGCGTCCTGGAGGTCGAGGACTATCGGTTTCTCGAATTCGGTGAAGCCATCGAGCAGAGCTGCGTGTTTACCGCCGATCCGAGCTGGCTGGAATACGACTACACCCGCGCCATGTTCATCGCCGCGCTGTGTCACGCCGAGCCCGAAAGCGCGCTGTTTCTTGGTCTGGGCGCCGGAACCTTGACCCAGGCCTGCCTCAAGTTCCTGCCGCTGGAAGACGTCGAGGCCATTGAGCTGCGTCCCGATGTGCCGCGCCTGGCCATCGAGTATCTGGGCCTGGATGATGATCCGCGCCTGTATATCCGTATTGGCGATGCCATGGAGTTGCTGGGTTCTGCCGAGTCTGCCGACTTGATTTTCGTCGACTTGTATACCGATCATGGGCCGGGTGTGGCCCATCTGGCGTGGCGTTTCCTCGAAGACTGCCAGAAGCGCTTGAATCCTGATGGTTGGCTGGTGATCAACCAGTGGGCCGGCGATGATGGCAAGCCACTGGGCGCCGCATTGCTGCGTGGGCTTTATCATCGTCACTATTGGGAGCTGCCGGTCAAGGAGGGCAATGTGATTATCATCGTTCCAGCCGACCTCGACCAGGAACTGGACATGGCCGGGCTCCAGGCTCGCGCCGCAGCCCTGGCCCCGCGTCTTGGCTACTCGCTGGATGCCTTGATCGCAGCGATCCGCCCGGCTACGTGAGACGCCTGGTGCAGCGGGCGCAGGAAAAACGTTTCAGCCATTTGCAAGCCTATCGCCCCAGGCCCGCCGTAGCGTGGCTTGGGACAGGCGCGTTGGAATAAAAAAATCTCCCGCGATTTTGGAATTCAGGTATAGTACGCGCCGGTCTTTTACCAGACCTCGTTTAGGTAGTGCATTTCCGAAGCCAGCTTCGGCTGCGCGTCCGCCCTGCGGACGCTCCCTGACGTTCCTTTTTTTTCTTCAATCGTTTTCGCAAATCCCCGCCGACAAAGCTGCCAGGGTGACTTTCGGGTCTTACAAGGCATGCGCAGCTTTGGAGCATGGGTCTTTGCGGATGCACTTAGAGGCAGACCCATGACCCAGGAAACCGGCGGCTTCGCCGCTCTCGATCTTCATCCAAGTATTGTTGCCGCCGTTGTGGCTACTGGCTACGAAGAGCCATCGGCCATTCAGCAGCAATCGATCCCGATTATTCTTGCCGGTCATGACATGATCGGTCAGGCGCAGACAGGTACCGGCAAAACTGCCGCTTTCGCTCTGCCAATCCTGCACCGCATCGACCCGAGCAAGCGCGAGCCGCAAGCCCTGATCCTGGCGCCAACCCGTGAGTTGGCGCTGCAAGTAGCCACCGCTTTTGAAACCTACTCCAAGCAGATGCCTGGCGTTACCGTGGTGGCCGTATACGGTGGTGCCCCAATGGGCCCACAGCTGAAAGCAATTCGCAATGGCGCGCAAATCGTCGTTGCCACCCCTGGCCGTCTGTGCGACCACCTGCGTCGCGACGAGAAAGTCCTGGCAACCGTCAATCACCTGGTGCTCGACGAAGCTGACGAAATGCTCAAGCTGGGCTTCATGGATGACCTCGAAGTCATCTTCAAGGCCATGCCGGAAACCCGCCAGACCGTACTGTTCTCCGCAACCCTGCCGGCCTCCATCCGTGCAATTGCCGAACGTCACCTGCGTGATCCGAAGCACGTCAAGATCCAGACCAAAACCCAGACCGTGACTGCCATCGAGCAGGCTCACCTGATGGTCCACGCTGACCAGAAGGTCTCCGCTGTCCTGCGTCTGCTGGAAGTGGAAGAGTTCGACGCACTGATCGCCTTCGTGCGTACCAAGCAAGCCACCCTGGACCTGGCTAGCGCCCTGGAAGCCAAAGGCTACAAGGCTGCTGCGTTGAATGGTGACATTGCCCAGAACCAGCGTGAGCGCGTTATCGACTCGCTCAAGGATGGTCGCCTGGACATCGTCGTTGCTACCGACGTTGCCGCTCGTGGTCTGGACGTGCCGCGCATCACTCACGTGTTCAACGTTGACATGCCGTACGATCCAGAGTCCTACGTTCACCGTATCGGCCGTACCGGTCGTGCCGGTCGCGAAGGTCGTGCACTGTTGCTGGTAACGCCGCGTGAGCGTCGTATGCTGCAGGTGATCGAGCGTGTCACTGGTCAGAAGGTTGCAGAAGTTCGTCTGCCAAATGCCCAGGCCGTTCTCGATGCTCGCATCAAGAAGCTGACCAACAGCCTGGCGCCACTGGTTGCCGACGCCGAGTCGACCCATGGTGATCTGCTCGATCGCCTGACTGCCGACATCGGTTGCAGCCCGCGTGCCCTGGCCGCAGCGCTGCTGCGCAAGGCTACCAACGGTCAGGCCCTGACCCTGGAAGCTGTCGAGAAGGAGCAACCGCTGGTTCCGACCTCCGCTCCGCGTGAGCGCTCTGGCGATCGTCCAGACCGTGGCGAGCGTGAGCGTCGTGCGCCAATGCCGCTGGGCGAAGGCCGTGCACGCTGCCGTACCGCGCTGGGTGCGCGTGATGGCATCGCTGCCAAGAACCTGCTCGGCGCCATCCTCAACGAAGGCGGCCTGGCCCGCGAAGCAATCGGCCGCATTCAGGTGCGTGATAGCTTCAGCCTGGTTGAACTGCCGGAAGAGGGTCTGGAGCGTCTGCTGGCCAAGCTCAAGGACACTCGCGTTGCCGGTAAGCAGCTGAAGCTGCGCCGTTATCGCGAAGACTGATCCGCGAGCACAAAAAAATCCCCGACTGAGTTGGGGATTTTTTTTGCCCAGGCTATTTCAATCGAAGCGATAGATGTCCATGCCCAGCGCCCCGAGGGTGAAGCCCTGGTGAACGATTGCGAACTTCGTACCCGCACCTCGAGCGAAGTACAGGGGCAATAAATGCTCATCGCTAGGGTGATTGCGCATGGCAAAGGGCGCCAGGTGCCGGTAATCATGCAAGGCCTGGGTGTCATCTGCCTGCAGTTTTTCAATCATCCAGTCCCGAAACGCCAGCGCCCAGGGTTCAATGCTTTGCGGACCTGCGCGCCAGTCCAGTTCGCCCAGGTTGTGGGTGATGCTTCCGGAGCCGATCAGCAGAACGTCGTCATCACGCAAGCTCGCCAGCGCGCTGCCCACCAGTTCCTGAAACTTCGGCCCAAGCTGGGTGGGAAGGGAAACCTGTACCACCGGAATATCTGCGTGGGGATACATCAGCGACAGAGGAACCCAGGTGCCATGGTCGAAGGGGCGTTGGGGGTCGAGGCGCGTTGGCATGCCGGCCGCGCAGAGCAGTTCTGTTACCCGTTGAGCCAGGGCCGGGTCGCCGGGGGCAGGGTACTGCACGGCATACAGTGCGGCGGGGAAGCCGCCGAAGTCGTGCCAGGTTTGCGGGGTGGGGCTGCTGGATACCAGCAACTCCCGGCTTTCCCAATGTGCTGAGACCACCACGATTGCTTTGGGTCGTTTTAATGCAGCAGCCAGGCGTTTCAAGGCAGGGCCACTGGCACCTGGCTCCAGGGCGAGCATGGGCGAGCCATGGGAAATGAACAGGCTGGGCAGCATCAGGGTGCTCCGGACGTTAAGATGTGCTCATCTTCGGGCAAAGCATTGATCTAAATCTAATATAAGTTTTCGCAGTATTTGATCGAATTTATCGAGGTGAGGCATGCAGGCAGCGTTTTGGCATTCGCGTTGGAACAATAATCAGATTGGCTTTCACCAGTCTCAGGTCAACGGTCACCTGCAACAGTACTGGCCGACATTGGCGGTGGCGCCTGGAGCGCGCGTGCTGGTGCCGCTGTGTGGCAAGAGCCTGGACATGCTCTGGTTGGCAGGGCAGGGCCTGCAGGTGCTTGGGGTGGAGCTGTCGGAGCGTGCGGTGGAGGATTTTTTCGCTGAGCATCAGTTGCAGCCCCAGATCACTCAGCAAGGTCCGTTCAAGGTTTTTCGCTGCGACGCCATTGAAATTCGCTGCGGTGATTTCTTCGCCTTACGCGCTGAAGACGTCGGCGCGTGTGCTGCTTTGTACGATCGAGCTGCACTGATCGCGCTGCCCGCGCCTATGCGCGTGCGTTATGTCGAGCATTTGCAGACCCTGCTTGCGCCACCGGTGAAGGGCTTGTTGATCACCCTGGACTACGACCAGTCGCAGATCGACGGGCCGCCGTTTGCTGTCGTCGATGACGAAGTGCAGGCGCTGTTCGCCGCCTGGCAGCCGCGTGAGCGGGTATCGCATGATGTGCTGGCCGAGAGTCCGAAATTCCAACAGGCTGGCGCCACGCGCTTGTTGGAGCGGGTCTATCACTTGCAACGCTGATATAAAAAAGGTCCTTCACGAAATCCCAGGGCATGATCTTGGGGCTGGGCTGGGCTGGGCTGGGCTGGGCTGGGCTGGGCTGGGATTTGAGTCTGTGAGCTTATCCATTCAATGCGGCGCCGCTGTTGGCCCCTTCCGCCGTTACGGCGGGTCCCTTTTGTCTTGGCAAAAGGAACCAAAACCGTGTGTCCCTGCATTCGGCCCTACGCTGCGCTCCG